>CAXTQD010000231.1:1392-8826 GCA_964246175.1 uncultured Chthoniobacterales bacterium | reverse complement strand
CGCCACGCCCGACCCCGAACGCGCCGGCACCGACATCAGCCGTGCGCTGGAGTTCGCCGCCAGCATCCTGCCCGCCAGCCAGGCGCGTCGCGTCGTGCTCTTGAGCGATGGCAACGACACGTCCGACGCCGGCCGCGAAACCGCCGCCCGCCTCGCCGCCGGGGGCGCAGAGGTATTCACCGTGCCGCTCCGCAATCCCACCACTCCCGAAGTGCTTGTCGCCGGTGTGGATGTGCCCCGCGGCCTCAAGTCCGGCGAGCCCTTCGACCTGCATGCGGACATCGAGAGCAACGTCGCCACCACCGCGACCGTGCGGCTTTACCAAAACCAGTTCGTCGTCGCCACGCGCGAGAACGTCCCGCTCCACCCTGGCCGCAACGACCTGCCCTTACCCAACCTGCACGCGGGCGACGGGTTCACGGCGTACGAGGTCGAAATCCTCCCTGCCGCCGACACCCGGCTCGAAAACAACCGCGCCGGGGCCACCGTTGCGCTCGGCGGCAGCCCGCGCGTGCTGCTGGTGGACGGCGACGAGACGAAGGCGGCGCCGCTTGCCGGGGCCTTGCGCGAGGCCAAGATCGAGGTGGAAACCCGCGGCCCCGCGGGCCTGCCTCGCACCTTGGGCGAACTCCAACGCTTCGACCTGTTCCTACTCAGCGACGTGTCGGCGCTCTCCCTGACGCGCGACCAAATGGAACTTTACCGCACCTGGGTCCAGCAGTTCGGCGGCGGGTTCATGATGATCGGCGGCGAGAACTCCTTCGGGGTCGGCGGGTACTTCCGCACGCCCGTCGAGCAGATGCTGCCCGTCCGCATGGACCACGACGACCGGCAGGAAACGCCCAGCGTCGCGCTCTACGTCATCCTGGACCGCTCGGGCTCCATGACTGCCCCCGTCGGCGGCAACAGCGGCGCGACCAAGATCAGCCTCGCCGACCAGGGGTCCGTCCTCGCCATGAACGTCCTCCAGGGGCGCGACCTCTTCGGACTGGCGGCCGTGGACACGCAGGTCAACCCGGTCGTCCCCCTCGCCCGGCTGGGCAACAAGGCCGCCAACGAACAGAAAATCCTCGCCATCACGGCCGGCGGCGGCGGCATCTACATTTACACGAGCCTCGCCGACGCTGTGAAGGTCATGCACGATGCCCAGGCCAAGATCAAGCACGTCATCCTCTTCTCCGACGCCGCCGACGCGGAGGAAAAAAATTCCGGCGAGATGCCCGACGGCGCTCCCGGCGGCCGGGGCACGTCGCTGGACCTCGTCAGCAACCTGCTCGCGGAAAAGGTGACGGTCAGCGTCGTCGGCCTCGGCACGGAGCACGACAAGGACGTGCCGTTTTTGCGCGGGCTGGCCGAGCGCGGCAACGGGCGCTTCTACCTGACGAACGACGCCACCACCCTGCCGCAAATTTTCAGCACGGAGACCATGAAGGTCGCGCAGTCCAGCCTCGTGGAGGAACCTTTCAACCCCGTGCCCGCCGCGCCCTCGGCGTTGACGAGCGGCATCGACTGGCCCGGCTGCCCGCCGCTACTCGGATATAACTCCACGAAGCCGAAGCCGACCGCGCAAATCCTGCTCGCCACCGAGTTGGGCGAGCCGCTCCTGGCGACGTGGCGCTACGGCCTGGGGCAGGCGGCGGCGTTCACGAGCGACGCGCAGGCGCGCTGGGCCGGCGAATGGCTGCCGTGGGATGGGTACGGCAAGTTCTGGGCGCAGGTCGTCCGGGGGTTGCTTCGCAAGAGCGACCAAGCGGCGTTCCAGGTCCGCGCGCAGGAGCAGGGCGACGGCCGCCGGCTGCGCTTGGACATCGACGCGCTCACGCCGGAAGGCGGCTTCCACGACCGGTTGCCCATCGACGTAACCGCCCTGGACACCGCCAGCGGCGAGACGCGCCAAGCCCACGCCGAACAGATCGCACCTGGCAGCTACCGGGCGGAGTTCGATCTGCCCACACCGGAAGAAGGCGGCGCGCCGGCCACGACGATGTTCTCGGTGTCTTCACCCGAGTTGACGGACCGGCCGTACGTCTTCGGCCACACGCAGAGCTACCCGCGCGAGTTCCTACGCACGGACACGGACGAGGCGTTCCTGCGAGCGGTCGCGGCGGCCGGCAAAGGGCGGTTTGACCCCTCTCCCGCAGAGATTTTTGCCCCGCCGACGCATTTTTCGGCCCGAAGAGTGGACCTGACGAATGATTTCCTTGCCGCCGCCCTGCTTTTGCTGCCACTAGATATCTTTCTGCGCCGCCGCACCTGGAAACAGGGGTCTGCCGCGCGGGCTCCCCAGCCCGCCCGGACAACGGCGGCCTCCTGAACCCTTCACCGCCAGTACGAGGAAAAACACAACGCTTTGGTCATCGAGGTCATCCGCTACACGGTCGCCGCTGGCGAGGAGGCAGCTTTCGAGGAAGCCTACCGCGCCGCCGGTGCGCTGTTGGAGCCATCGTCGCAATGTCTAGGCTTCAGCCTGATGCGCGCCACGCGCGAGCGGCAGCGCTACATCATGACGATTTACTGGGACTCGCCTGACGGGCACCTCATCGGCTTTCGGCAGAGCGGCGCGTTCAAGGAGTACCAGGAACTTCTGGCTCCTTACGCGCCGGCTGTTGAGGAGGACGGCCACTATCGGAAGACGGGCATCGACCTGACCAAGAAACAGCTCGTCCGTATCTCCGGCCAGCCGCGATGAGCCCCACGCCGATCCGTGTCACCGTCTGGGGCGAGAACGTCCACGAACACAAGCACCCAGCCGTCCGCGAAATCTACCCCGACGGGATGCACCGCTGCATCGCCGACAGCTTAGCGGAGGCCGACGGCATCACGGCGCGGTGCGCGACGCTCCAGGAGCCCGAGCACGGCCTGACGGAAGATGTGCTCGCCGCTACCGACGTGCTGACGTGGTGGGGCCACGCCGCGCATGGGCAGGTGGACGACAAGATCGTCGAACGCGTGCAGCGCCGCGTGTGGGAGGGCATGGGCCTTGTCGTGCTGCACTCGGGGCATTACGCCAAAATCTTCAAGCGGCTGATGGGCACGAGTTGTTCGCTGACGTGGCGCGAGGCCGGTGAGAAGGAACGGCTCTGGGTGTGCAACCCCGGCCACCCCATCGCGGCGGGCATCGACCGGTTCTTCGAGCTTCCCCATGTGGAGATGTACGGTGAGCCCTTTGGGGTCCCGGCGCCGGATGAACAGGTGTTCATCAGTTGGTTCCAGGGGGGCGAGGTGTTCCGCAGCGGGTGTTGCTGGAAGCGCGGGCAGGGCAAGATTTTCTACTTCCGTCCGGGGCATGAGACGTACCCGATCTACCACGATCGCAACGTCAAGCTCGTGCTGAAGAACGCCGTGCGCTGGGCGCGGCCGGACGGTCAGGTCTGGAAAGACGGCGCGCCGAATATCCCTATCGAGCAGGCCCCTGAGCCAATCACCCGGCAAGGTGCCAGCATGCACAAGCCAGGCGAGGAAGGATACAAGTAGTAGGCCGCAAAGTGTTCGGTCCTCCAAGGTAGGGATGGCGCTCTCCGAGCCATTCCCTAGGCTTTCCGCGAAGCGCGTTGCGCGCACAAAGACTATCCAAGCCAATCTAGGAAACGGCTCGGAGAGCGCCATCCCTACCTTGGAGGACAAACGCCGCTCGACGCGACGGGATCAACCCTCCGCACGCACGCCGAGCACCTGAGCGATCTGCCGGCGCTGTTCGTCGCTGACCGATCGGCCACGGCGTGACACGAGCAGATACTCGCCACCCACGGCCGTCACCTGCCAGCTCTCGTGCGCGGACCCAACGCCGAGCGCCACGCCTGCGTCGTTGAGCCGGCGCAACTCAGCGCGTTCGAGTTCCTGCAATTCCGTCAGCGAACGCCCCTGCAACGCCGCACGGATACCCTCCAGCGGCACCGCGCGCGCCTGGAGCAGCCGGATAGCGCGCAGTTGCGCGACATGCTTGGGCGAAAACCCACGCTTGTGTTCGCCGCCCTCCGAACCGGGCGCGTCGAGCAACTCGCGCGTGCGGTAGAACCGGATGTTGCGCTCGGTGATGCGTTCGCCCGCTTGGCCATTCGTGGGGATGACCCCGTGGTCGAAACACCACTGGTTGACGCCGTCGGCAAGTTCCTTGATAGAAATCAGTCCGTCGGCCGGCACAGCGTCAACTTATCACGGATTGACATTGTCAGTGTCAAAACGTTTTCGCTCCGAGGGCAGAGGATTTTCGCAGCGGCAGTGTCAACCGGGAGGCTGGCCGTAGCGGGTGTGCATTTTTTGGTTCTTTACAAGCAGGGTTTCCGCAATACGTTTGCGGTCCTCTTTGCTCTCGTGGCGGAATTGGCAGACGCGTACGGCTCAGGACCGTATGGGGCAACCCGTGGAGGTTCGAGTCCTCTCGTGAGCATTTTCTCTTTTTGGTGCGGTCCTGGCTGGCCTGCTCCTGCTACTACCGTGTGCGCCGGCTTTGGCGACGGCCCCGGCACCGCTCTGCTCGATGCCACACGCTTGCCTCTGTCAAAACACATTGGAAGGTCGCCCTTGGACCAAGATTGACCATCGTCAAAACGGTCGAGCACCCACTGCACCGACGCGGGTTCATTCGAAGATTGCGTCTGGATGGTCGGACATGGTAGCAAGGTGGGCAGTTCGAACCATATACGCGTCGATCCTATCCTGCTGCCGGTTACGCTCTGTCTCCTGCTGTCCATCGGCCGGTGTCCAGCGCAGGACGATCCGCTCTCGCTGACCCTGCCCAACGGCCGGGTGCTCCATTTCGAGTCGGAAGAGCAGAAGCAAAAGTTCGAGGCCGCGCGCATAGCGGCTACACCGACGCCGACGGTTACCTCCACTGCCGCCGTGTCGACTCCTTCCGTGGCGCTCCCGCCGCTGCCGGGCACGCCGCCGGTCAACACGTCGGCCCCGACGTTCACCGGCGATTATTACGGGCTGCCGAAGTCCGGGGCTTGGGTCGGACGCAAGATCACCCTCGCGGTCGCCTACGTGCGGCAGAAGTCCGAGGACGGCGCGACGCCGGTCAAGTTCTCGGCATGCACCTGGAACGGCCGGCCCGGCGCGGCCAGCGAACACGTGGAAGGCGGCAAAGTCACGCTCATTGCCAGCGAGAGCGCCGCGCGCAAGCTGGTCGTGCAGTGCGGCACGCAGTTCCGCTACACGGCCGCGGGCATGACGATCACCATGCTCCACAGCGTCGTGCAACCCCTCGAAGGCGGCAAAGACTACGGCGTCTTTGTCGATTACTGGAGCTTCGCACAGTCGCTTGGAAGGGTTTGAAGCGTTTTGCATTCGAGTCGGCCTTCCGGGCAGTCAGCGAAGCTGCCGGTCGTCCTAATTCTCACTGGCGCGGTGCCACTCCGAGGCCGTCCCTAGATTCTTCGGGTGAGCACCTCTGGCGACCATCCACCGTTGACGCAACGCCGTCATCCCGAAGCCAACCACACCAAGGCCCAACATCGCCCAGGTGGATGGCTCAGGGACGGCGAATTGCAAAGTAAATGCGATCTCCTACGTTTCTCCGCCTCCCCAGTCCGCTGGGTGCACAGGTCGTTCGCCGTGGCGCCACGGTTGTTCTTGAAATCGCTGTTCGGCACGGTAACCACTTGGAACCCGTTGGCGTTGTTGGCAACCGTCACAGACGAAGAAGCGAACAGCGCGGAGCCCGCTAAATTCTGGCCGTTCCAAGCACTGACCTCTGCAAGGAGGTTGATAGGAGAGTCAGATTCGTTGTCGAGATAGAACGTAATCGAGTTCAGGACGAAGTTGTTCGCACTTGCCTGGAAGGTTTTACCGGAGGTTCCGTAAGAGGAAAAAGTGTCGTGCGACGTGCCGGTGAAATAACCGATCCCCACGTTTTGGTTCCAGGCGCGGTAAGTTCGAGCTCGTGCCGGCGTGCACAACCGGGCAGATCGCGCAGGCTGCAAGAGCACCGGAAGGAAGTGGGACATCTTGGAGGCGGCCATATGAACTGATACTTTTTAGGGAAGAGGACGACCGTGGTCAACGCTGAACACAGGCGAGTTCTTGCCTGGTGGGTTCCAACGCTAAGGATCAGACGTGATGGCATCGTGCGCCGCGTTGGCGCGCCGGGCGGTTTGCTGGTAAAGTTTCCCTCGACCTATGAGGACAATTTACCCTCGGCTGGCCGCGATGATGGTCGAGCGCCCACTCACCGCGCGTGAGGAACTCGCCAACACTCTCAGCCACGGTGTAGGGCTGGCGTTGGTCGTCTTCGTGGCGTGGCCGGCGCTGATCGTCTCTGCCGTGCGGCGGCACGATGGGTGGCTGCTCGCGGGCGGCATGATCTTCGGGCTGTCGCTGGCGGCGCTTTACGCGACCTCCACGCTCTACCACCTCTTGCCCGAGGGACGGAACAAACGGTTCTGCCGGGTGCTCGACCATGCGGCGATTTATCTTCTGATCGCGGGCACGTACACGCCCTTCGCGCTCGGGGCGTTGCGCGGAGTAATCGGCGGAGCGGTGTTCGCGGCGGCGTGGACGTTCGCGGCGCTGGGCATCGCGCTCAAGCTCAAGGACGGCTTCCGCCACCCCCTTTTCTCGACGGCTTTGTACCTCTTGATGGGCTGGATGGTGGTGTTCATCCTCCACCCGCTCATCGCCGGGATCGGCTGGGCGGGCTTCGGCTGGCTCGCCGCTGGGGGATTGTGTTACACGCTGGGCGTGGCGTTCTACCTGTGGGAACAGCTGCACTACTCGCACGCGTGGTGGCACGGGTTCGTGCTGGCGGGCAGCGCGTGCCACTGCGTGGCGGTGGTCGGCTACGCGGGCGGGCTGGGTTCGTAGAATTTCTGGGTAAACCGGGCAGGTTGGCACTCAACCTGCATGTATTGGGGGGCGACGTGTCCATCCACCCACCCGCTCCCTCATGCTCTCTCTGCTCTCCTTCCGCCGCCCGCTGCCGCTTCTCACCGGCGTTGTGACGTTCCTCGCCGGGTCGCTCGGGGCGGCCACGTCGAACGACCCCGCCACCGGCACGCGCCTGCTCCGCGCGCAACTGCCCGCCAACGTCTCCGCGGCGATGGCGGATTGTTTTTTTTTTTATGTTTCGGTGTTGAACGAGATCTACACCGACCGCACCCACGCACCGGACATCCTCGCCGCTGCGCTTGGCGATGGCCTGGACCGCCGACAGCCGCTGCGGCGTTCGTGCCGGTGCGTGGTCCACATCTTCCGCAATGCCTTGATCGTCGCGCCCCGCCAGGCCAGCGGCCTCCTGGAAACCGCCGCCGCGCTCTACCCCGAGTGCGCCGACGAGCTGTCCGCCGCCCTCGACGCGGCCGGCGACAAGAACCCTGTCATCGCCGACGGCAAGGACCACGACGCGTCCGCCTCGCGCGACCCCGGCTCCGCCCACGGCAACGACGGCTCGAACACCGCCCCCGGCACGACGGGCGACCCCGGCCGGTTCGCCAGTAA
>CAXTQD010000231.1:0-1382 GCA_964246175.1 uncultured Chthoniobacterales bacterium | reverse complement strand
GGTTAGGCTCGGGGTTTGAAGGTTCGCCGGGGTTCCCGGGTTCGCCCGGATTCGTCGGCAGCACGGCCGGCGGCGGGTTTGCCCTGCCGCCCGCCGTGACCGCGCCGGTGACGAGCGTGGTCAACCAGTAGGAACCGCGCGGAAGTAGCCGCGCATCTTTTCCAGCAGGAGGTCGATGTCGGCCTCCGTGACGTGGAGGTTGGGCCGCAGGCGGATCGAGTGGGTGCCCGCGCCGAGCAGGAGGACATTCTCACGCTGGAGCAGGTACTTTTGGAAGGCGCGCTTGTCGTCGTCGCGCCGGAAGCTGAACCCCTGGTACAGGCCCATCCCGCGCACGTTGTAGATCGTGTCCGCGTGTTCGGCCACGAGCGCGTGGAGCCCGTCGATGAGCCGCGCGGCCTTGGCTGGCACGGCTTCAAGCAGTCCTTCCTCGCGCACGACGCGCATTTCCTGGACGAAGCGCACCATGTCTGCGAGCGAGCCGCCCCACGTTGAATCGAGCACGCCCACGTCATCCATCGGCCGCAGCATGTAGATGACGCCGTTGGCCAGCTTCTTGGCCGACGCCACGGCGCGCGGCGGGTGTGGTAAGTCGTATTGGTCGATGGCGAAGAACGTCCCCGTCTGCCCGCCGGCCGTCTGCACCTCGTCAAACCCGAGACTCACGTCGTACTGGTGCGCCAAAGCACTCAGGCGGCGGAAGAACTCCGGCTCCGCCACGCGGTGCCCGCCCGCGCCCTGGATCGGCTCGACGATGATGCCGACGACCTCGCGGCCATAGCGTTGCAGCGTCTCCTCGATGATCTCCAGGGAGCGGCGGGTACGCGCGGCGTTTTCCTCCGGCGGGCGGGAGGTGTCGATGGCGGGAAAGGAGACCTGCACGTTGCCGGGCGCGAACCCGTGGAAATCCTTTGTTGCTACCGGGTCATGGGATAGCTCGGTGACGTTGAGCGTGTAGATCGTCCGGCCGTGGAACGCTTGGTCGAAGTAGATCAGCCGGTGCGTGCCGCTCTGGCGGCCAGCGCGCAGGAGTTTCTGGTTTTTGAGAACGATGAAGTATTTGAGCATGTTCTCGACCGCCTCGGCGCCGGAGTTGAGCGCGTAGACTTCCAGCGCCTCGTTGCGCATGCACACCGGGGCGAGGGAATAGAGCAGCTCGTAGTATTCGAGGCACTCGGGGGTGAGGAAGTCAGGGTTGGCGAGCTTGTTGTTGGCGGTGAGGGCGAGGCGGCGGACGTAGTCGGGCTCGGAGAGCCGGGGGTGGTTGTGGCCGATGAGCTTGCTGGCGTAGTAGCCGGCCCAGTCGAAAAGGCGTTGGCCGTCGACGGTCGCCAGCCACATGCCCTCAGAAGCGGCGAGGTCGATCACGAAGGGATAAGGCT
>CAXTQD010000230.1:0-8830 GCA_964246175.1 uncultured Chthoniobacterales bacterium | reverse complement strand
AGGTACGCGTACCCTACGTGCCGGAGATCGTCCGCCGCCAGATCGCCGACGAGGTGCGGCAAGAGCTGATGCAGGACTCCAAGGACCGCAACCTGGTGCCTACCCAATCTCTGCCGCCCTGGGTCCTGCGGATCACGCCGTTCGCGGACTTCCGGGTGCGCTACGAGGGCCTCTTCTTTCCCGACGGCAACGACAACAGCGGCGCGTTCCCGAACTTCAACGCCATCAACACGGGCGCGCCGTTCAACACCACGGGCACGACCTTCTCGCCGCAGAACAACGTCGACCGGGACCGCGACCGCTTCCGTCTCCGCGTCCGCTTCGGCGCGCAGATGGACCTGGACGACGGCTTCACCTTCGGACTGCGCATCGCCACGGGCGACACCGACAGCCCCGTCTCCGCCAATCAGACCTTCGGCTACGCCAACGGCGGGCAGGGTGGCAACTTCAGCCGCTACGCGATCTGGCTCGACCGCGCGTTCGTGCGCTACGAACTCGGCGGCACGCCCGACAAGGACCTCGTGTTGAACATCGGGCGCACGGACAACCCCTTCTTCGCCCCGAGCGAACTGGTCTGGTTCGACGACCTCGGCTTCGACGGTTTTTCGGCCAGCGGACGCTACCGCATTCATCCCAACGTGACGCCGTTCGCCACGCTGGGGGCCTTCCCCATCTTCAACACCGAGCTGAATTTTTCTTCCACCCGCCCCTCGAAGTTTTCGAGCGAGGACAAGTATCTCCTGGCCGCCCAGGTCGGCAGCACCGTCACCTTGGGCAAAGACTTCAGCGCTAAGACCGCCGTCGCCTTCTACGATTTCGAGAACATCCGCGGACGGCTCTCGTCGCCCTTCGTGCCTCTCACCGCGTCCGACCAGGGTGACACCGACGACAGTCGGCCGTCCTTCGCGCAGAAGGGCAACACCTACTTCCCGATCCGCGACATCCTGCCGACCGCGGACAACAACTTCGGCACGATCAACCAGTTCCAGTACTACGGCCTGGCCACCTCCTTCCGCGAACTCGACCTGGCCGGCACGCTGGACTACGCGCGCTTCGATCCGTTCCACCTGAGCCTGTACGGCGAGTTCGTGAAGAATTTGGCCTTCGACCGCAGCACCATCAACGCCATCGCCGTCAACAACCGCGGGCCAGACCGCGCCAACGGTCAGCCCGGGGGCTTCGCGGGCGGTGATCTCGGCTGGACCATCGGCCTCAAGGTGGGTTCGCCCGCCTTCGAGAAGCGGTGGGATTGGTACGTCGGCGCCGCCTACCAGTACGAGGAATCGGACGCCACGGTCGACGGGTTCAACGACCCCAACTTCGGTTTGGGCGGAACGAATCTCAAAGGCTACCGGGTCTTCGGAGCCGTCGCCTTGTCGAAACACATCAACCTCTTCGTGCGCTGGCTGAGCGCGAACGAGGTCGCCGGCCCGACGTTTCGCAACGACACCCTCCAGGTGGACTTCAACGCAAAATTCTGATGAAAGCCTTCCGACTAGTTGCTCTGTGTTTGCTGCTGTTCGTCCCCGGAGTGCGCGGGGCAGATGACGCGAAGGTCAAAGAAACCTTGCGCGCGTTGACCCTCCGGGTGCGCGACGCGGAAGCGCAGCAAGCATCCCTGCAAGCCGAGAAAGCCCAACTGGAGCAGGACAAGAAGGCGCTCACGGACAAAGCGGACGCTCTCGTCAAAGGAGCGGATGCGGACAAAGCGACCATCGCCAACCTGACCGCCAAGACGGCCGAACAGGAAACGACGATCAACCAGACTAAGGATTCCCTAACGAAGTGGAAGGCGGCCTACGACCAGATCAACGCCGCCGCGCACAAGCTGAAAGCGGAGCGCGACGAGGCGGTGAGCGAGGACATCATTGCCAAACGCCTGGTGGCTGACCGCGAGGCCAAGAACCGCGAGCTTTACCGCCTGGCGAACGAAATCCTGACCCGCTACGAAAAGTTCGGGCTGGGTGATGCGCTGGCCGCCCGCGAGCCTTTCACCGGCATCACACGCACGAAGCTCGAAAACCAGGTGCAGGATTACTCCGACAAGATCGCAGACTCCCGCGTGCAGCCTGCGCCGGACCACCACTAACACGCCCCGCCACCCGTGGCCATGTCTCCCCTCCATCGTTATCGCCGGAAACTCCGTCTGGCGCGGGCTGCGCTCGGCGTGCTGACCACGGTCTTGGCTGCCGCGCCGTCTTCCTCCGTGCTGGCGGGTGACATCCTGCGCGGCGGGAGCACCGCCGGGTCGGGCCGGAACGCGACCGCCGTCACCGGCAATCCGACCGCCGCCGCCACCTTGCCGAACGTCAACGCCCGCGACTCGCTCAGCCGCACCACCCAGGCGTTGCAGGCCATGCGCACCATGCAGGACGCGGCGCGCGCCAACGCGCGAGCCGGTGCCGCCAACCTCGGCGCGAACCCCCTCCTGCCCAGCCAGACCTTGCCGAACGTGCCGAACGGCCTCGTCACGGGTGGTCTGAAACTCGCTCCAGGCGTTCCCGCGGACCTGGCCCATCCGACCACGACCGAAAACCCGGCGCTCTGGACCGGCGCGAAGCTGCCGACGCAGACGACGGACACGAGCGGGCAGACGAACGTCAACATCGTCCAGACGAGCCAGCAGGCGTTGCTGAACTGGCAGACCTTCAACGTCGGAAGAGAAACGACGGTCACCTTCGACCAGACCGCCGGCGGCTCGAACGCCACGCAGTGGATCGCCTTCAACAAGGTCAACGACCCGAGTGGCGTGCCGTCGCAGATCCTGGGAAGTCTCAGCGGGATCGGCCAGGTCTACGTGATCAACGCGAATGGGATCCTCTTCGGCGGCAGTTCGCAGATCAACCTGCACTCATTCGTCGCCTCGGCCGTGCCGATCAACGACAACCTGATCGCGCGCGGGCTCCTGAACAACCCGGACAACCAGTTCCTCTTTTCCGCGCTCGCCCTGCCCAGCGGTGCGAACGGCACGCCGGCGTTCGTTCCCGCTGCGTCGAACACCCCGGACGGACGCTACGGCGACGTGACCGTCCAGGCGGGGGCGACCTTGACCAGTCCCACCAGCGCCGACAACGTGGGCGGGCGCATCGCCCTTTTCGGCGCCAACGTCCGCAACGACGGCACGATCAGCACCCCGGACGGACAGACCATCCTTGCCGCCGGCCTGCAAATCGGCCTCGTCGCGCATTCCACCAACGATCCTCTGCTGCGCGGGCTGGACGTGTACGTCGGCAACACCAGTCCGTACGGAGGAATTGCGACCAACAACGGCCTGATCGACGCGCCGCGCGCCGATGTCACCATCGCGGGCAGCCGGGTCAACCAGTTGGGCTTCATCAACGCCACGACCTCGGTGGCCGCCAACGGCCGGATCGACCTGCTGGCCGACTACAACGCCGTCGGCAACACCAACACCCAGCAGCCCAACCCGCCGCCGTTTCTCTTCCAGAGCGCCGGCCAGGTCACGCTCGGGCCGGACAGCGTCACGCAGGTCGTCCCGGAGTACGACAGCACGCAGCGGGTCGTGGGCACTTCGCTGGCGCTGCCCTCGCAGGTCAACATCCAGGGCCTGACGATCCACCAGGGCGCGAACGCGCTCCTGTTCGCGCCGGGCGGGCAGGTTGGCATCGCGGCGGGCACCTTCGTCTTCTACGAGCCCGACGGCACGCCGTTGTCCGCGCAGAGCCAGTTCGTGTCGTCCGCGGGCCAGGTCTACCTGGACGCGGGCGCGGTCATCGACGTTTCCGGGTCGAAGAACATCTCGGCGCCCGCCAGCGAGAACGTGGTGGCGGCCCAACTGCTCGGCCCCGAACTGGCCAACTCGCCCTTGCAGCGCAACGGCCCCCTGCGCGGGCAGACGGTCTACATCGACGTGACGAAGACGGGCACGTACGACGGCCAGCCGTACGTCGGCACGCCGCTGGCGGACGTTTCCGGATACGTCAACCTCGTGCAGCGCACCGTCGGCGAACTGACGACGGCCGGCGGCACCGTCTCCCTGAGCGCGGGCAATTCCGTCGTGCTGCAACCCGGCTCGCTGGTCGATGTCTCGGGCGGGTGGATCAATTTCACCGGCGGCATGGTGCGCACCACCCAGGTGGTCTCCGGCGGCAACATCTACGACATTTCCCAGGCGACCCCTGACCGGGTCTACAGCGGCATTCTGGATGGCTTCACGGCCACCCACCCCAAATATGGGATCACCGAGACCACCAGCAACCCGCTCAACAGCAACATGCAGTTCGAGGCCGGGTTCATGCAGGGGGCAAACGGCGGGAGCCTGCAAATCACCGCGCCCTCGATGGCGCTGGACGGTCAGTTCCTGGCGACCACGGTGACCGGCGAGCGCCAAGCCACGGTGCCGCCGGCGGCTAGTGCGCTCGCGCTGACCTTCCAGGCGCAGCAGCCCACGTCGGCGTCGGCCTTCCTGGCCTACTCGCCAACCCCGCCGAGCATCACGTTCGCCAACGGCACGCAGACTCCTGTGGCCCCGTTCACGCTGGACGCGGTGAGCATGCCCCTGCCGCTGACCGACGACCGCCGCAGGAACGTCTTCCTGTCGCCCGATTTGGTCAACACCGACGGCTTCGGCAAGCTCACGGTCAACAACAGCGACGGCAACATCACCGTGCCGCAGGGCACCGCGCTCCAGACCGCGCCCGGCGGCACGGTCACGCTTTCCGCCGCCAACATGTTCGTGCAGGGTTCGATCATTGCCCCGGGCGGCAGCCTCACGCTGAACGTCTTCGACATCTCCCCGGCGGTCTTCGCCACCCTGCTGCCCGAGTCGCCGACCCCGGCCGTCGATCCCTCGCGCGGCGGCTTCGTACTGGGGCCGAACGCGCGCCTGGATGTCTCGGGGAACGTCACCGACCTGCGTGCCGGAGCCACCGTTGCACCCGCCGCGAGCTATCTGCCGACGGGTGGGTCCATCGCCATCAACAGCTTCGCCATGAACCTCCAGCGTGGGAGCGTCATCGCGGCCGACGGCGGGCTCACCGTCAGTGGCGCGGGGCAGATCACCTACGGGGCGGGCGGCAGCATCGCGCTGGCCGCCGGGCAGGACATCAACATCCCCGCCGTCTTCGGGGGCGTTTTCGACGGCCAGTTCAACCTCGGCGCCACCCTCAGCGGCTTGTCTGGGGCCAAGGGCGGGTCGCTTTCCATCCTGGCACCCTTCATCCAGGTGGGCGGCCAGTCCTCGCACGCTGCCACGCTGCTGCTCTCACCGGACTTCTTCAGCCAGGGCGGGTTCGCCACCTTCACGCTGGCCGGCTTGGGGGATGTCACCGCGCAGCCGGACGTTTACCTGCCCGCCGTGGTGATCGCCCCCGGCACCCAGATCAACCCGGTCGCGCAGTCGCTCCTGGAGAATCTGGACGCGCCGGGCCAAGGCAGCGTCGCCGTGACCTCGACCACCTTGCCGGAGGGTGTGCGCAACCCCGTGAGCCTGAACTTCCGCGCGCCCGGGGTCCGGGTGCCCGGCACCGTCCTGCCGGTCGTGCGCGGCGACTTCGTGATGGGCGAGGGCGCGGCCATCCAGACGGACGGACTCGGGTCGGTGACGGTTTCGGCCAACACGGCCCAGGTCTTGGGGGCGATCCGCGCGCCCGGCGGCACGATCAGCGTGGCCGGCGGCAGCAATTCAGGTAATTACTTCACCGACTCGTCGCAGGCGCTCTTCACGGTGGATATCGGCGCCCGGGCGGTGCTCTCCACCGCCGGGGAAGCTCTCTTGACCCCGAACTCCCTCGGCCTGCGTACGGGCTCGGTGCTGGCCGGCGGCAGCATCACCCTCTCGGGCAACGTGGCGGCGCGGGCCGGCTCCGTGCTCGACGTTTCGGGCGCGAGCGCCGTGCTCGACCTCGCCCCGGGGTTCAGCGTGGAGGGCTCCAACGCCTCGTTGAACGGCACCACCACCGTCCCGACGCGCGTGGACAGCAACGGCGGCTCCATCACCCTGACCGGCACGCAGGAACTCTTCGTGGACTCGACCCTGCGCGGCGGCCCCGGCGGACCCTCCGCGACCGGGGGTGCATTGACCGTGTCCTCGCAGCTTTTCTTCGCCCCTGGCTCGGGTGCCTTCGCCACGCCGCTGAACCCCACCCTGGAAGTCACCCCGAGCGGCAACTCGATCCCCGCGGCGCTCGCGGCCGGACCCTTCCCCCTGATCGGCGGCGCGTTCGGCGGCGAACTGGTCGCGCCCGGCCACTTCGCCGCGGATCGTTTCAACAACTCGGGCCTCGCTTCGCTGGACTTGAAGGGCTCCGTGCTCTTCAACGGGCCGGTGACGCTCACCGCGCCGCAGAGCCTGACCGTGGGCGACGGCGGCGTGATCTTCAGCAACGTCGCCGTCTCGCTCAACGCGCCCTACGTGAGCCTGGGGACCACCTTCCGCGGCCCCTTCGCCCTGCTGGACCCAACGAACGCCTTCACGGCCGGTGGGCAGCCCTTCTACTTCCCGCCGGCGGGCGGGGCCGCCACCCTGTCCGTTTCCGCCAGCCTGATCGACGTGGGCAACCTCTCGTTGCAGGGCATCGGCAACGCCAGCCTGGTCGCCAACGGCGGGGATATCCGCGGGAACGGCACCCTGGACATCGCCGGCAACCTCCGCCTCACCGCCGGCCAGATCTATCCGCCGACCGAGGCGACGTTCACGGTCGCGGCGTACGACTACTCGGTGAACGGCGTCGTGCAGCCCGGCACGGTCACGCTGTCCGGCGGGGGCACGCGTCCGCTCCCGCTTTCCGCGGGCGGCACGGTCAACGTCTACGGCTCCATCATCAACGACGGCGGGACCGTCCGCGCGCCCATCGGCACGATCAACCTCGGCTCCGACGGCACCGGCACGCCCTTCGTGGACCCGATCACCAACGCGGCCGGGCCGATCACCTTTGCGATTCAGCTTCAGACCGGCAGCGTGGCTTCTGTCTCCGCCGTCGATCCCACCACGGGCAAGGCGCTGCTCATCCCGTATGGCGTGAGCCCGGATGGCAAGTCGTGGATCGACCCCGCCGGCAACAATATCGTCCTCACCGGGGTCTCTGCGAAAACCGTGAACGTGGCTGGTCAGATCGTGGACGACCAACCCGGCTCGACCATCGACCTGCGCGGTGGCGGCGATCTTTACGCGTACCAATTTCAATCCGGGGTGGGCGGCACAGTTGACATCCTCAACTCGACGACCAGCTTCGCCGTCCTGCCCGGAACGGATCTTGGCTATGCTCCTTTCGTTGCCTCTACGGGGGCGGGCAATGCCGGTTACAGCAATTCGACGCTGGCGGTCGGTGACCAAATCAATCTGCGCGCATCGAACGGACTCGCTGCGGGAACCTACACCCTGCTGCCCGCCAGGTATGCGCTGCTGCCCGGGGCACTGCTGGTGACGCCCGTGAGCAACGCGCCGACCCTCTCCACGCTCGAGCCGACCGGCGCAACGGTCGTGTCAGGCTACCGGCTCAGTGGTTTCGATCCGGCGTCGGCCCAGCCGCTGCTCTCTTCCTTCGAAGTGGCCCCGGCGACCGTTGTTCGCAGCCGCGCTTCCTACACGGACTATTCTGCAAATACTTTCCTGAGCCAGGCCGCCCTGGATAACAACGAAGTGGTCCCGCGCCTGCCGATCGATTCTGGCCGACTACTGTTCGACAGTACCCGGCAGATGTCGATTGCCGGCTCGCTCGCGGCGCAAGCACCGGACGGCGGTCGCGGCGGCGAGGTGGACATCAGCAGCACCAGCGACATCCGTGTCCTCGGACCCGACGGCACCGCGGAGGCGGGCGCGCTCAACCTGAATGCGGCCTCGCTCAGCGCGTTCGGTGCGGAGAGCCTTCTCATTGGCGGCCGGCGCACCTCCGGCACGACCGGGACCGTGGTCAGCGCCACGACGGCGAACCTCACCGTCGACAACGCTGGCGCGCCGCTCACCGGAGCCGACGTGATCCTGGTCGCCAATCAGAGCATCACGCTCGCGCCTTCCGCGGTGATCTCGCAAGGCGGCACGCTCTCGACGGCGGCGGACCCGCTGACGGTCGGGAATGCCGCCACGGCCGGCAGCGGCAACGGCGTGTTGATCCGGGTCAGCGCCGACCCCGCCGCGGCCGTGTCGCGGCTCTCCGTCGGCGGCGGGAGCATCGTGATGGAAAACATCGGTGCGAACGCCCTGCTGTCCGGCGCGAGTGTCACGCTGGACTCGACGGCGGCCACCTCGCTCGACCCGTCAGCCAGCCTGCGCGCCCAGAGTCTCAATCTGAACAGCGGGCAGATCAGCATCATCCTCGACCACTCCGCCTCCGCGCCGCCTTCCCTCGGCCTGGTCCTGAGCGGGGCAACCCTCGGCAACCTCAGTTCGACCAATTCGCTCTCGCTGCTGAGCTATTCCCTAATCGACATCTACGGCTCCGGCAGGATCGCGGCGGCAGACACCTTGAGCCTGCACGCCGCCGCCATCGAACGCGCCGGCGGCAGCGGCGACGCCATCTTTCAAGCGCAAGTGGTCAACCTTGATAATTCTGCCGCCGTCTCCGCCCCCGTGCACGGCCTCGGCAGCGCCGGGGCCATCGAATTCGATGCGGGCACCATTCGCCTAGGTGCGAATCCCTTGCAAATCGCGCACTTCGCCTCCGTGACCTTGACGGCGACAGACGAGATCTTCGCGGGGGGCGCCCCCAGCACGTCCGCGCAGAGCGGCAGCCAGACCGTGCCGACCAGCTTCTCCGGCAGCCTGTCGGTGCAGGGTGATCTCTCGATGAAGGCGCCGTTGGTGACCGGCACGACGGGCGCGACGTACGCGGTTGCGGCTTCGGGCGACCTGCGGCTGGCCGCGCTGCCGTCC
>CAXTQD010000229.1:7828-8864 GCA_964246175.1 uncultured Chthoniobacterales bacterium | reverse complement strand
GAAGTAAGCGCCATGACGAGAGGGAGGAGTTCAGGCGCGCCGGGAGATGCGGCGCAGCCGCGGCGCGCTGAGGACGAAGATCAAAGCGGCCAGCAGCACCGCCAACGCGCCGGCGTAGGAGTAATTCGTGTCGCGTGCGGCCGTCAGGTAGAGGTACAGGTTGGGTGTGATGTTGTCGGCCACGTAGCCCAGCGGGCGCAGCACGAAGGCTTCCGTGAAAAGCTGCGAGGTGCCGATCACCGAGAAGACGAAGAGCAACCGCAGCGTGGGCAGCAGGAGTGGCAGCTTGATCGAGCGCACCACGTCCCAGCGCGAAGCTCCGTCCACGCTGGCCGCCTCGTACAGGTCGGGCGAAATGTTCTGCAACGACGCGAAAAGCGTCACCATGTTGTAGCCCGTCCAAGTCCACGTCACGATGTTGGCAATGGAGAAGAGGACGATCCCCGGCGACAGGAAATCAACCGTTCCCTGATGCAGCGCAGCGAGGGCCTGGTTGAAGGGTGACAAGTTCGGCGAATACAGATAGCCCCAAATCAGTGCGCCGAGCGCCGTGGGAATGCCGTAGGGCATGAAAAACGCCGTGCGGCACACCTTGGCAAAGACCCCGCGCGATTGGTCGAGCAGCAGCGCCAACACGATGGCGAGGCCGAGCATCACCGGCACCTGCACAACGCCGAAGACGAACATGTTCTTCAGACCGGCGAAGAAGTCCGCGTCGTGGAAGGCGCGGATGTAGTTGGCCGCCCCGCCGAACACGTCCTTCGCCTGCCCAAGTCCGCTGCGCTTGCGGACGAACAGGCTCAGGTAAACGGCGTAGCCCACCGGCACGAGGTAAAACGCTGTAAACACCGTCAAAAACGGCGCCAGGAACAACCAAGGGGCCCGACGGTTTTCTCGCATGAACAGAGCTTCCTCGGGAGGAGGGCTGGAGCCGGTGAAAGGACGGGGTTAGTTCCCTTTGACCTCGTAGCCATCGGCCTTGGCGTTCCTGAGCGTCTCAGCCTGCCAGTTGTCGAGGGCCTGCTTGGCGCTCGCC
>CAXTQD010000229.1:2100-7818 GCA_964246175.1 uncultured Chthoniobacterales bacterium | reverse complement strand
CCTGACCATTGATCATGGCGCTGATCTGCTTGCTAAAGTTGTCGTTGGCAAACGCGTACCAAGGCGACCAAGCGAAGTCAACGTTCACCGCCTTGGAAGCATCCGCGTAGACCGCGGCAACGTTCTGGCCGCCGCAATACTTGGAGGGATTTTTTTCCGCTTGGAAGAGGTCCGGCGAGCCGACGCCAGCGAGCGACGCCGGGAAGATGCCGTAGTTGTTCCAATTGCCCACAACCGGGTCATGATTAGTGTTCAGCCAAACCGCAAAGAGCGTGGCCGCCTTCGGGTGTTTGGTCTGCTTGAGCACGGCGTTGCAGCTCCCGCCCCAGTTGCCAGTGTGGAACGCCTGTCCTTTGCTCCACTGCGGCAGCGGAGCGACCTGCCAGTCGCCCGACCCCTCGCCCTTCGTGGAAGCAGCCAGCACGCCCGGCCCCCAAGCGGCCTCGACCGACGAGGCGATTTGGCCGGAGCCAAACGCGTTGAAACATTCCGCCGTGAAGCCCGGGATCGTCGCCACCAGCTTCTTCTTGATCAGCCCGTCCCAATATTCGAGCACCTTGTCGGCCTCGGGGCTGTTGATGGACTGCGTCCAAGAGTCGCCCTGCACCTTGAAGAACTCCGCGCCGTTGGCCCACGCCAGGCCGATGAACCACGGTGCGTGGGTTGGGTAGAAGTTCGCCATCTTCACCTTGCCGCCGCTGGCTTGCGCCATCTTCTCGTCCTGTTTGTTAAACTCTTTCTAGGTCGTCGGCACCGTCAGGTTGTATTGAGCGAAGATCTTCTTGTTGTACATCAACGCCAGCGGGCCGCTGTCCTGCGGGATGCCGTAAACCGCCTTGCCATCAGGCGATACCTGGCCCCAAGTCCAGGGCACAAAACTGGATTTTACCTTGTCCGCGCCGTACTTGGACAAGTCTGCCAGCCCATCGGTAGCAATGAACGACGGCAGGAAGTCGTACTCGATCTGCGCGACATCGCAGCCGCCGCTGCCCGCCTTGATGGCGGTCTGCATCTTCGCGTACTGGGCGTCGCCGCTGCCGAAGCTGTTGACGTGAACCTTGATGTTCGGGTACGCCTTTTCGAACTCCGCGGCCGTTTTGTCCAGCCCGCCGACCCACGACCAGACTTCGAGGGTGTACTGGCCGCTCTCGGGCGAGAACTTGCCGTAGTCAGGCGTGCTGTAATCGGCGGTGTGGGCGGCCTGAGGCAGCACGGCGCAAGCACCCGCCAGCAAGGAGGCGGCGCGGCGAGTGAAGGACGAGGGGGTAAGACGAGAGACCAGTCGAGGAGGGATCATGGGGGAGGGAACGTGCGAACGGTTGGGGAAACGCTCAGACAGAAGGGGGTGCGCCGACCCGAAAAGATCGGCACGGCTGCCAGCCAAAGCCAAAACCAAAGGGGCGGCAAGTCCTTTTTTGTGAACGCTCACATTTTTTCGGCGGCGCGGTGCTGGCGTCCCCGCGCCGGCCGCGTTATGGGTGCTGGGGATCATGACGAACCAGGTTCCCTCTCCGCCGCGCATGGCTACCTTGGAGGACGTGGCGGGAGCGTGCGGGGTGTCCCACCAGACGGTCTCACGCGTGGTGAACAACAGCCCGGCCGTCGCCGACAAGACGCGCTCGAAGGTGTTGCGTGCCATCGACGCGCTCGGCTACCGGCCTAACCTGACGGCGCGCCGCTTAGCCACTCGGCATGCGAGCGTCATCGGCATGGTGGGCAGCAACATCACCCACCACGGTCCCGCGCAGGTGCTGGTCGCCATCGAGGAAACCGCCAAGCGCGCGGGTTACAACCTGATGTTCGCGCGGGTGACGGTCCGGGCCGGGCGGAGTTGCAGGAAGCCATCACCGACCTGTGCGCGCACCAGGTCGACGGCTTGGTGATCGGCGTGCATGCCAAAGGCAAACTCGGCCTCATCCGCAAACTCTGCCGCCACACGCCCTTCGTGACGCTGGACGCCGAGGTCGCCGCCGACGTACCCACGGTGGTCGTGGATCAGCGCCACGGCATCGAGCTAGTGGTCAAGCATCTGCTGGAACTCGGTCATCGGCGGGTGGCGCACATCAGCGGCCCTGTCGGCTGGCCGCCCGCCGACGAGCGCAAGGCCGCCTGGATGCAAACCTTGTGCGAGGTCGGTTTGAAACCCGGTCCGTGCGCGGCCGGCGACTGGAGCGCGGAGAGTGGCTACCTCGCCGCTGAGCAGTTGCTCGCGCTCGGTCTTGAACAGTTTACGGCGATTGTCGCGGCCAACGACCAGATGGCGCTGGGAACCCTCCGGGCGTTGCACGACCACGGTATTAACGTCCCGACAGAAGTTTCGGTGGCTGGCTACGACAACTTGCCAGAGGCACGATTTTTCAACCCGGCATTAACTACCGTGTGTCACGACTTTTCTGCTGAGGGCGCGCGTTGCATCCAGGCTCTTCTGAGCATGGTCGACGGTGAGTCACTGAATCTACCGTTGGCCATGTTGCAGCCGGATCTTGTGGTGCGGGAGAGCACCACCACCGCACGTCTTCCGTAGACGGGAACACTCAGATTGCCTTCCGCTGCTTCCTGCGGATAACCAGCAGCAGGCCACCCACACCGGCCAAGACCGAAGCGAACACGGAAGGCTCGGGCACCGCCAAGCTCACGTTGTTCAAACCGATGATCTGGTCCGGGGAAGTTTGGACCGCGTTGTCGTCCACCCAGCGGATGTCGAGGTTGCTGTTTGCCGCCCAGGCAGACGCCAGCGCGAAGTTCGTCGGGTTGACGACGGTGGTGCCGACGATGTTCGGTACGGCCACGGTGCCGTTGGCTCCGTCGAGGGTCGCCGTGAAAACCGCGATCTGCGTCCACGTCGCCCCATCGAGGCTGACGAACACGTTGTAGCCCGGTGGTTCGTTGGCGGTGCTGACCGCCGTGTGCCGCACGATGTTGTAACCCAGCGTCAGCGCATTGATCGCCGCGCCGGTGGTGTTGGTCAGCGAGAGGTCGAACGCCGCGCCGCTGTTCCCCGTGGGGCTGGTGGCGGCCACCCGGTCACTGGTCGTCGTGCTCGACGCGGCGGCGTTGAAGCCGTTGTTATTCGTGCCGCTCGGGGTGGTCGTCGCGGTGAGGCTGTTCGCGTTCAGAACCATGCTGGCGACGCTGCCCGTGGCGCCGTTGGCGATGATGCCAGTCGAAGCAGACCACGTCGTGTTGCTCGTGCCTGACTCGCCGTTGTAGAGGCTGAATCCGGCGGGCAGCGCCGTCCCGGTCGTGCCCATGGAATCGAAGTTTTCCGAGTAGTTGCCGTTAAAGCTTGACGGCCGAGGCGGTGCTGGCGAGCGCGGTCAGCGCGGCGGCGAACAAAGCGAGCTTAAGGTGCATATAGCTGGATGATGTTAGGTGGTTAGTTTGCCTTCCGCGGCGGCGACGAGATGTCGGCCAGCGGGGCCGGGTGCCGACCACGGTTGGGAACCGCATTCATCGGACGCATGTTCAGGCGCCCGAAGAGACCGTCTTCCTCGTTGTTCGGTCCGGCGGTGAAGTAAAGCGCGTCGGCATCGCCCAGGCTGACGCCGTTGCCAAAGGTGAGCCCCCATATGCCGTCGATGCTGATGATCTTGGTATCCGGGTCGCGCAGATAACCTGCAAACTCCCCGGTCTGAAGGTCGAAAGCGGAGATGGTGCCGTCGCCAAAATTTGCCACCAGCAGATCGTTGGCGAACACCCCAAACGTCGCTGGGGCGATTGCCATTCCCCACGGCGCATTGAGGACTCCGTGCGTGTGAAAATCCTTCACCAGCGTGCCGTCCTCGTTGTACTCGACGACGTGGCCGAGACCGGCGCCGTGGTACTGTTCCTGGCCTTCGTCGCTCTCGGGGCTGAAAGCGGCGTAGGCCACAAAAAGATGGCCGCCCAGGCTGGCGACGTTGAACGGATGCAGATCGCCGACGCTGGCGGGCGTTTGGAAGCGATGGTCGCTCGTCACATCCTTCCACCGGTTGTCGAAAACCTGGATGGCGTTGTTGCGAATATCGGCGGCGAAAAGATGGTTGCCGTGCGCCTTGGCGAAGGCTTCCGAATCCTGCGCGTTGTTGGTCAGGGCGACTCCGGTGAAAACGCAATTCGTCCCGTATGGGAAGTGCGCTGACCGCTTGGAATAATCCACGATCACGGGCGCGTTGTCCATGGCGGTCGCCGTATCGGCACTCCACGCGTTGATGCAACCGTCCTCGGTCACGAAAACGAACTTCGCGGACCCGGAGAAACCTCCCGCGATAGATTCCGCCGGCTGCTTTTTCCGGTTGGTGGCCGGCCCCGTGACCGCAAATTCCACCGGTTGCCCGGGCAGGTCGCTGGCGGAGTTGTAGGCTTGACCGGTCACGAACGCGTAGCCGTGGTCGGTGAACGCGGGTGTTTCCAGATTAACCAGTTTCAGACCGTCCTGATGCAACGGGTTGCCCGGCACGTCGCCGATGTACTCAGAGGAAGAGCCGTGCCCGGCGTTGGTTACCCAAATATGTCCGCCCGCGCCCGGCGGGCGCAAGGCGATGCCCCAAGCGTTGATCATCCGCTCGTCGACGATCTGCGGATGGTATTCTTCTTTATTGGCGACGAGGTTTGTTTGCAGGCAGCCGCCGTCGCGCGTTTGGGCAGCCGCTGTCGCCGTCATCACGGCAGTGGAGAGGAGCAGGACTAGCTTGGTGGAAAGATTAGACATCGTTTTAGATCGGTCTAGCAGCGCATCGCGGCAACCTTCCCGACAGCCGCGATTTAAGAATCAGGAAATGGACTGACGTTCCTGCTGGGCACTCACGCCTACCCCGCGCAGGCGTGCAGTTCGCTGCACAACCGCGCGGGGACGGTGATGATTTTAGTCGACCAGCGTTCGCGTCTCGCGGCGGATGCCGCGTCGGCGCACGTACGTGCCGAGCGCACTAAGTCCCGCGAGCACACCCACGAATGAACCCGGCTCGGGCACAGCCGCCGTCACTCCCGGCGCTTCGCCGTTCGCAGTGCTGTTGTAGGTGTTAACCGAGGCGAGCGTTTGCGCGGTGTTGATGTTCGCGAGCACCAGCGTATTACCCCCGCCCGGGTCGGTGGTCGGGATGTTGTTCAAGCCGCCGTCGAGGATCGCCACGTTGAACTGGTCCGGGAACGGATTGTTCGTGTTCGAGGTCATGCTCACCGAGAACTGGATCTGGGTGACGGTGCTGCTGAACGTCTCGGCCAGCTCGTTGTCCTCGCTGCTGTTGGTCAGCGTGACGGTCGAAGCCATCGTGCCGGACACCCCGCCGTTGCTGTAGCTAACCGTGCCGAGGCTGCCGTTGGAGAACACGAAGTTGCTCAGCGTGATCGTGTTGTCGGAGTTCGGCGTCTGCGAGCCCGATCCGAGGATCACGTCCAACGAGAACGGCCCGTTCGTGTTGTTTACCAAGGATGCGGTGTTCAGGTAGACGTTGTAAGACAGGTTGGCCGCCTCGGACTGCGCCGCCGCACCGAGCAGCAGCGAGCCGGACAGGAACGCCGCGCAGCCGGAGCGGCGGAGGTTGGATCGTTTCTGCATGTCAGCTTTCGATTGCTTCATGGATTCCGTGCTCAGGGCTGGCCGCTGCTGACGATGGCGGAGTTCAGGCTGTCGACGATGCCGGCGTTATTGACGGGCAAGGTGAATTGCAGCACGACATTCGCGGACGCGCCGGCGTCCAGGCCGGAGGCGACGAAGACGTACGGGCTGCCGACCGGGGC
>CAXTQD010000229.1:0-2090 GCA_964246175.1 uncultured Chthoniobacterales bacterium | reverse complement strand
GACCGGGGCAGTGTTCTGCGTGGTGCCGCCGCCGTTGATGAGCGAGGTGTTGAGGTTGCTCACCACGAGGTAGATCGGGCCGCTGATCGGCGTGGTCAGCGAGTTGGTCACCGTCACGGTCTGCGTGGCCGTGTTGTTGCGACGGTTGACGGTGTATCCACCCGCGGCCACGCGCGTGCTCGGCAGGCCGGAGGGGATCGTGCCGGCCACGAACAGGTCCGCCATGTCCTGCGCGGTGCTGGTGCCGAAGCCGGTGGCCGACCCGGCGAGCGCACCGGCGCTGTTCGACACGTTCGCGGCGTCGTTGAGGTAGCCGGTGGCCGTGTTCGCCGTCACCTGGTAGATTTCCTGCATCGTGGCAACGTCGGAGGAGTGCGTCAGGTTGACCGTGCTGTTGTAGCCGTTCCCCTTGGCCAAGGGCGAGATGACGATCTCCATCAACGTGTGGTTGAAATCGTTCTGGTTGGTGCCCTCGGTTTCGTCCGTCCAGATGACGATAGCGCCGTTGTCCTTGTAAGCCTGCGACGCCATGATCTGCGGGACGAGGATCGACAGGAAGTTATCGCCCTGCGCGACCTGCGCCTTGTCGCCCGCGTAAGCGGTGCCCGCGTAGGTGAACCCGCCGCTCAGCGCGGTGTGCATGTCGTTGTACTGGTCGGGCGTGATGACGTTGTAGCGGGCGACGGTGTTGTTCGCCAAGTCAGTGGTCAGTTGCTCCAGTGGCGCGTAGTTGTACGTCACGAGGTTGGACGGCGAGTAGTTGCCTGCGTTGAGGCTGCTGCCGTTGGTGTCCAAGAAGAACAGGGAGCCGTTGTGCTTGCAGGCAAAGTTGTACTGGTGGCTGCCGTTGTATGGATTCGTGTAGCTCGTGCTGGTGCCGCTGAAGCTTTGCAGGGGCACGGTCCAGGCCGACTGGGGAGCGAGGGTGTTGGTCATGCCCGAGCCGCCCGTGTTGATGTTGCTGCCCGCCGAGTTGAGGTGATCGATACCTTCTTGGTAGGATTTCCAGGAGACGTTGGCGGCCTGGAGCAATCCGGTCAGGTGTTGGCCGCTGACGCTCGGATTACTGGCCAGATAGGTTTCGATCTGCTTGACGCTGCTGCTCGATCCGTACGGATCGTTGTCGTCGAGTTTGCTCAGGTTCGAGCCGGCTTCCATCCAGATGTAGTTCGGCTCGGAGGGATGGATGCTGGCGTTCGCGCCGGTGGGCGTCGAGAGGACATGGTGGTAGGCGGAGCACCACGACACCTGGGCCGCATTGGGGTTGCCCGGGGTGATGAGGCTATTGATGTAGGGGGCCGCCGAATTTCCAACGAGCACCGAGCCACCGCTCACGTCGGTGCCCGCAGAAAAATTGCGGTTTTCCATGAGGATGTAGAAAACCGTTTTGACCGGTCCGCCGACGGTGGCGCTGGCCTGCGGACGGAGGATCATCGGACGCTGGGCCTGAGTGGTGGAAAGCATCAGGCCGGACGCGCAAGCGCAGGCCAGAAGCGATTTGTTCAACGACGAAAGAGCAGGACGTTTCATGACGGAAAACGTAGGGATTGAATAGAGGTTTTGATGCGGCGAAAGCCTCGAAAAGCGTCAGGGCCGTTCTCGGCTGCGAGCGCTGAACTTCACGAACAATGCGGCTCGTCACAACGAGAGCTTGGTGACATTTCAGTCACGTACGCCGTTACAATCCCTGCCCGCAACCAACTACGTTTTGCAAGAAATACGATTTGAAGACGTTATGTCCGGCGAGTCGCTCTCAGGCGGGCACCAGCCAGTAATTCCTTGATGATCCTCGTCCTGCCCTGTTGCTTGTCCCGGTAAGTTCCAGTGAACTGAGAGGCTCTTTCTGCCTTGCCCGCCAGGATCCCTGCAACATGTGCGATTCCCCGCCGTCCTCCCCCGAGGAGCGGCAAAGGGGGCAACACGGATGCCCCCACGGTTTTGAGGCGACGGCAACAGCACGGCAATGCTCACGTTCGCGTCAACTCCGGAGTCTTGGCTCAGTTGGCAGAGTGCCCAATAGCATTTTCCCCGAAAGTAGATTGATTCTACCCATGTAATTATAAGCGGCTTGGATGGCTCCTGCTCAGGAC
>CAXTQD010000228.1:0-8883 GCA_964246175.1 uncultured Chthoniobacterales bacterium | reverse complement strand
CCCTTTTTCGCCGTGGTCGGCACCACGTTCACCGGACCGGCCTGCCGACGCCCGACATGGGCTAGATCTTCCTTCTTGCGAACAGAAAAAAGGTAGAACGCCAATCCAAACACCACGATTAGTGCGCTCCAGATGAGCAATTGCACAAAGCGTTTACGCCCATTTGCTTTGGGGGCTTCGGAAGCTTTCTCTGAACTCGAAAAATTTGTTGTCTCAGTCAAAAGCCGAATATTTGCGCGCTTCGTTACCCTGTCAATTCGTCCAGCAAATCCCTACAATCGAAGCCCGCACCCGCCGCCAAGCTGTCGGGTCACGCCGATGTCAGCATCCATCCGGGTAGGGCGGTTCGCCGCCTCTACGAGAGCCAATTTTTCTGCCGGAACCATGCCACGGCGTCGCGGGCGGATTCCTCGATGGGACGCAGGCACAAGCCGAGGTCTTCACGAGTCTTTTGGGTCTCGAAGTGCATGCTGTACCGGGTCAGCTTCACCCCGGTAACGGTCGCCAGCGGGATTTGCCCGGTGAACCGGTTCGCCAGCCACTCGCTCACGTGCGCCACACACAAGGCGGCGGCGTACGGAACCTGCCAGCGCGGAGTCGCCCTTCCGATCAGGCGGCCCACGATGGACAACCACTCAATCAGCAGCAGATTGGTCCCACCGAGCAAATAACGCACGCCGGGCTGCCCGCGCTCCATTGCAGCACGCATGCCGCTGGCGATATCGCGCACGTCGATCATGTTGAACTCGCAGTCCAGGTATGCCGGCAGCTTGCCCTGGCAAAAAGCAAGGGTCATCCGCGAAGGCGGGGTCAGATGGTGGTCGCCCGGACCGATCGGCAACGTCGGACAAACCACGATGACCGGGGCGCCGCGGTCCGCCAGGCGGAAAGCTTCCTGCTCGCCCTTGAGCTTGCTGCGGCAGTAAGGACCAATCATCTTTTCCCCGTTCAGCCGGAAAGTTTCGATGCTTTGTCCTTTGGTTTGGACGCCGGCGAGGATGCTCTCCGTGCTGGTGTACAAGACGCGCTCGACCCCAGCATGGAGGGCTTCGTTGAGCACGTTGCAGGTCCCCTGGTAGTTCACCGCGTCGAAGTCGCTCGGCACGCGGGTCCAAAGGTTCGGGTTGGCCGCCAGGTGGTAAACCTGCCGGCAGCCCCGCACGGCGTCCCGCACCGCCTCGGGGTGGCGGATGTCCCCGCGCACCAGTTCGACGGTCGGCAGGGACAGGTGTCCCACCGCCGCGCCGGGTTCCTCCATTACCCGGACGGTTTCGCCTGACTTTGCCAACTGGGCCACCAGGTGGGAGCCGATGAAGCCCCCGCCACCCGTCACCAGGATCAAACGGCACCTCCCGCTCCAAGCGCATCCCGCAGCTCGGACAGCCGAGCGTGGCACGGGGACAGGCTTCCTTCTTGCATACGGTTGATCAGGTCCAACACGGCAGTGTTTACAGGAGCGTATTCGTCGCCGGCCAGCCTTTTTAGGTGACCATTGTAAGCCGCGATCTCCGTTCGACCTGTGCCCATATCGGGAGCCATCGAGCAATAGGTTCCTTCCAGGCTGGGTCGAAAGAAGTGCGCGAGGGCTCGGGCCAAGCCCGGCAAACGCAGGATGCGGTTGACCAACCAAGGAGGGAAAGGTCCGATCCGTGCCAGACGGACCCCGCGCCGGCGGAGAATGGAGTAATTTTCCTTCAGCAACGCGAAAAACAGATTGCGTGCGACTGGGTTGCCGAGCAACTGGCCGTTGTCCACCCCGGCCGAGGCTGCCAGGGGCGAGACCGCCGCGTTGTACATCAGTTTCGAGGCTTTGTACGGGCCGATGAGGTCCACCAAGCGGACAGACTTCCAGCCTCCCTGCCGCAATCCATCCACCAAGTTTTCCAGGACGACCCGTTCCTCTTTGCGCAAGCGGCGGCGACCGCCGAAGAACAGTTTGCCGGGGCGGGTGATCCGGGTCGTCGGGTGGTCCCGTTCACATTGCGAGACGAAGGAGGCAATGCCTTCGCAGGGGTGGTCGGAGGCATCTAGCAGCGAGTCAAAGCCGTTCTGGACGGGGACCAGCCAGCGGCGCGCCCGCACCTTCGCCAGCACGGCGGCGTTGTCATACGTCTTCGTGCACAGCAGCACGATCCCGTCTTTCGGGGCGGTCCAATCCGCGAAGGCGCAGAAACGCACCCGGCGCTCGCTGGTGTTGTCCACCGTGAGACCGTCCTGCCGCCCTGCATCGAGCTTGCGCGGGTTGGACTCCACCACCGTCACGTCCCAGTCGGCGCGCGCCAAGGCCCACCCGAGCACCACCCCGATGCCTCCCGCGCCGACGACATGAGCCTTTTGCACACAGCACTTGTAAAAGCTCTCGGGTGAAAGTCCATCGGTCGCTCACCGCATTTGTTCATTTTGGACAGGATGCAGGGGCGAGCTTCGCTCCCCCCATCAAGGCCGCGTCACGCGCAACCGAAGGAACAACTTTGCATTCCCGCCGACCGGCACGGATACCTGTACCCTTTGAACGATGCCATCATCGGAGAGCACTTGTGCGCTGATCCCCTGACTGCTCCAGGTGGCAAGATCAGCCGACCACTGCGGCTGAACGGGAACATCGATCGCACGCTTCGCGAGCGGATAGACCATGACCAAGGCATTGTTGTTCAACACGGCTTTATCCGGAGCGGTCGGCGATGTGCCTAGCGCGCGTTCGAGCAGGTTCGGCAAGCCGTCGTTGTCAGGGTCGGCATTGTCTCCCGCGACAGCGGGATTGTTCCGGTCTTTGCCGAAGTAGGTCTGCTGCCACACCTGGGTCGGGGTGTACGCGGTGACCGTCAACAGAAAAGCGGTGCTGGCTCTCCCCCGTCTGCGTCCGCGACCGTGAGGGCGATCGTCGCGGTCCGACTCGCGCCGCTGCCTCCAAAAGCGAGGTTCGTTGCCGGGATCAGCGCCGGGTTTGAGGAAGCGGCGGAGAGAGTCAGGCTGGCGGCGGGCGTTTCGTTGCCGTTGACCGTGAAGGCGAGCGCGGCCGTGGACGAGTCCTGGTTGACGGTCTGATCGGCGACGGTGCTAATCGTCGGCAGGTTCCCCCGGTATCCGGTGCCCGGGACGCTGAAGGCGCTTGTGCCCCCGGCGTTCACGGCCTTGACCCAGTAGTAGTAGGATTGGGCGTAGACGCCGGTGGCGTCGTAGTAAGTCGTGCCGGTGACGGCAGAGGGTGAGACTTTGGAGGCGATGGCGGTGTTGCGCCAGAAGGC
This sequence comes from uncultured Chthoniobacterales bacterium, assembly GCA_964246175.1. Lineage (GTDB taxonomy): Bacteria > Verrucomicrobiota > Verrucomicrobiia > Chthoniobacterales > SZAS-18 > CAHJWO01. The sequence continues at coordinate 5,638 of CAXTQD010000228.1, read as the reverse complement.
CAGAGAGTGGGTGCCGTTGTCCCAGTTCTGGAAGAAATCGGCGACCGCGACGCCTTTTCCGGAATTTGCCTCGAAGGCAACCGTATCGCTGAGCCCCCCTGTCCCACCGGAAACGCACCTAGGCAAACCGACTCCTGGCCTCGGGCCTCGAAGCAACAAATCAACGCGAGGAGGATGGCGACAACCACAGTCTTGCGGGATTGGTGTCCGAGGAAGCGCTGACACATGAAGGGAGAGAGAACACATTGGCACTCCGAAACGATGCCGTGGTAAGCTCCCGCCGAGCCAGCGGCCGGATCAATTGACAGATGCTGGTACGCGTAACATTTACGCGGCTTGGAGTGGATCGGGCGGCCCAAAGTCAAGTTTTGCCGAAACTGGGTCAGCAAGTGGGCCGCGCGCTCCGAATTGGCTCGCACCGTGGAGAACGTGCTCTCGCGCTGCTGGTTGACACGCACGCACGCATCACCGCCCCGCGTGCGGCCACGGTTCTCACCGAGCAACTCAGCCACAACGAAGCCTAGACGCGGACGCAAGGCCAAGTGCTACGAACCACTCGCTCGCGCCCCCTCCTAACTTAGAAGGGGCGTGTTCTTAGGCGGCGTGGTCGTAACTTCCGCGCAACGCTGTGGTCAGTTGCTGCCTTCCCGCCACACCAGAACTCCCGCCGGCGGTAGTTCCACGCCACCAAGCAAAATCTCCGCGCCAGACGGCGGCGAGATCGTTATCGAATGCGCGTTGTAGTTGAAGCAACAACACAACTGCCCGCAGCGGCGCAAGCGTACCCCGGAGGGTAGTTCCTGCATTGCGAGCCCTTGTTCCACGACCAAGGACTTGACCAAATCACCAAGCCAACGCTCGTCGGGCAACCCGGTCAGATAGAGACAACGGTCTCGGCGGAACAGCGCACCTCCCCCACCCTCGTAGCGCGCTAGCGGCGTCAATCCGCTATTGACCTGTTCGATCCAAGTGTGGGCGGAGTACGTCGCGTCATTCCACCGTACGGTCATCGGTACGTCGGCGGGCAGAGCATCCACACGTTGCACTTGGAGAGGCAGCAGTTCCTGCATGGCGCCCGGAGGGAGGTTGCCGGGAATGTGGAAAGACTCCGTTTTGGAACCCAGCCGCGGCCCGAAAAGCACGAGCCCCGGGCAACGACGCACCTGATCAACCAACGCCGACGAAACCACTGGCAACGAAGGCACCACCACCAAACGGTAGGAACTGAGATCACCGCCTGGCGGTACAACGTCCACGTTCAGCCCGAGCTGGCGTAATGCCCGGTAGCAACGCAAAGCCTCCCCCAGGTAGGAAAAGTCGGCAGACTGCGGCTGGATCGTGGTAACCCAGACGGCTTCGTAGTCGTACACCACCGCGGCCTCGGCACGCGGTGTGGCCATCCCGTCGAACAACGGTAATTCTTGCGTGACCTGTCTAATTTCCGCGCAAGCCACGTCGGGTTGTCCGTCGGGCAGATGCAAGCCGGCGTGATATTGCTCCTGCGCGAACGGCGCCTGCCGCCAGCGGAAGTAGCTGACGACCTCCGCCCCGTGCGCCATCGCTTCCAACGTCCACAGCCGCACGGCACCCGGGAGCGGAGCGGGGTTATAGTCTGCCCAGTTCACGGGACCGGGCTGCTGTTCCATCACCCACCAACGGCCGCGTCCGCAGGTCCGGTAAAGGTCGTGGTGGAAGGCGACGAAGTCCGGGTCACCCACCCGGAGGAACTCCCGGCGGTGTTGGTGCGAGAACTGCGGGAACGAAGCCAAGAAACCCAGCGGATAGGAGTCCCAACTGGCGAAGTCCAGGTCGTCCGTCAGTGCGTAGTGGTCGAAGTCGGTGAACCCGCCCATGAAGTTGTGCGTGATCGGACGTCCTGGCGAAAGGCGGCGGATGATCTCCACCTGCGGAGCCTGGAACTCACGCACCATGTCGGAACTGAAGCGATGGAAGTCCAACAGGTGCGACGGATTCGGGTCCGTCGGAGTGCGGATCGGCAACTCGACCGCGTCGAAGCTCTGGTATTCCATGCTCCAGAACACGTTGCCCCAGGCTTTGTTCAGGGAGTCGATGTCGCCGTAGCGGTTGCGCAGCCAGTGCCGGAAGCGGTCACGCGCCGCGGCGGAATAAGAGAGCACCGTGTCGTGGCAGCCGAACTCGTTGTCAGTTTGCCAGTGACCCACCGCCGGGTGGCTGCCCACCGCCTCCGCCAACTGCCGGACGATGTGCTGGCACTCGGCGCGGTAGCCCTCGTGCGAGAAACAATAGTGGCGGCGCGAACCGAAGTTGCGCGTCAATCCGTTCTTGTCCAGCGCGAGCATGTCCGGCATGGCGTCCACCAGCCACTTGGGCGGGCAGGCGGTCGGAGTGCCCATCACCACGGACACGCCAGCGTCGTGGGCCAGGTCGAGGAAGCGCCGCAGCCAGGCGAAGTCGAACGAGCCTTGCACAGGTTCCATCCGGCTCCACGCAAACTCGGCGACGCGGACGTGGCGGATGCCCAGTTGCGCCATCTCGGCCACGTCGGAGGACCAGCGGCTTTCATCCCATTGCTCGGGATAGTAACACACGCCCAAGGAGCGTTTCTGCGGAGAGTAATCAGCCATAGGTTAGAAAAAGATTCAGCGATTTGCGAGCTTCAACAGAGACACGCCGTAGGGAGGCATTTTTACGCGGTCGGAGAGGTCTTGCTCCGTGATCAGGTCACGCGCGGAGCCACGCAGCTTGATGGGCTGCGGTTGACCGGTGAAGTTCAGCAGGAAACAATGCCGGCCCACCGCGCCGTCACGCACGATTGCCTGCACGGACGCCGGGATTTTCACCCACTCCTTGACGGGGTCCTGGATCTCCAGCGCGTCCAGCAGGGCGCGCACGTTTTTCAGCGTGAAGAAACTCCCGAAGTAGACCACCCGCCCTTTGCCCAGCGCGTACGAGGTCACGGCAGCCCCGCCGACGTAGTAGTCATCCTCGTAGGTGGCCAGCACCTCGACCCCCTCGCGGACAGGAACCAACACCTCGTTGAACACCGGGGCCGGGAGCGTCGGATGTTCTCCGCTGAAACGCAGCGAGGAATCCACGTCCTCCGGCACGAACGTGAACTCCCCGACCCGTACGCCGCACAGTTCCTCGAAGAACGCCCGACCGGCCGCGTCGTAGCACCAATGCCGCCGGTCGCGGTATCCACTCCATGGACCGAAGACCAGCGTGCCACCCGCCTCGACGTAGGCGCGCAACGGCGGCAGATCGTCGGCCGTCAGCAGGTGTGCATGCGGGAAGAACACGATCCGGTAAGCGGACAAAGCGCCCGGTGCGCCGACGCTCGCAAGCGCACGCACGTCGGCGTTCAGATGACGCTCGGACAACACTTGGTGGACGGCGCGTTCGCTGGCCTCGCGGTGTTGACCGGTGGCCGCCTCGATGAGCGCATGCGACTCGTTGTCGTAGTCATAGAGGATGGCGGCGTCCGCAACGCAACGCGTGCCGAGCAACGTGGCCGACAGGCGCCGGATTTCGTCGCCGAGTTGCCGGGCTTCGTCCAGACGCCGCGTGTTGCGTTCGTCGTGGTAGATCAGGCCGTTCCAGTGCGCCTCCGCTCCGTAGGGCAGGGAGCGCCAGCGGAAGTAAAGCAATCCGTCCGCTCCGTTGGCGACCGAGTTCCAACCCCACAGGCGCATTTGTCCCGGCTTCGGGGTCGGATGCAGATAGTCGGGATTGCCGTTGAGCGTGCCGCCGATCTGGCCGCTGGGACCGGACTGCTGTTCAAGCACCATGAACTTGGGCGAGGCCCCACGCATCCGCGACAGCAGCCACGTCTCGTGGCGATCCTTGAAGCGGGCCGTGAGCGTCGGGTCGCACACCTTAAACTCCGGGTACGAGTCGTAGGAAATGAAGTCGACGGCCTCCTGCACGAACTGTTCAAAGTCCACGTTCGTCATGCTCTGGAACGCGTTGTGCGTGACGAACTGGTGCGGCGCTACCTCCTTCAGAATCCGGTACTGCATCAGCGCGAACCGGATCGTGGCGTCCGAGGTGAAGCGGTAGAAGTCCAGCAGCAGGCCGGGGTTCTGGTAGGTGACGGTCGGGCGCGGCAGCCAGACTTCCTCCCACGCGCGGTAGGTCTGTGACCAGAACGCCGTACCCCACGCCTGGTTGAGGCGGTCCAGTGTCTCGTAACGTTCGCGGCACCACCGGCGAAACGCCTCGTGGTCACTGGCCGCAAAACTAACGTCCAGATGGCAGTTTAGTTCGTTGTCGGTCTGCCAACCGATGACGGTCGCATGATCGCGGTAGTGCTCGGCCAGCGCGCGGGTGATGGCGCGGGATTTTTCCTGGTAAACAGGGGAAGTGTAGTTGTAGTGGCGGCGCGAACCGTGGCGCAGGAGGGTCCCGTCGTAACTCGCACGCAGGGTCTCCGGGTAACGCTCGGTCAGCCACGCGGGCGGCGTGTAGGTCGGCGTGCCCATGATGGCCTTGATCCCATGCTTGACGCAGAGTTCCAAGGCACGGTCGAACAACGCAAAATCGTAGCGTCCCTCTTCCGGTTCCCAGACGCTCCACGCCCCCTCGCCCATCCGGACAACGTTCATCCCGGTCTGCGCGATCTGTGCGAGATCGTCGTCCCAGCGGGTCTCCGGCCATTGCTCCGGGTAATAAACAACGCCGTAGAGAAAGGCTTCGTAAGAATAGGATTTTTCCATGGGGAAAGCGCAACGCGCAAGACGCGCGGCGTCCGCGTTGCGCGGGCAAACCCAAACAGCGTCAGCCCTTGGTGGCCCCGGCGGTCAGACCACCGCGCCAGTACCGGCCGAGGATAATGAACACCGCCAGCAGCGGCACGACGCTAATCAGCGAGCCGAGAGCAATCAGATTAAAAACAGGGTCGCCACCGCCAGCGGCGGAGCTGTTGTTGTTCCACACGTTGAGCCCGAGGGTCAGCGGGTAGAGCTTTTCGTCGCCCAGCACGATCAGCGGCAAAAAGAAATTGTTCCAGGCACCGACAAAACAGAGCAAGGCAATGGTGACCAGGCCCGATGGCATCAGCGGCAGACCTACCCGCCAGAAAATCTGCCACTCGCTCGCACCCTCCAGCCGGGAAGACTCGATCAGTTCGTCCGGGAAGCCGGAGTCCCAGAAACTCTTCATCAGGTAGAGCCCGTAGGGATTGACGAGGCTGGGCAGGATCACGCCCCAGCGAGTATTGGTCAGGCCCACCTCGTTCAAGAGCAGGAACAACGGCAGCACCAGGGCGGTCGCGGGCACCATCACCGTGCCCAGAATGAAGTTGAAGAGGAACTTCTTGCCCGTGAACTCGAACTTGGAGAACGCGTAGCTGCCCAGGGCGCAGATCGCCGTGCTGCCCAGCGTGATGCTGACCGCGTACAACAGCGAGTTCCCGAACCACTGCACAAAGATGCCGTCGTGGTAGGTGAACAGACGCCTGAAATTTTCCCCGAAATGGCTCGGCGTGGCGAACCACAAGCCGAAGGTCGAGAAGATTTGCGCGTTGCTCTTGGTCATCGCCGTCACGATCCAGACGGCGGGCAGCACGCAGTAAATCAGAAACGCGCCGAGCGCGACGTTGCGCGCGACCTTGGAGCCGGGGCGCTCGGAGTCGTGGTCGGGTTCGTCGCGCACGGGC
>CAXTQD010000227.1:8678-8906 GCA_964246175.1 uncultured Chthoniobacterales bacterium | reverse complement strand
TTCCTCTGCCGCGAGCCGAGTGGAAGACTCAGGCGGGACGATCCCGACCGAACCCGCCCGGTTCCCCGCCCTGGAGCCGCTAAGACCTGCTCGTCCCGCTCGGCCAAGGAAGTGACCAGGTCGATGCGCCACAAACCTATCTGGCCCGCGCAGCCACCGGCCCATTGAGTAACAAGGAAGCGAGATGTGCTCGCTGGCCGCACGGATGGCGACAAAGCGAAGCGCGGC
>CAXTQD010000227.1:1837-8668 GCA_964246175.1 uncultured Chthoniobacterales bacterium | reverse complement strand
GCAAAGAGGCTCTGAGTTTGCTCAGAGCATCGTTCTCGGATGCAAAAGGCTAGAGAAGCAAAAAAACGGTGGTTTTGTCAGACGCTGCGGGATTGCTTTGGTATCCGATGGTGCCCGGCGAAGAGATCATCGGTCGGGTGAACGCCGTCGGGGAGGAGGTGACCGGCTTCAGGGGCACTCGGCCCGCCGTTGGACGGACACTTGAGCGGACTGCCGCCGGTGCTCATCCATGACCTTCAACGCGGACGAAGGCCCAGGATCAGGCGCTCGACGATGTCACCGGTCAGGCGGCTCAGCGACACCCCCTTGAACTTGCCGTCCGTGGAGAGGGAAACGAGGCCCTGCAAGGCGGAAAGGACCACCAAGGCCAGACGCATCGGGTCGCCCGGCACGACCTCGCCGGCGGCCTGCGCCTGGGCGAACGCCGCCGGGCCGTGGGCAAACGCCTTCTCGCTGGCGGCCAGCAGTTCGCGCGGCGCGTCGGCCCGTTGCTTGGCTTCAAACATCAGGCCGAGCAAGGCCGGATGCTTGAGCGCAAAGCCGACGTGGGCGCGCGCGATCGCGGTCAGGCGCGCCTGAAAATCCTGCCCGCGCCTGGCGGCGGCGCGACCGAGAGCAGCGTCAAAACGCTCGAAGCCACGCAGCGCCAGGGCGTCGAGCAACGCCTGCTTGTCGGCGAAGTGGCGGCGAGGCGAGGTGTGGCTGACGCCCAGCTCGCGGCTGAGTTCGCGCAGGGTCAGACTCCCCGCGCCACCCGCTTCCAGGGCGCGTTCCGCGGCTTCCAGCAACGCTTCGCGCAGGTTGCCGTGATGGTAGGGGCGGGGAGAGGCTTTCATGACGAACAGCTTACACGGCCATGACCGCCGCCGCATCAATGTTTCCATTGACAACATTGTTTCCTCTGTACACATTGCGCTCGTAGCGACGACACAAGCACCCGTTTACCCATGAAACTCTCTCAACGAACCATTCTGATCACCGGCGGCAGCAGCGGCATCGGCCTCGAACTGGCCCGGCAGCTCCTGTCCCGTGGCAACACGGTCGTCATCACCGGCCGTGACCAGGACAAACTCGACGCGGCCAAGCGGACGCTGCCCGGCGTCCATGTCTTTCGAAGCGACGTGAGCGATCCCGCCGCCATCGCGGCTTTGTACGCACAGATTGTAGCCGTGTTCCCGGCCCTGGACACCCTGATCAACAACGCCGGGATCATGCGCAACCTGAACCTCAACGAAGACCGCGATCTGAGTGACGTGACGCGCGAGATCGAGATCAACCTGAGCGGACCCATCCGCATGGTGCAGCAGTTCCTGCCGCGCCTCAAAACCCGCCCGGGCGCACTCATCGTCAACGTTTCCTCGGGGTTGGCGTTCGTGCCGATGCTCGCCGCCCCGGTTTATTGCGCCACGAAAGCCGCGATGCATTCCTACAGCCAGTCCCTGCGCGGACAACTCGAGGGCACGGGCGTGACGGTGGTCGAACTCGCTCCTCCGGGCGTCGAGACGCCGCTGTTTCGCACCGAGTTCGAGGCCGAGACCAAGGGGCAAAAAGCGATGCCCGCCGCCGTGCTCGCAAGAAAATCCATCGCTGGGATCGAAGCAGGCCAACGGGAAATCCGGCCCGGCCAAAGCAACCTGCTCAAGCTCTTGAGCCGGGCGGCTCCGGACTTCGCCTTCAAACAGTTGACGAAGATGACCAAACCCAAGCCGTAAACCGTGACGACATCCTCTCCCTTGCGCATCGCTATCCTCGGTGCCGGCAGGATCGGCAGCACCTTTGCCTTCCAACTCGCTCGCGTCGGCCGCCACGATGTCACCGTGATCGCCCGTCCCGGCTCCGCCCGCCTCCAACAACTGCAACGTGACGGCGGCATCGTCAACGTCAAGGGCGAGCGGGCCGTCGTGCAGGTCGCCGACGTGCTGAACGAACAGACGCTCTACGATCTCATCATCGTTACGCTGCTCGCCCACCAAGTCGATGCGGCGCTGCTCGCATTGCAGCGCAGCAAGGCCCGGTGCGTCCAGTTGATGTTTAATTGCTTCGAGCCGGAACGGCTGCGGGATGCCATCGGCGTGGAGCGTTGCACCTTCGGGATGCCTTTTGTGCAGGCCAGTTTCGACGGCGAAGGCAAGCTCCGAGCCACCATCGGAGCCGCCGGACAAAAGACCCTCCTGGGTCAGCAACGCTGGGTGGACGTGTTCAACGTGGCCGGGCTGCCGGCGGTCCTCGAACTCGACATGCTTCTCTGGCTGCGCTGCCACGCGCCGCTGTGTGTCGCCTTCGAGAGCATCTCGGTCGCGGGTCAGCGGCGCGGAGGCGGGGCGTCGTGGAGCGAGGCAATGGTCGTGGCCCGCGGCATGCACGGGTGCTTCGCGCTGATCAAGAGCCTCGGCTACCGCCTCCATCCGCGAGGGAAAGCGCGGCTCAACGCGTGTCCGTCCTGGGTGTTGGCAGCCATGCTATGGTCGGTTTCACGCATCGGGTCGTTCCGCGAACTGCTGGCCACCGGCAAGATCGAGTGTTGCGCCTTGGTGGACACCATGACGATCGCGGCACGGCAAGCGGCCCCGACGATTGATGCAAGAAACATTCTCGCGATGAAACCGCTCTGAAAATTTCCGTTGATGGAAGTGATTTCCTTTTGGGGCATGCGAACCTTGCCACGACCCGCCTCTACGACCGTCACCGCATGCGCCCGGTGGACAGCCCGACATCCGAAGTCGCTCACCGATCTTTGGATGCGGATCCCTTTTGTCGAGGCGACAAGAGACCGATCAACAACTCGAGGCTGCTTCGAACTTCGGTCAGCCCCTTCTCGGGGTGCATTCGTCCGCTCGCCTTCAGAGCGATCAGGCCGTGCATCGTCGCAAACAGTAGCCCGGCGAGCGTCGTGTTCGGTACGTCCGGCAAGGCTTGCGCCACCTGACACTCCTCCACGATCACGATAAACTCGCCAAAGGCGGCGAAAGCAGTCTTCTCCAACTCGCCCTTCTGTGCGGCAATCGCCGGGTCACTGAAGAGAAGTCGATAGCGAGCTGGATGTTCGACGCTGAAGTCGATCACGACCTGGAGCGCGCGCAGCAGTTTCGCGGCAGGTTTTGCGGACTTCTGCCGGGCCGACCGGAAAGCTGCCGCCAGCAGGACAAAGTCGGCGGCGGCGACGGCCGCCAGCAACGCATCCCGGTTCTTGAAATGCTTGTAGGGAGCATTGTGAGAGATGCCGGCCGCATGGCCGACCGCGCGCAGCGTCACGGCGTCCTCGCCGCCGGAGTCGAGCAACGCCGTCGCCGCGAGGATCAGCCTTCGGTCGGTGGTCAGCGCAGCGCGACGGACTCTTCGTTTCCCTGCAACCCGACGAGCGTCCCGGAGTCGTTCCATAGTTTCAGGGCGCGTGGTTCGTCATAGGACAGTTTGGAAGACCTTCTCTCACGAAGAACGCCGTCCTGCGACTGGAAATATTTGCCCGATCCATTCGCGTAGGCGGGATCAGCAGCCATCTTGGCAAGAGACGCACCGGAGAAGCTGACCGTGCTCTGCGTGACGCCCGCGCGCTTCATGACCCACTTCATGAAGCGGGTTTTCGCCAGCACCTGCACGGGCTTGGGCATCGTGCGCAGCAGCCCGGTCTCCGGGATGGACGCGGGGTCGAAGGCAATCGACGCGATGGAACTGCCGGACCGCCGCAGCCGGCGGTGCAATTCATACGCGTAAAGAATCGTGCAGAGCTTGGAGGTCGAGTAGCGCCGGCCTGCGGAAAGAGGCTTCCTGCCATCTTTTCCATCGTTGGCGAGGGCAAGCGCGTCCGGCTCAACCACGAGGCCGACCATCTTTCCGTCCGTGGTGTCGGGATCGTGCGTGCCGCTCGCCGTGAACACGATGCGTCCGTTGTCGGCCAGCCGATCCGTGAGCAACTCGACCAGCAGGAAATGCCCGAGACAATTGGTTGCGAACGTGGTCTCGTAGCCTTCGGGGCTATAGGAAGGCGGCCCGTTGTGTCTGCCGCCCGCGTTGCACAAGAGCGCTTGGAAAGAGTCGATCTCGCCGCGGTCGAGCAGCGCACGAAACCGGGCGGCGGCCTCCCGGACCGAGGTCAGGGAGGAGGTGTCGAGCGGCAGGGTAATGACCTTGACGCCGTAAGCCGTCCGGAGTTGCTGGGCCGCGGCTTCCATTCGCTCCGGGCTGCGCCCGGCGAGAACCAGGTGGTGGCGCGATTGGGAAGCAAGCTGTCTTACGCATTCGAAGCCGATTCCGGCATGACCGCCGGTGATAAGAGTGGTTGGCATGATGATTTCCTTAAAGGTTGACAGCGTCAACAATCGCCCGACTGGTGTACGCTGTCAACCAAGGCTAAATCGTGGCAAGCACGGACGGAGCCGCGCCGAGATGATGGCCGCCGTGGACGAGGCTCTGCGGCTGATCGCCTGAAGCGAGGGTCTAACCAAAGTCAAGGCCACCGCCACCGCACTTGTCGAATCACCGGAAAGAAAACATCAAATGACAGAACAAAAATCAGCGTCGGCGACCGAGTCTGCGGTCAAGCAGGTTGAACCCTCACCGGCCTCCCGGCCCGAACCGGGTTTGCCCGGGTTCGAACACCGCTTCGAGACCATCAATGGCATCCGCTTGCATTACGTGGCCGGGGGCAAAACCGACGGTGAAGTGTTGGTCCTTCTCGCCGGGTTCCCGGAAAGTTGGTTCGCCTGGCGCAAAGTGATCCCGCTGCTGGCGGCGAATTATTACATCATCGCTCCGGATTTGCCGGGCCAAGGGGACTCGGACCGGCCAGCCGATGGGTACGATACCCAGACCCTAGCTATGGTGATGCACGAGTTGCTGGCAAAGCTCGGGTTCCGCCGGTACTTTCTGGCCGCGCATGACGTGGGCGCGTGGGTGGCCTATCCTTACGCGGCGCTTTTCGGCGGCGAAGTGCAACGCTTGGCGCTGCTCGATGCGGGCATCCCGGGTATCACCTTGCCGGACGCCCTACCCACCGCCCCGGACCGCGCGTGGCGCACCTGGCACTTCGCCTTTCACACGATCCCGGATTTGCCGGAAATGTTGATCGCCGGGCGGGAGCGGGAATATTGGAGTGGTTCCTGCGCCGTAAGACCGCCAATCCCGAGACGTTCACGGACGCCGACCTGGAGGAATACCTGCGCGTCTTCAAAAAGGAGGGCGGCCTGCGCGCCGGCCTCGCCTACTACCGCGCCGCCGCCTTGTCCGCGCGGCAGAACCGGGAACTTTGCGCCAAAGGAAAACTGAAGATGCCCGTGCTGGCCCTCGGTTCCGACCAGGGTTCCATCGCGGACATGGCCTCCCCGCTCCGGGCGTTTGCGGAAGAGGTGGCTGGTGCGACGCTCACCCACTGCGGTCATTTTCTACCCGAAGAACAGCCAGCGGCGGTGGCGGCGGAGCTGATCGCTTTCTTTGCTCAACCGTGAGACGTGCAACCGGCCCTGCCCCCTGACAGTCCAACCCGTATGGAACCTGGAAGTGTGTCAAAACTCACTCGGCCCCGCAGGTTTTGATCCGTTGATTGTGAGACGAGGTTTGACACCCTCTGGCGTTTTTGAAGGGCCATTTTCTGGAAGCCCATTCCCAGGAGTCCAAAACCGAGGTTTAGCGCGATACCCTACGCTAGCGAAAGGACATCACTTGCCGGGGCGGTTGTCAGCACAAACCGGGCGAAATCCAAGATGGCATCATCCGTGCGGCACCGGATATCACAAAGCTGATTCGTATCCTCGGCATGGCAGGCATCCGCATGGTTCTTCAAGCTCTTGTCGACTGGACGCAAAGGCTCCAGCCGCCGCAAACGGCGTGATCCACGCCCGCAATCTCAGCCGGACTTTTAACCGAAGAGAACGCCAAAGATGACAGCCAAAAAGAAGACTGCACCTGCCAAGAGCGCCCAGGCGGCACGCACGAAGGGCAAGCCCAAGGCGGTTGCGAGCCACAAGCCAGCGAAAAGTGGCGGCGGCTCCGATCCTCGCTCCCGCAATCTCAAAGCACTCCTGCCGGACCTGGAGGAGCTTTACAAGGACATCCATTCGCATCCCGAATTGTCGATGCAGGAAACGCGCACGGCTGCCATCGTGGCCAAACGATTGAAGGCCGCTGGGTACGAAGTGACCACCAAGGTCGGCAAAACCGGCGTCGGCGGCCGCCGGTGCAACGGCGATGGGCCGACGGTGATGCTGCGCGCCGACATGGACGCGCTGCCGGTCAAGGAGGCCACGGGCTTGCCTTACGCCAGCAAAGTCACGGTGAAGGATGGCTCGGGCAACACGGTGCCCGTGGCGCACGCTTGCGGCCACGACATGCACACGACCTGCCTGGTGGGTGCGGCGACCCTCTTTGCGAAGGAGCGTGATACCTGGCACGGCACGCTCTTGGTAGTTTTCCAGCCCGCCGAGGAGACGGCGGAAGGCGCACAGGCGATGATCGACGACAAGATGTTTACCCGCTTCCCAAAGCCCGATGTGATTCTCGGTCAGCACGTGATGGTCGGGCCGTCCGGCACGCTTGGCGGTCGCACAGGTGTCATCACCTCGGCAGCCAACAGTCTGCAAATCCGCATGTTCGGGCGTGGCGCCCACGGCTCGATGCCGCAGGCGAGCATCGATCCCGTCGTGATGGCGGCGTCCACGGTGCTGCGTTTGCAGACGATTGTCTCGCGCGAGATCGCGCCCACCGACGTGGCGGTGGTCACGGTGGGTTCTCTCCAGGCCGGGACGAAAGAGAACGTGATTCCCGACGAGGCGATCATCAAATTGAACGTGCGGACCTTCGATGAAGCCGTGCGCAAGCAAGTACTCGCGGCGATCAAGC
>CAXTQD010000227.1:0-1827 GCA_964246175.1 uncultured Chthoniobacterales bacterium | reverse complement strand
GATCAAGCGCATCGTCAACGCGGAGGCAGCGGCAGCGGGTGCGCCCAAGCCGCCGGAAATCACCCCGCTCGACCGATATTCGTTGACCAGCAACGACCCGGCGGCGACCAAGCGCGTCGGCGATGCGTTTCGTGACTACTTTTCCAGCGAGCACGTCGTCAACGTCAAGCCGTCCACCGCGAGCGAAGACTTCGGCAACTTTGGCGCGGGGTGGCACGCGCCGTCCGTGTTCTGGTTCATCGGCGGCACCGACCCAGAGGTGTATGCCAAGGCGAAAACGGATGGCAAGATGAACGAAATCCCCACGAACCACAATCCAGGTTTCGCACCCGTGATCCATCCGACTTTGGAGACCGGCGTCCAGGCCCTGCTCGTCGGCGCGAAAGCCTGGCTTTCACCCGGCGACCCGAAGGGTTAATCATCAGGGATGTCGCTGCTCGTCCTGGTCCTCGATCTCGTTGGCACCTTCGTTTTCGCCCTGAGCGGAGCCATGGCTGCGGTCAGACATCGGCTCGATGTTTTCGGCATCCTCGTCGTCTCGTTTGCCGCCGCGAACTGCGGCGGCATCGTGCGTGACCTGCTGCTCGGAGCCGTGCCGCCGGCGGGGATCGCGGACTGGCGCTATGTCGCCGTCTCGGTCCTCGCGGGATTGATCGTCTTTTTTTGGACGTCTGGGGCATTCCACCTAGGCAAGCCTCTGCTCATCTTCGACGGTGCCGGGCTCGCGCTTTTTGCGGTTTCCGGCTCGTTGAAGGCAATCCAGTACGGTGCTCCACCGGTAGCCGCGGTTCTGCTCGGGATGCTCACGGGCATCGGCGGCGGCATCGCCCGGGACATCCTCGTCAACGAAATCCCGACGGTGTTGGTTGCGGACCTCTACGCGGTCGCCGCCTTGGCCGGCGCGGCGGCGGTGGTGGGCGGCACGCTGCTGAAACTTCCCTCCGGCCTCGTCACCGCCGTGGGCCTCGTCCTGTGCTTTGGACTTCGTCTGGTCGCCATCCGGCGCGGCTGGCACCTGCCGATGGCACCTTGGCCCCAAGAGGCGCGCCGACGTGTGATGGCCGCACCTGTTCACCGCGAAGATGAAAGACGCGATGGGGAACCCGGGGAGCCTGCTAAAAAGTAATCAACGCCAGGATAAATCCACCTCACCAAAAAACCACGGATGCCGACTTCCACGTTTCCCTCACTTTCTCCACAGATCGGTATCGGCCACGTTCACCTGAAGGTCGCGGACCTCGACCGCGCGCTTGCCTTCTACCGGGACGTGCTCGGGTTCAACGTGACGTAAAGGCTCGGCAACGAAGCCGCCTTTCTCGCGGTGGGCGGCTACCACCACCACATCGGCCTGAACACCTGGGAGAGCTTGGGTGGCTCGCCGCCTCCACCGGAGGCCACGGGCCTCTACCACCTGGCGATCCTCTACCCAACGCGGGCGGACCTCGCCGACGCTCTGCGCCGCCTCATCGCGGCGAAAATTCCGTTGGAGGGGGCGTCCGATCACGGCGTCAGCGAAGCTCTCTATTTGCGTGACCCCGATGGGAACGGCGTGGAGCTTTACTGGGACCCGCCCCGGGAACAGTGGCCGCAGACGCGGGAGGGTTCCCTGGCAATGTTTACGCGACCCCTCGATCTCAGCGACCTCCTGCGCGCAGCGCACAGCGCGGGCTAATTCTGCTTGCGCGCACGCCAATTGGTTAGCCTTCAGTTGAGGTATGCCACAAAAACTTGCCATTACAAATACCTTACCAACAGACGTTTGTGTAATAATGTTTAGTATTACAGTTGTAGATAGGCAAGAGCGTGGCGAGTTTTGTAGTGGGAGAA
>CAXTQD010000226.1:0-8909 GCA_964246175.1 uncultured Chthoniobacterales bacterium | reverse complement strand
TTGGTACATGGAACGTGCCCAGATTAGCAGTTTGTCGGAATAAGGATGTGTCAAAAACCTTAGATTTTGAGATCTAAACCGCGCTTTGGCCCACAATAGCAAGCACACGTTCTGATGGTTTGTAGGGTTTTGTCGTCCAGCGAAAAACAGGTTGCACAACCCGGTGGTGAATTGGTTCCATCAGCCGCTGTCAGGTCCACCTCGCCAAGTTCAAACACCTGACGGCTAGTTGATTCCCGCTTCTCTCCACACCATGCACTTTCCTGCTTCTGATGTCCGCACCAAGGCCGGGACGAAAGCCTTTTTCGTACAGGCGGCAACGGTTCTCCTGTTTTGCCTGCTCGTTGTTGGGGCAGGGTCTTCAGCGGCCCAGCTTCCAACCGCCGCACCTACCACAACCCTTACCCTGCCGACCTTGGCCGAAGTTGCAGCCTACAACGCAGCTCGCACCCCGCAGATCAGCGTGACGCTTGCCGCTGGCTCGACGCCCATCACCGTGGCGACGGGCGACGGTATCCTCACGCCGATCTTCTTGCCGTCATCACCGACGCCAGTGGTGATCGTACTGACCTATCCTTCCGGCGGCGCCGGGCAGGTGGTTTGGGTACAGATGCTCCAAGGCGGCACGCTCACCGCCATCGGCCCGGACGGCAAGACCTACGACGGCAGCCGGGGCTTCTTTCTGACCCTCGGCGCCCTCAACTCGGTCGCCTTCACCTACCAGGCCCCCAATAACGCCAGCACCTACCAAGTGCTCACCCGCTTCTCGAACGTGCTGACAGTGCTGCCATTCACCGTGTCGGCCCCGGCTCAGTAAAGCTCTGTCAGGCTTCTCCCTTCTTTCAACCGCCAGCTTTTTCCCCGTGACGATGAACGCTCGACTCTCTTCCATCGCTCCCTGCGCGTTGTACCGTGCGAGTGCGCGAACCGGCTTGGCCTGGATGCTTTGCCTGCTGTTGGCGGCGTTTGTGCTGGTTCGCCCCGCGGTGCTGCAGGCCCAGGACGATCCTACCCAGAACCCGACCGGCCCCTCGGGCGACTACAACGGCGAGGTGACCACCGCCGGCTCCTACGATCCGCTCACCCAGAACGCCAAGCGCGCGGTGACCGACCTGGTGGTGCCCGGCTCCGAAGGCACCTATCCTTTGGCCTTCACGCGCATCTACAACTCGGCCATGTACCTGGTCAGCAACGAGCCGCGCGTCCTGGGTGACGGCGGCAACTGGCGGCACTCGTACATGTGGACCATCACGCAGATCCTCAACTCGGGTCGTGCGATCACTGGCTACACCATCGCCTACCCGGATGGCAGCGCCGCGACCTTCAGAAACAGCGCCAACCGCACCAACACGCCCTCCGGGGAGTACAGCACCTACTGGCACGGCGTGCCCGGCGTGCAGGACCGCTTGGAGGTGCCCGGCGGCAGCGCCATGCTCTGTCTGCACCGCAGCGATGGCGGCTTGGTGTATTTCGACACTTCCCTTCTCCGTGCCGTGCGGATCGTGGACCCCTATGGGGCAGCCACCATGCTGGGCTACGACGGTGCCAATCGGTTGACAACCATCACCGAGCCGGGCGGCCGCTCGCTTACCCTTAACTACATCACGCCCATGCCCCAGGAAGTGGTGTACGACGACGGCGAAGGCCACACGCAGACCATGCAGTGGTTGCTGCTGGACAATGTAACGGCGAGCACCGGCCAGAAGGTCACCTACAGCTACACTGATACCGGAGTGGCGAACAAACAGTCTGGCGGCAGCAACAGCTATCCCTACACCCAGCCCTACAAGGTGCTGTCCACCGTCACTTACCAGGCGGAACCCAACAACTCCTCTGCCGGCTATGTGCAGGCCGGCTACACCTACGAGTACTACAGCGGGGGGCGTCCGGTCATCACGACCGCCTACGATCCGCACTACGCCGGAGCCATGGTGGGCATCCGCTACCTGTACACCTACACCGGCTCTGGCTTGATCCAGGCCGAAGAAAACGGCAACAACGCCAACGTCAAGGTGTCCAGCCTCAGCCGCGGCTACAACGGCGGGGTGCTCACCGCCACCGAGACGCGCGGCGACCAGGCCAGCGGCGGGGCCAGCATCACGCGCGCCTTCAGCTATGGGGAGACCAGCGTCAACGGCGGTGCGTCCAACGCCGCGGCCTCGCAACTGACCACCCGCACGGACTACCAGGGCAATCGCACCACCCTGGCCTACTACGGCGCGGGTGACAGCAACGGCCAAGGCAACCTGTTCTCGGTCACCGATGCCTTGGGCCACGCCACGCTCTACGGCCACGAGCCCTACGCGGGCCAGGTGAACATCACGCAACTGCCTGACGGACGGAAGCGCACTTGGTTCTGGCTGGCCAAGGACCTCAGCACGCAGCTCCAACCCTACTACTTGTACCAGTACACGGACGAGCGCGGCCAGCAGACCACCTACAAACGCTACCCCAACACGGGGCTGCTCAACGAGGTGGACTATCCCGACGGCAGCAAGGAGACCTACGTCTACTCGGGCTGGACGGTCAACGGCAACACGTTCTACAAAGTATACAGCCACACCGACAAGCGCGGCGCACAGACGATCAACGGCTACGACGAGACCGACGCCAACCACGGCGGCAGCGGCCACGTCGCGCTCCTGACCTCGGTGACGCGCTCCTACACGAACTCCGCCGGTGCCAGCACGTCGGAGCGTACCGCCCTCTACTACGACGGGCTTGATCGGCTGGTGCAGTCCGTTGATCCGCGCGGGGTCACCACGCAGTTCGCCTACAACGGCCGCCACCAGCTTACCCGCACCACGCATGCCTCCGACGGCACGCACGTCGACCGCACCTACGACGACCTGGGCAACTGCACGGCCGTCGGCGACGAGATGGGCCACATCACGCACACGGCCTACGACGAGTACCGCCGGCCCACGAGCGTCACCGTGCCCGTCAACGCGGACAGCATCGCCGCGCGCACCACCAACACGACCTACGACGGGCGCGACAACTCCAACAACGTCATCGCTCCGGCCACCAGCCACACCGACGCGCGCTGGAGCTACCAGGTGCTGCCCAGCGGGCGCGGCGTGCAGCGCATCTACTCGCCCAACGGCTGGCTGACCGACGAGTACAGCGGCCAGACCAACAACAACCTGAGCAGCCTGGACTTCACCACCTGCCTGCACGACAAGGCGAGCCTCCAGTACGACGCGTGCGGCTTCCTGTTGGCGAGCACCGATGCCCAGGGCCAGACCTGGCAGAGCGCCCCCGACCAGTACGGCCGGCCGAGCACCACGACCGACCCGCTCGGCCACACGACGACGACGAGCTACTACGCCGCCAACAGCAGCTACGCTGGGCTGGTGCAAAGCGTGGCTGCCCCCGGCAACAACGCCGGCTCTACGCTGACCACCCAGTACACCGCCTACGACGCCAACGGCCATCTGACCGGCTGGACCGACCCGGCCAACAACAGCTTCAGCAGCGGCTACAACCCGGCCGGCGACCTGCTCTCGCAAACCGACGGCATGCCCACCAGCCAGCATCCGGCCACGGCCTACAGCTACGACGGGCTCGGGCGCAAGACGCGCATCACCTATCCTGACAGCGGCTACCAAGCCTGGACCTACGACGCCAGCGGCAACCTGGCCAGCTACCGCAACCGGGCGGGCAACACCCAGACCTACAACAGCTACGACGCGCGCAACCGACCCACCGGCTACAGTTGGGACGACGGGGTGACCTCCACGGCCGGCATCGCCTTCGATCCCGCCAACCGCTGCACGTTCTACAGCAACGGCTTCAGCCGCCTGGACATGACCTATGACGACAGCGGGGCGCTGCTCACCGAGAAACAAAGCATCGGCGGGGGCACGGACGGCCCCACGGTCACCTACACGCCTGACACCGACGGCAACGTGGCGGCCGTCGCCTACCCGCACGGCGACACCGCGCACTTCTACCTGGACTTTCTCGGCCGTCTGCAAACCCTCGGCTTTGCCTACGGCAGCAACCCGCAGGGGGTCTACTCGATGGCCAGCTACGGCTACGACGGCACTTGGCTGGCCGACCGCCAAACCAACTACAACGTGCTGACACAGTATGGCTACCAGGCCAACGGCCGCGTGGTTTACGTCGACCAGCAGAACACTTCGCCCAGTCGCACCTTCAACCACCAGACCTACGGCTACAACCCCGACGGGCAACTGAGCTGGACGCGGGGCGATGGCAACGGCACGGGTGACGCCTTCAATAATGGCATCGGCAACACCTTCCTCTACGACAAGGCCGGGCAGCTGACCACCCAGGACTACGACGCGCAGAACGTCAACGCGAACACCAACTATGGCGGCGACGTGCCCGCCAACGACCCACCGACCAACACGCGCCGCTCGGATGCCTTCTCCTACGACGCGGCCGGCAACCGCACCTACGACAACGAGGGCGGGCTGGTCAGCAGCCCGAGCTTCGACGCCGAGGACCGGCACCTGGGCATGGGCTACGACACGCACGGCAACGTGACGAGCATGCCCTACTCGCCCACCAACGGCGCGGGCATGCAGTACGCCTACAACGGGCTCAACCAGCTCACGAGCGCCAGCGGCAACGGCCACTCGGCCAGCTTCGTGTACGACCCCAAGGGACGGCTGTGCCAGCGCACGGTCGACGGGGTCACGCGCCGGCTCTTCTACGCGGGCGACCAGATCATCGAGGAAGACGACGCGAGCAACAACAAGGTGTGCTTCTACCTGTACGGGGCGATGGGGCGCGAGTTCCGCATCGACAACACGGTGACGCTTTACCACTACGACGGGCGCGGGTGGCTGAGCCACGTCACCGAGATCGGCGGGAACGTGGTCGAGCAGTACCACTACGACGCGTGGGGGCTGCCGCGCGTCTACAGTGCCAACGGGCAGACGTTCCTGGGCAACACGAGCACCGTGGCGGGCGGCAACCGGTACCTGTGGGCGCAAGGCTACGAATGGTACCCGGAGGTAGGGCTCTACCGCTGCGGGGCGCGCTTCTACGCGCCGACGTGGGGCCACTGGATGCAACCCGACCCCATCGGGCAGAAAGGCGGGCTGAACATCTACGCCTATTGTCATAATGATCCAGTAAAAGGAGTCGATCCAAGTGGACTAGAGGATGATCTTGATAATGGTCCCAAACAGAACTATGGAAATGGCTACGATCCGTCTGATCCAAGGGACGCAGGTGGTATCATAGCAACAGGTGATACGCCAACAGGTAGTCATATTCCAAGTGTGACCTACGGCATAGAGAATGGTGGCATCTATAGCCTCAATGCTATAGATGGCATTACTACGTTGGCAAACGGGCGTTCATATGTAACTGGATCTGGCGCAATTGAGTCATATTCGGCGGCACTCACTTTTCCGAGTCGTCCGGCGAATAGTCAAAATTATCCCAGCAACCCAATCTCGATTGAAGCTATTGATATTGCTAGCGTATCCGAAGGAATAATTGGTAATGCGATTAGTATTGCGCTTGGGGCGGTGACGGTGGTGGCAGGCGCGCTCGACTTCGATCCTACTGCCATTCAGCAAGGATTTGATACGTTTAAGTCAGGACTACTGCCTAGGTATGGTTTGTTTGCTGGTCCTGGTTGGGGTATACCAGAAACTTATTTTGGACAAGCTCCAATGAATACTCCTATAGATGTTGGAGCCTACGGTCACGATGGTAATTATTACAATGGGCGGCCATTACAATACACCGACCCACAAGCATGGCGGGATGCAAGAAATGCGGCTGATCGTCAGTTAATTTCGGATGTTTACAGTGGGCCAGTTGGCATCTTTGGTGCCATTTACCGGCTTGGCATAGAGGCTATTTACGGAGGGCATTAGCAGGACCATCACTCTTGATAAGGCGTGTTGCAATAGATGAATTTTCGGTTAAAGGCACTACCGGCAATACTAATCTTCTATAGATTATTTGCTGGATTTGCCTTGGTCATCTTGGCCTACTACTCTGTGAGTGGAAAGTTATTGACGTTCATATTGTCACTTGGGTTCTTGAGCGACGTGGCCGATGGAATGTTAATGCGCCGTCTTGGTGTGGATTCACTTGCGTTCCGTAGGATGGATACGCGTGCTGACATCTTGTTCTACGGCGGCGCCACAATTGCAGCCTTTCAGGTAATGCCATCCTTATTTACCTTGAGTTTCCCTTGGATGGTTGGATATTTACTTTTATTTCTATTAAGAAATGTGATTGACTTTGTCCGCTATCGCGAGTCGCCTTCTTATCATATGTGGTCAGGCAAAGTTTGGTCATGTCTTGTATTTGCCATTTTGGTTTGCGCCTATTTCAGCATGTTTTCGTTTTATTTGATGGCGATGTGCTTTGCGCTATATCTCATAAACACAATGGAGGGAGTTTTTGCTAGTGTTATCTTAACGCATCCTTCTAAAGACTTAGCGACGGCGTGGCACGCTTGGGTGAAAATGAAAGATGATAAGCATGAAGGGCGCACCAATAATTCCTAGAAACAATTTAGACAGGTAGGTAAAAAAGGGGGAAGGCAGATTCGACTTTGCCTTGGCGCCTTCACCCGTCAGGGAGCCGCTGATTTGATGGTGGGCGTTGTGGGTCGGTTTGGTAGGCTCGCGGGCATGGAAGCGTTACCCGCCAAGCAGAAGTTGACACGCCACGAACGCTTTTTGTGTGTGAGATGCATGCAGTAGGGCCGTGGGCGCATTTGGTGACGCTGATCGTGCCGTTTTACCCGGCGGGCAAGCGCGGGAAAAAGGACAGGCAGATTTGGTCTTACCTGCATCGAAGGTTGCCAAGGGCGTGGAAGACTCTGGGGGTTGCTCTTGGCTACTTGGCCGGTCGGCCTCTTTCATGGCCTATGAGCATACACCTCTCATCTCAAAAACACTTCTTTGTGAGACGAGGCTTTTGCGTTGCCCAGGAGGCACGAAAGCGGCTTGAATAGTGACTCATAACATCGTCGCCAATTCTCCGTATCAATAATTCGAACCATTCGCAGCAAATGAGACAATCCAAATCCATCCTGATCGGCTACGCGCGGGTTTCCACCCAGGACCAGACGTTGCAGCTCCAGACCGACGCGCTCACGGCGGCCGGATGCGCGCGCATCTTCAGCGACGTGGCCAGCGGCGCACGCACGGCCCGGCCGGGCCTGGAACAGGCGCTCTCCCACTTGCGGCAAGGCGACACGCTCGCCGTGTGGCGGCTCGACCGCCTCGGGCGTTCCCTCGCTCACCTGGTGCAGACCGTCGGAGATCTTGAACGCCAGGAAAAAGGCTTTAAGAGCATCACCGAGCAGATCGACACGACGACGCCGAGCGGTCGGCTGGTGTTCCACCTGTTTGCCTCCCTGGCGCAGTTCGAGCGCGACTTGATCCGCGAGCGGGTCCGCGCCGGCATCACCGCCGCACGGGCGCGGGGACGTGTGGGCGGCCGGCCGCGTGTCCTCAGCGGTGCGAAGGCCAAGCTCGCCGCGAAGCTCATGTCAGACCGTGACCGCAACGTGGCCGACATTTGCCGCGCCCTCAACGTCAGCCGCGCGACCCTCTACCGGGTGGCCCAGGAGCAGACGCCACCGGCAACCACGAGCGCTGGCTCGACGGCCAGGAAGCCCACCAAGGCCGTCGAGACCGCCAACAAGGCAAAGACACCAACCACGCCCAGGAGGGGTACCAAGATCATCAGCAAGCCTACGCCCAAGCCATGAACGGACCGGTTTTTGCCCAAGAACTTTCCGCCGTGGCTGTGTGGCTCACCCTGCACCCGGCCGATTGATGCGTGATCGGCCTCTCCGCGGGCCGCCTCGACGCGACCGTGGACACGACCTCGACCGACGCGCTGGCGCGTGATTTACGGGACGAGGGTTTCCGGGGCCAGGTGAATGTCTGCTTCGCGGCAGTAAAGAGTTTGAAGATTTCAGTCGGTTTGACTTTCTGAGTCCGTGCTGGAAGGCCCAACGGAGGCACCAGAAGGCCCGCCAAAGAGGTTTTCGGGTGTTCTGAGAGCGGAACAGCACCCCCAAGGCTTCAGAGAAACCCAGGAAGGCTGCAAAACGCCGCATTTTGCGGTCAGATTTGCCGGCTTTCCAGTTGCTCGTCCATCTTCTGTACGGTAATCTGTACAACATGGAGACGATTTCCTACACGGACATCCGGGCGAAATTAGCTGATACGATGGACAAAGTGGTGGCCGATCATGCCCCGGTCATCATCACCCGCTCCGGCTCTCAGGCTTGCGTGCTTATCAGCCTGGACGACTACGAGAGCATGGAGGAAACCGCCTACCTGATGAGCAGCCCGGCCAACGCGCAACGCCTCTCCGAGTCCATCCGCGAGCTTGAGCGCGGCCAGGGCATCACCAAAGACGCCAAAACGCTCCTTGGTGAACCGTGAACCTCACTTTCAGTCCCCAGGCGTGGGCCGACTATTGCCACTGGCAGGCGATCGACCGCGACACGTTGGAACGTATCAACGAGCTGCTGAAGGACACTCTCCGCAGCCCGTTTGTCGGGATCGGCAAGCCCGAACCCTTGCGCCACCAGTGGAAAGGCTATTGGTCGCGCCGAATCGACGCCAAGCACCGGCTGGTTTACCGGGCAACTGCTGACGCGATCCTGGTTGCACAGTGCAGGTTTCATTACTGAGCAGATCCACGAACAAGAAAACGGTTTAACTCACATATGCCCACGCTCGAAAATCTGGTACAGGCACCCGAAGGGGAAGTGATGATTATCACCAAGACCAGCTTGAGATTGCCCCGGTTTCGTAGACAACGTGGAGCTTGGCTTTTGGTTGATTAGTTCAGGTTGCGCTGTTTTTCAAACTCCACAGGCGATAAATAGCCGAGGGCGCTGTGGAGCCGCTCGCGGTTGTAGAAGGTCTCGATGTAGTCGAAGA
>CAXTQD010000225.1:0-8978 GCA_964246175.1 uncultured Chthoniobacterales bacterium | reverse complement strand
GGTTGGAGGCGGCCATAGTGGTGGTGGCGGCGGCGGGCACCGCTGACATTGCGTCGACGATCCCACTGGCAGGATGTTGCGCCCGGCCGTACACAATCCGGCTGGGCGATTGTTTTTACGCGAGGTGCAAAGCGTCTGCGTCCGGTTGGACGGTCGTAAAGACCAGAAGCTGTCCCATTCCCGATTGTTAGCGGAAAATCTCCATGTCCCTCGACCTGAAACGCGTCCTCGTCGCCGATGACGACGAACGCCCGCGCCAACTCCTGGCCCACTATCTGAGGAGTTGGGATTTCCACGTCACTGACTGCCGTGACGGTCTGGAGGCGGTGCGTTTGCTCGAAGCCGAACACGCTCCGACTCTCGCGCTCATTGACTGGAAGATGCCCGGGCTCGAAGGCGTGGAAATTTGTCGCCGCATCCGCAACCGGCGCGGTTCGCACCGCTACACGTACATCATCCTCGTCACCGGTGAGAGCGACGCGGCGGCGGGGTTGGAGGCAGGGGCAGACGATTTCGTCACCAAGCCGTACAACGTCGACGAACTGCGCGCCCGCCTGACCGTTGGCCAACGGGTGATCGGTTTGGAGAGGCGCTTGGCCGAGCACATCGAAAAACTGCGTGAAGCTCTCGATCAGGTCGCCCAGCTTCCCAGCGTCGGTGCGGCCGTCTGCCTGTGCCCGAGTTGCAAACGCGTCCATGAGGGTGGCGAGCAGTGGCGCCCCGTCGAGACGTACCTCCAGGAGCACACCGGCGCGTATCCCGTGCATGAAACGTGTCCCGAGTGCCGCGGGCAGGCCGAACAGGAAGCGCGTGACGTGAACCCGCTACGCTGGTCGTCCACGGGGATGGACGTGAAGCTCAGCTAGCGGGTTGTTTGGCGGCGGCGAATGCTTCCACCAATAGGCGGGTGTTCGCTGCGGAGAGGAAGTTCGCTTCCACCCAGGCGCGTCCGGCGGTGCCGAGGCGCACGCGCCACGCGGGATCAGCAGCGAGGTGTTCGGCTGCGTCGGCGAGTGCCGCGGCATCGGTCGGGTCCGCGACGATCAGGCCGCTCACCCGGTCCGCCACCGCCTCGCCCGCGCCACCTGCCGTGCTCGAAATCACCGGCAGCCCGCAGGCCATCGCCTCGGGGATGACGTTGGGCAAGCCGTCACGGTCGCCCTGCGCATCGACGACGCCCGTATGCCAGAACACGTCCGCCCACGCGTACGCATCCCACACGGCGGCGGAGGGCAGTTCGCCGTCGAGCGTAACCTGTCCGCGCAAGCCGGCGGCGGTGAGGCGGGCTTCAAGCGCCGGTCGAAGCGGGCCTTCGCCGACGATCCGCAGGTGAAAGGGACAGCCGCGACGGGCGAGTTCGGCGCAGGCGTCGAGTTGATGGATTTGACCCTTTTTGCCCACCAGGCGGCCAACGGAGAGCAAGCGGAGCACATCCCCAGGCGCACGGACGGGCCGAGCCGCCGCGATCTCGCCCGCACGTCGGAACGCCTCGTCACCCAGACCGCGCCGCGACAGGACGATCCGTGCGCGGCGGTTGGTTAAGCGTGCGGAGAGATAATCAACGTTCGTCTGCGTGGTCGTGTGGACGAAGCTCGCGGCGCGCCCTTTTGCGGCCAGCAATGGGTCGCCGCCGTGGCGGTGGATGTCGTAGGCATGCGCGCCGAAGGAGAACGGCCGGCCGCAGAGTTCGCCTAACACCGCCGCCGTCGTCGCCGGGGCAGTCGCCCAGGTGCCGTGGAACACATCCGGCTGTTCTCCCTGCGGCGCGCGCCGGAAGCCCGCCGCTAGCGCAAGGGCGGTGAACGTTCCCCAGATCGTCATAAACCAGCCTTCGCCGTGGCGGGGGAGATTCCTGAAGACCAGGCGCAGCCCGCGCCAGAAAAGGCCGGGGCGGCGGACGAGTTCGCGCGCGGTCCCGACGGCCATCGCCGCCAACACGCGCCACGGCGGGCCGGGACGTACGACGGTCAGACCAGGAGGCAAATCCGCCGCCGGATGTGGCGTCAAGCGGAAGTCCCAGATCGGCCGTACCTCGACACGAACCCCCTGTCCCACCAGAGCGAACATCTCCCGCTCGATGAACGTCTGCGTCACCGCCGGATAGCGCATGACGAAGTAGACGACCTTCATCCCACGCGCACCGCAACCTCCTCTACAGCTTGCCCAGGAACACGCCCTGGATCACCAGTTCACGCGCTGGGCGGATTTTGCCGAAAGCAGGATTGTCACTCTCACTCTGGAGGAAGCTGCGGCCGGGCTTCCGGCTGCAAAAACGTTTGAGACACGTCTCACCGTCCACCAGCGCCGCCACGATATCGCCGTCTGTGGGCGCACGCAATCCGGGGTCGACCATGAGCACGAGGTCGCCGTCCTGAATGCCTTCCTTGCTGCGGTTCATGGACTCGCCCGCCACACGCAGGGCGAACTTCCCTTCGCTGCCGCCACGCGCATGTTCGGCCGGGAGCGGGACGTACTCTGGGGCAACGGTCGCAGCCCCGCCGCCGGGATGGCCGGCCGCGATGGAGCCGAACAGCGGCACCACGACACGCGCGGAAGCCGCTCCTGGGAAGGGCAAGATCTCTGCCCCCGGTCCGGTGGCCCCCGTGTTGGACGTGAAAGGCCGCGGCTTGTCGCGCAGAGTCGCACGTTGCTCGCGCAGGGTCCGCACCATCGTGACCAGACGCGGCACGGCGGGTTCGTCGGCGTCGATCATTTCCAACACTGCTTCCAAGCAGGCTCCAAGCGCCTGCGCCTTGCGGTAGCCGAGTTGTTCGCACATACCGGTCAGCCCGGGGGCGAGGTCTTGGGGCGGGCGGAATGAAAATGGGTCGTAGATGCTCCCCTCGTCTTTCATACGGCAGAAACTTACGCGCAAACTTGAAGGGAAGCACGTGAAATTATTTCATTTGCTACATTCAAAAGATTTACTACATTTGCTACATGCAACTCAAAGTCGTCTCTCTGACCGATCTGGAAGAATGCTCGCGGGAACTCGGCGTGCGCTTGGCGGCACCGGGACGGCAGTTGGAAGTCGCGCCGGGCGACGTGGTGCTCTACCGCACTTTGCAGGGGGAGCTCGCGCCGGCGCGGTTGGTCAGGATGGTGGACGACGGCGGCTGGCTGGCGCAGGATGCGCGGAACACGCGCGGGTTAATCTACCTGGACCCGGCGACCATCGTCTCGCGCCTGCCGCAGCAGGAGTTGGTCGGCGAAGCGGCGTGAGGGATGCTGGCCGTTTAGTTGTTGGCCAGCGCAACGGCTGGTGACGCTATCCCCTCGGCCATCACGCGGGCGACGGCCTCGCGGAGGGCTTGGCGCGTGACCGGCTTGTCCACGACCATGTCCACGTTCGCGGGCAACAGGCCACCCTCCGGCGGTGCGCCGTAGCCCGTGAGCATGATGACGCGCGTGCCCGGAGCCATCGCCTTGACGGCCGTGGCGAGTTGCTCACCGTTCATATGGGGCATGGCCTTGTCGGTGATCACCAGATCGTACGGGCAATGGCCCGCTGCGTGCGCGCGGAACATCTCCAACGCCTCGCGCCCATCGGCGGCGGACTCGACCGTGTGCCAATCCCCCGTGAGGTGTTCGATGAGGATCTCGCAGAGCACCGGCTGGTCGTCCACCGCCAGGATGCGAAGGGAATGATGGACATCCTCCATCGGCGTTGGCACGGGTTCGGGCGTCTTCGCCTCCACCGGCAGGTAAAACCGGAAGGTGGTGCCGCGGCCGGGTTGGCTGGCCAGTGCGATGCGCCCGCCGTGGCGCTGGATCGTGCCGTAGACCATCGCCAGGCCCAGGCCGGTGCCCTTCTGCCCCTTGGTCGTAAAGAAGGGCTCCAAACAGCGCCGGCGCGTTTCCTCGTCCATGCCCACGCCCGTGTCGGCCACCTCCAGCACCACCTCGCCCGCGTCCTCGCCCGCGCCGGTGCGCAGCGTGATCTCGCCGCCCTGCGGCAGCGCGTCCACGGCGTTGAAGATCAGGTTGGTCAACATCTCGCGCAACTCCGCCGCGTCGGCGGTGATGGCCGGCAGGTCGGCGGCCAGGTCGGTTTGCAGCCGCACGGTGGCCCCCTGGCCGAGCGCCTGCCCGTGCCAGCGCGGGCGGGTCAGTTCGGCAGCCTGCTTGACCAGGGCATTCAGGTCCACAGTCTGGCGCGCCTGGCCCTTGTCGGCCGGGCGGTAGAACTCCCGCAGCCGCCCGAACATCTTCGCCGCGTCCTGCGCCGCGTTGATGACCGTGCCTAGCAGCACGTCGGCCGTTCCCGCCCCGCCTGGTTGCGCGAGCGAGCGGCGCAGTATCTCGCTGTAGCCAAGGATCAGGGAAAGGACGTTGTTGAAGTCGTGGGCGATGCCGGCCGTCATGGAGCCGAGCGCGCCCAGGCGTTCCTGCTGGACCATGCGGCCCTGCGCGTCCTTGAGGCTGGCGAGGGTTTGTTCGAGTTCGGCGGTGCGCGTGCGCACGGCTTCTTCGAGGAGTTGGGTCTGGTTGCAGAGCAAGAGGTGCTGGCGGCGGGTGCGCAGGAGGTTGTTGATGCGCAGGATCACCTCGACCGGGTCCAAGGGCTTGGTCAGGAAGTCCGTTGCGCCCGCGGACAGCGCGCGGCGCTTGGTCTCCAAGGACACGTCGGCCGTCAGCACGAGGATGGGGAGGCACTCGTCGCCCGGGTACTCCTCCGCCAGCTGGCACATGACCGCGAAGCCGTCGAGGTGCGGCATGTTCAAGTCCAGGAGGATCAGGTCCGGCCGGCGCGCGCGGCAGAGGGGGATCACCTGCCGCGGATCGGTCGTGCTCACGAAGTCGCTGAACTCCGAAAAGCCAAGCATATCCTCCAACAGGGCGACGTTCACCGGCTCGTCGTCCACGATGAGGATGCGCATTTCCTGCAATTGGTCTTGGATCATACGAATGGCCGGCTCCCCGACGCGCGGCAGAGAGCCTTTCGCCGCTTTTGCATGCAAGGTTTGTGCCGCGCCGGGCCGAAAAAAGTTCACGTCGTCGCGGGGAGTTCGGGTTCGAGCACCTGGCGGAGCATCTTCTGGAAGCGCTCCACGTCGAGTGGCTTGGTCAGGTAGGCGCGCGCGCCGAGCTTGAGCAGGCGCTCGGTCTGGCGCGGGGTAGCGTCGGCGCTGACGGCCACGACGGGGATGCCCTTGGTCGCCTCATCAGCCTGGAGCGCGGCCAGCACGTCCCAGCCGGGCAGATCGGGCAGGTGGAGGTCGAGCAGCACGAGGTCGGGGCGGTGCTGCCGGGCGAGGTCCAGACCCAGCCGGCCCTGCATGGCGGTGGTCAGCTTGATGTCCGGGCGGTCGGCCAGAAGGTGCTCGATCAGCGTCAGGTTCGACAGGTTGTCCTCGATGTAGAGCACTTGGTGGATACGCGTCGGCGCGGGCGGCGCGGGGGCGTCCGGGTTCGCGGCGGTGAGACTCTCGGCTGCCAGGCGTTCGCGGCGCTGGCGGGCGGCGTGGTCAAGCGGGCTCTCGGCGCGGGGCAGTTCGAGGGTGAACGCGGAGCCTTCGCCCGGCCGGCTCTCGACGGTGACGAGGCCATTCATCGCTTCGACAAGCCGCTTGGAGAGCGCCAGGCCCAGGCCCGTGCCCTGGACCCCGGATTGTTCCGCCCCCAAGCGGTCGAATGCCACGAAGAGCCGCGAGAGGTTCTCCGGGGCAATGCCGACGCCCGTGTCCGCCACGCGCAGGCCGATCCGCCCGCCCTCGCAAGCGCGGCAGTTCACGCGCACGTCGCCGCCGGGCTTGTTGTACTTGATGGCGTTAGACAGGAGATTAAGGAGTACCTGCTTGAGCCGCTGGCGGTCGGCCAGGATGTGCGCGCTGTAGAGCGGGCACTCTGGGCCGCCGGCCTGCACCTGGATGTTGCGCTCGGCGGCCAGCGGGCGGATGAGGTCGAGCACCTCGCCGACGACCTCGGACACGCTGACCGGCTCCAGCGAAAGCTCCACGCGCCCGGCCTCGATGCGGGCGATGTCGAGCACCTCGTTGATGAGACTCAACAGATGCCGGCCTGCCGTGACGATGTGCCCGACCCGGTCGTGCTGCGCGGGCGGCAGGCGCTGCATCTGCAAAAGCTGGCCGAAGCCGAGGATGGCGTTGAGCGGCGTGCGCAACTCGTGGCTCATGCGCGAGAGGAACTCGCTCTTGGCGTTGTTCGCGCGTTCGGCCTCTTCCATGGCGTTCTTCATGGCGGCTTCGGCGCGCTTGCGCGCGGAGATGTCGCGCAGGTACGCCGTGAAGACCGGTAGGCCCTCGACAGGGATGCGCGTGACGGCGAGTTCGGCCAAGAGCGGCGTGCCGTCGGCGTGGCGCGCGGGCACCTCGATGCGTTCGTGCAGACTCCGGGCGGTGTGCTCGGGCGCGGCGGGCACCAACGTGACGAAGGGCTTACCCAGCAGCGCCGCGCGCTCGTAGCCGAAGGTGCGCTCCGTCGCCTGGTTGAAGTCCACGATGCGGTCCTCGCCGTCGACCGTGATGATGCTGTCGAGCGCCGTGTCCAGGATGGCGCTGTTGCGCGCCTGACTCTGGCGGAGAGCCTGCTCGTCGCGGGCACGGTCCATGGCGGTGGCGAGGACGTTGGCGACGGCCTGGAGGAAGGCCACGTCCGTCGGCGAGAACACCCGCAACTGCCGCGAGGCAACGCCCACCGTGCCCAGCGGCCGGTCGCGCCCCTGGATGACCACGCCGATCGTGCTGACCGAGCCCAGCGCCCGGGCGGTGTTCGTGTCGAAGCGCGTCTCGGTGCGGATGTCCTCGACGACCAACGGCGTACCTTGGGAGAGGGTGTATCCGGTGATCGTGCCCGGTCCGGCGGAGAAGGAGCGGCCGACCAGTTCGGGCGTGCCCTCAGCGGCCAGGATGAGCACCTGCCCCGTGTCGGGGGGAAGCTCGGTGACGACGCTCAACTCCACGCCCAGCGTGCGTGCGATGGCCGCGCTGACCTTCCGGTACAGCGCGGTATGATCGCTGCTCGCCAGGGCGCTCTGGCCGAGTTCGGCGACGACGGCGGTCTGGCGGGCGCGATCTTGGATTTCCTGTTCGGCGCGCTTGCGGGTCGTGATGTCCAGCAGCAGGCCGTCCCAGAGCGTGGCGCCGCCCTCGCGCGGCTCGGGCCGGGCCGCACCCTGGAGCCAGCGCACGGGCCCACCGGGTGGGTGGACGTAGCGGCCCTCCCACGCCCAGGCGTCGCCGGAGAGCCGGGATTGCTCCAGCGTGCTCAGGAAGTGGCCGATGTCCTCGGGGTGGATCAGGTCGAGCAGCGTGCAGGCGTCGGCCCGCATCGCGGCAGGTTCGAGGCCGAAGAGTTCCCGGCAGCCGCCGCTGACGTACGGGAAGAGCGCCGTGCCGTCGGGGTGCAGCAGGAGCTGGTAGACCATCCCGGGCACGTTGGCCGTCATGGAGGCGAAGCGCCGCTCGCTGCCGCGCAGGTCGTCGTTGGCGCGGGCCAGTTCGGCGGTGCGGGCGCGCACGGCTTCCTCCAGGTTCTCTTGCGCGCGCTTGCGCTCGGTGATGTCGCGCACCAAGGCGAGCACTAGCTTCTGGCCCTCCGCGCGGAAGGCGGCCACGCGCGCCTCGGTCGGGAACGTCGTGCCGTCCTTGCGGCGCAGCAATCCCTCCTGGGTGACGGGGATGCCGGGCACCATGTTCTTCCAGCGTTCGGCGGTCCGCCCGGCGTCGGGATCGGCGTCGATCTCGCGCACGTTCATCGCGAGCAGGTCCGTGCGTTCGTAGCCCAAGGAGTCGCATGCTTCCTGGTTCACGTCGATGAGCCGGCCGGTGAGATCGTGGACGAAGATGGCTTCGCCCGCCTGCTCGACCAGGTGGCGGAAGCGTCCCTCGCTCTCGCGCAACGCGGCTTCCGCTTTCTGGCGCTCGGTGGCGTCACGCGCGAAGGCGGCCATGCCGGCGGGTTCGCCGGTGCGGCCGTCGCGCAGCAGGAGCAGATTCCAACTCACCGGGATGGACGCGCCCGTCTTGTAGTTACGGAAACTTGCGTCGCCCGCCCAGCGGCCCGTGCGCATGAGGGTGGGCACGACCGTGCCCAGAAAGAACGAACGGTCCTCGCGCATGAGGTAGTCGATGACGCGGGTGCGCCGAGCCTCCTCCATGCCGTCGAGGCCGACGAGGCGGCGGCCCACCTCGTTGAGGTGATGGACCTTGCCGTCGAGGTTGGCCAGCGCGACGAAGTCGGGGCTGTCCTCGACGAGCTGCTGGAACTGGTCGCGGGGCAGTTCGCCGTCGAGGCGGCGGCCGTCGAGTTCGGCGCGCAGGGACTCGTTGAGCCGGGTCAGTTCGCGCACGCGGGCCTCCAGGGTGGCGCGGACCGTGTGCGGGTCGGTGCCGGGAGGAACGTCGAGGTCGCGATCGCGGTCGAGGGCCGTCAGGTCGGCGGTGCGGGCGCTGGGGACGGGCAGATGAGTGGTCAGACGGACCACGGGCGGCGGCGAGGAGCCGGCGGGAGCAGCCGACGGCGCGGTGGCGAGAGCGGCGAGTTCGTCGAGCAGACGGCGGTCGTCGGAACGCAGTTGGCGCGGCCGGGCGTCGAGCAGGCAGAGGCAGCGGTCGGACGGCGGCGCGTCGTGAGGGCCGGCTACCGCGTCGCGCAAAAACATGGCGGCAAAGAACCGCAAGGACACCCCCGCGCCCTGGGCCGCGGGCGGGCGGAGGCTGGCCAGGCTCGGGTCCTCGTTGTCCTCCAGATCGGGCACGACGAGGCAGGGTTCGCTGGCGGCGTCGAGCAGCGGTGCGCAGCGCCGGGTCTGGGCGACGAGGATTTCGGCGGGTTCGTTGTCGGGGTCGGTCGCGGGCCGCCAGCCCTCTGGACCACGCACAAGCACGGCGGCGGCCGGCACGTCGAACAGGCGCGCCGCCAGCGCGACAACGCGCCGGTAGGCCACCGCGCGCGCGGGATCAACGGCGGTGTTGATGGACGGCGGCAGGGTTCCGGTCATGGGCAGCGACTTGCTC
>CAXTQD010000224.1:5168-9106 GCA_964246175.1 uncultured Chthoniobacterales bacterium | reverse complement strand
CTCCCATGTGGTGCATCTCTTCCATCCGCAGGCCATCGTGCTCGGGGGTGGCGTCGCGCTGCTGGGCGAACCGTGGCGCGCAGCCGTGGCCGAAGGGCTGAACAAGTACGTTGTGGAAGCCTATCGGCCCGCCCCGGAGGTGCTGCTCACCGCATTGGGCGAGCTCGCCGTCCCGCGCGGCGCGCTCCTGCTCGCCGCCGAAGCATGCGGGCTGCGCCAGGCGCGGGCGGTCCGCCCGGCGGCCGTCAGCGCACCAGCCGCAAGGTCAACGGGTATCGGTATGCGCGGCCTTCGTAAGTCGCCACCGCCGCGAGGACCACAAAGATAATCCCTGCCAGGTACAACAGGCCGATCAGCACGATGCCGATCAGGACGAAGCAAAGCGGGATGCACGCCACCGCGTAGATCGTCAGGCTGATCTGCGCGTTGATGGACTCTTTGCCCTGGTCGTTCACGAACGCGGAACTGTCCCGCTTCCACAGCCACACGGTCAACGGCGCGATGATGTGCGCGAAGGGGAAGAGGTGGCCCGCAAACGCCGCCAAGTGGGTAGCGGCGGCGAACGTACGTTCCTCCTGGGTGAGGCTGGTCGGGAGTGGCGGCGTCATGCTCAGGGTTGCAGGAGGAACTCGACGGCCTTCTCCAGTTGCTTATCCTCTCCGCGGGCGACGGACTGGTAGTCGTTGGCGACTTCGATGTCGGGCTTGATGTCCGCCTTCTCCATGAACCCACCCGCCGCGTCGCGGAAGCCGACCTCCGGGATGCCGAAGATCAGCGTCGGATCCTGCTGGTGTTCCCACCAGACCGCCGTGCCGGTGCCGGGCACGGGCATGCCGACCAGCTTGCCGATGCCGAGTGCGCGGTAGGTCCACGGGAAAAGGTGAGCGTCCGAATAGTTGCTCTCGCCGATCAGGACGACCGAGCGTTTGTCCCACTTGTTCGTCGGTTCCTCCCCGACCACCCGGCCGCGCGGCACGAACTGGAGGTACTCGTGCCCGGAAAGCAGTGTCGCCAGTTCGTCGTGAAGGTTGCCGCCGCCGTTGAAGCGCGTATCCACGATGAGCGCCTCCTTGCCGCTGTTGCGGCCGAGCACCTCGGAGAACGTGTCCCGGTAGCTCTGGTCGTTCATGCCGCGGACGTGGACGTAGCCGATCCGGCCGCCGGAGAGTCTCTCGGTCAACTCGCGCCGGGACTTGACCCAACGCTGGTAGAGAAGCTCCTCCTCGTCGCGGATCGCGATAGGCTTGATCGTCTCGTCGAAGCGCACGTTTTTGGCCGGATCGAAGACGCTCAGAAGCGTCGGCTTACCGGCCTTGCGGTTCAGCAGCGGGCACCAATCCACGCCGGGCGCGAGCGCGACGCCGTCGATCTTTTCGATGATCATGCCAGCGGCAATCGTGGATTTCGCCACGGCGAGAGGGCCTTTTTCGATGACTTCGTCCACCTTCAGCCCGGGCCCGCGGTACGCCTGGTCGGCGAAGACCCCTAATGCGGCGGTGTCGTCGCCGCCGGGACGCTGCGGCCGGTAGGAGCTGCCGGTGTGTGAGGCGTTAAGTTCGCCTAGCATTTCGCTGAGCATCTCGGCGAAATCGTAGTTGTTGTTGATGTACGGCAGGAACTTCGCGTAGACGGCTTTGTAACCGTCCCAGTCCACGCCGTGCAGATTGGCGACGTAGAACTTTTCCTTCGTCTGCCGCCACGCATGCTCGAAGATGTACGCGCGCTCGGCGTCGCGGTTGAGGTTCATCTCGGCAGAGAAATGGACCGGTTCAAGCTTGGCGTCGCCGAGCCCGACCTTCGCGATGTGGCCACCGGCGAGAACGAAGGCGTTCTTGCCCTCCTTGTCGAGGAACAGGCCGGTGGCTTCGGCGTCACCCTTCGGCAGGGCGGCAAGGCGCTTGGTTTCCTTGTCGCGGAGTTTGTTCTGCCAGAGTTCGTAGCCGTCGTCGCCCTTGAGCAGGTAGATGAGTTGCTCGCCGTCGGGCGTCAGCGCGAAGTCCCTGAGGTCGGTCGAGTTAATCGTCAGCCGCGCCGTGCGATCCTCGAAGTTGTTGAAGTCGATCTCGACCGGTTCCGGCTTCTTTTCGTCCTCCTTTTTCTTGTCGTCCTTGTCCTTGTCCTCGGGCTTCTTGTCCTTGTCCTTAGCCTTCTTGGCGTCGTCCTCGGCTTTCTTGACGATCTCCAACTCGGCTTTGCTCAGTTTGAAGCGGTCGAATGCCTTCTGCGTGAAGAACAGCGCGTACACGTCGCCCGGCGAGCCCCCGCCGCTGCCGTTGCCGTGGAGGCCGGCGCGGTCGCTGAACCACAGCATCGCTTTGCCGTCGGCCGTCCACACCGGATGGGCATCCTCGTAGCCGCTGCGGGTGAGATTGATGAGGTTTTGCTTGCCCTCGGCATCCACCAGGCCCGCCTCGTTCGACCAACGGTGTGGATCCATGAACTGCACGACGAACCACTTGCCGTCCGGGCTCCAGCTATACCACTGGTCACCGTCCTCGTAGGAATAATTCTTGTCGCCGGCGAGGATTAGGCGGGTCTGCTTGGACTCCAGGTTGAGCACGCGCAGGGCGGTGCGGTTTTCCAGATAGGCGACCTCCTTGCCGTCGGGCGAGTAGGTCGGCTGAAAGTTTTCCTGCCCGTTTTCGAGGATGGGCTTCACGTCCACGACCGTGGCGTTGAAGAAGTAGGGTTCTTCCTCTTTCGGCCGGGTGAGCGAAGCTTCGTAGAGGTTCCACGATTTGTCGGTTTCGCCCGCGAAGACCAAGTGCCGTCCGTCCGGGCTGAACGACACGCTGCGTTCCTGGCCAGGGGTGTTGGTGATGCGCTTGGTGACGCCGAACTCGGTCGAAGCCACGAACACCTCGCCGCGCGCGACGAAGGCGATCTCCTTGCCGTCCGGGTTCAATGCGAAGTCGGTCGCGCCGTCGGCCATGGTGAGCAGTTCGCTTAGGCGCGAGGCGTCGCCGTAGGGCATCTGCACGGCGATGCGTTGTGGCTCGGTGGCGCCGACCGGCAAAACGTAAAGTTCGCCGTCGTAGCCGAAACAAAGGTCGCCGCGTTCGTCGCTGCTCAGGAACCGGACGGGGTTCTGCGTGAAGCGGGTGACTTGTTCGGGCGCGGCGTTGCCGTCGAGCGCGAGCTTCCAGACGTTGAACGAGCCGCTCTGTTCGCTCAGGTAGTAGATGCTCTTTTCGTCGGGGGACCAGACCGGGTTGCGGTCCTCGCCGAGGAAGGTGGTCAACTGCCGGTGCGTGCCTGCCTCCGTGTCGTAGAGCCACACGTCGTGCGTGACGCTCGTGCGCTCGTGCTTGCGCCAGAGATTTTCGTAGCCCTTGAGGTCTTCGTAGACGATCCGCTTGCCCGCGCGGTCGTAGCGGGCGGCGAGGGCGGGGGTGGTCAGGATTTGCTCCGGCGCGTGGCCGGGTTCGACGGAGACACGGTAGAGTTCGGGCAAGGTGCGCGCGGAGGGGAACTGCGCGTTGAGCCGGCTGTCCTGGCGGTGGGCGGTGAAGAGCACGCTCTTGCCATCGGGCGCGAACCCGGTCGGCACCTCGTCGGCCGAGTGCGTCGTCAGGCGCGTCGGCTCACCACCGGCGGCCGGGACCGTGAAAACGTCGAAATTGCCGTAGAGGTCCGACGCGTACGCCACCGTTTTGCCGTCGGGCGACCACACCGGCTGGAAGTCATGCGCCGTCCCCGCCGTGAGCGCCCGCGCCTCGCCGCCGTTCGCCGGCACCGTGAACAGATGCCCGCGGAACGTGAACGCCACCGTCTTGCCGTCCGGTGAAAGCGCCGGGTAGCGCAGCCACAGGGGCCGCTCGGTGGACGGCGGCGTTTGGGCGGAAAGGGAGCCAACGCACAGCAGGGAAACGATGGATATGAGCAGGAAGCGCATGTTGGAGAAAGGCGCGTGTTCTTTCGTCCGGGCGCATGGATTG
>CAXTQD010000224.1:0-5158 GCA_964246175.1 uncultured Chthoniobacterales bacterium | reverse complement strand
CTCCACGTTCTCCAGGATCGCGATCCCGTTCACGACCCTGGCGTTGAAGAAGTATGGGTCTTCCTCTTTCGGCCGGGTGCATGGATTGTCAATCCACGGCCGGCACGGCACACGTCCAAACAGCCAATGCACAACGCATCCTCCTAAATAGTTCAAACTTAAACTATCCATGAGCACCCAAGCCAAAGACCTCACCAAAGAAGCCCCCACCAGCCCGTCGAACCGCGTCGGCGGTTATGTCATCCTCGCCCGTTTGGCCGACAAGGCCCGCGCGGACTTCATGGGCGGCAAGATCGGCGAGTACCACACCGACTGCCCGCTCGATCACATGCTGCTCGACTGGAAGGGTGTGCCCTACGCCGACATCAAAAAAGAGATCGTCGGTGGGGCTGAGAACGAAGCGTTGGCCAAGTTCCTCGACGGGTCCGGCACGCCCAAGAGCCCGGAGGAAGTGAAAACCTGGTCGGACTCCATGGACAGAATGAATCCCTTCAACAACCCCGAGAAGAAGGAGTGGTACGCCGAAGAGTGCGGCAAGCTCGGCCTCAACCCGGTCGAGACGCCCATGTTCAAGTGGCTCGAAGCCGGCGACAAGGATTTGTCTTAAAAGCGAAAGATTCTTTCCACGCCCCGTTGCGGTGCCCACCGCGACGGGGCTTTTTGTTTGCACGCATTCGCTGCTTCCGTCCAGGCGGCGGAGGGCGCATGTTGAGGGGAACCTGCCCGTGCATCCGCCAGCCCCTCCGCCCCTCCTCGACGAAGACGCCCGCCGCACGTTCATCGAGGCGCTCGACGAGAACTTCTGCGTGTCCGCCGGCGCCGGGGTGGGCAAGACGACGGCCATCACCCGCCGCATCGCCAACCTCGCCTTGCGACGGCCTGCCGATGGTCAGAACGTCCTCTCGCGCCTGGTCGTCGTCACCTACGGCAAGCTCGCCGCCGAAGAACTGCGCGTCCGCACGCGCGACCTCGTCCTCGCCCAGCTCGACCGCAGTGCCCACGGCCGCCAGAACCTCCTGACTGACCTGCGCGGGGCGTTCTTCGGGACGATCCACAGCTTTTGCCTCAAGCTCATCCGCGAGCAGGGCCGCTTCCTCGGCCTGCCGGAAACCGTCGACCTCCTGGAAGAACGCGACGAAAACACGCTCTGGGAGCGCTTTTGCGAGGGTGGCGCCGTGGACGCGCTCGCCCTCCCGCCTGATCTGCTCGCCCGCGTCGGCCGGCACCTGAGCTTCGAGCAACTGCTCACCCTTGCGCGCACATTGGGGCCGGAAGTTTCGGAAGCGTCGGGCGTCTTCCAACCCGATCTCGAACCGCCCGCGCTGGACTTCTCCGAGGCACTGGCGGACGACGGCGGCCGATCCAAGGCGAAAACCGCCGAACACCAGGTCAGCCTGACGAAGTGGCTCGCCGACTACGAGAGCGGCGCGCCCTTCCTCGAACTGCCCGAGTACACGACCGGCAGCAAGACATTCCTCGCCGCGGTGGCCGCCGCCGTCGAACCTTACGCGCGTTGGCTCAACGAGGCCGCCGGCGCGCTGGCCGTCCGCATCGCGCGGGCCTTCCGCGACTACCGGCTCGGCAAGGGGCTGATGACGTACCGCGACCAGATCTTCTGGTGCCGGCGACTGGTGGAAGACCCCGTCGTGCTCGGGCGGCTGCGGGCACGCGGCTACCGGGTGATCCTCGACGAGGCGCAGGACACGGACGCGGATATGTTCGCCATCCTGACCGAGATCACCCGTCCCGAGGATGCCCAGCCGGGAACGTGGCCGCAGGAACCCGACGCGCCAGGTCCGGTGGCCGGACGGTTCTGCTTCGTCGGCGACGACCAGCAGGCGATCTACAGCGAACGCGCCGACCTTGCCGTCTACCGGCGCTACATCGAGGCTTTCCGCGAGGGCAGGGGCGGGCGGCACCTGGAGTTTTCCGTGACGATGCGCTGCCCTCGGCGGGTGGTCGGCGCGGTCAACGCCGTGTTCGCCGACGGCCGCCTGCCGCAGCCGTACGTGGAGTTCCGGCGGCTGGCGCCCCGGCCCGGCGCGCCGGAGGGGATGACTTGGCGGCTGGAACTCGCACCCGTGGACTCGGAGGGCCGTCCCGGCCTCGACGCCCGGGTCGCGCACGAGTGTCGGCAGTTGGCCGAGTTCGCCGCCTCGCGGGGCAAGGAAGGCTTCGGAGTCGCGCATTGGTCCGAACTCGCCGTCATCGCCCCGCGCGTGCGCTGGCTGGAAATGGCGGCGGCGGCGTTCGCGGAGCGTGGCATTCCCGGCTTCCTCTTGTCACAAAAACGCATCGCCCGCGAGTTGCCCCGGCACAGTTGGCCGGCGGCGCTCTTTCACGTGCTCGTGCATCCGTGGGACCGCTTCGAGTTGATTGGGGTCTTGCGGGAAATCTTCGCCGTGTCCGACGTGGATCTCGCCCGCCTGCACCGGCACGCGGCGGCGGGCGGTGGGCCGGGGTTAAGCTTCTGGCCGGAGTTGCCGCCGACAGCGCGCGCGGGCGCGGAGACGATCCCCTCGACGCGGCTGCGGCACGCGCTGGAGTTGCTCCACCGGCTGCGGGGGAAGTTTCCTATCGACGCGCCCGGCCGTGCGCCTTCTTCACCGCGCCTGACGACGGAGGACGATTGCGGCACGCTGAGCCGCTACGTGGACATGGTGTTGCGCGAAACCGCCCTCGCCGCCCGCCTGGAAACCGTCGGCGCGCCACCGGCCTGCCTGGATGGCCTGCGCACCCGCGCTCTCCGGGCCGAGTGCGCGGGCACAACGTTGCGCTCCTGGGTGCGCGGCCTGGTGGAGGCGCTCGAACTTCCCGTTCCGCTCGAAGACGATGGCCGCGACGCCGTGCAGTTCCTGACGTGCCTCAAGGCGAAGGGTCTCGAATGGCCGGTCGTCCTCCCGCTCGGGCTGGGTTGCGAAATCCGCGAGCGTCCGCAGCCGTTCCCGCGCGTGGAACGTACCCGGGACGGCGCGGCGATCCACTTCAGCAAGGTCACGGTGGACCCGGAGTTGCGCGAGGAGCGCAAGATGCGTTGCGGGGAAGAGTTCCAGCGGATGCTCTACGTCACGTTGACCCGCGCCAAGCGCCTCCTGGTCGTGCCCGACGGCACGGACCTCTACGCCGGGCAGCCGCCCAACTTTCAGGGGCTTGCCCGTTGGCGCGACCTCGATCTGCCCGCGTTGTTTGACGCGCCGCCGCCTGCGCCCGAGAAAGCATCGCTGGCCGTGCACGACACTGATCCCGGCCCACCGTACTTCGAGGAAAATACCCGCCGCCTGCACCGCGCCGCAACGGTCTCCCAACAGGTTCCGCGCCGCGTCTTACCCTCCGGGTTGGTTCACGCCAAGCACGCCACGCCGGCTGAGGCTCACACGGACGTTCGCCTGCTCGACGCGCAGGGCCACAGCCTCGACGCCGAGGACGACCGCCTCCTGGCCGCCGAGGATGCCAGCCTGTTGGAAGGCACGGTGGACGATGGGCTGCTCGCCGGCATCGGCGGCATCGACTACGGCAACTGGTGGCACGCCGTCCTCGAACGCTACCCATGGCGCGCCGCCGACCCGGACGAACGCACCGCCTACCTGCGCGGTGAGCGCGCGCGCGTCGCGCCGTCGGTGGCGTGGACTGCGCGGGCGGCGGAGGAACTGGAACGGTTCGCCGCGAGCCGGGCGCACGCGGAGTTCGTGGCGGAAGGGGAGGTGTTCCTGCCGGAAATGCCGTTTTCTCACCCGCGCCACGAGGGCGAGTGGATGGAAGGGATCATGGACTTGGTCGTGTTGACGCGCGGCGGCAAGGAACTCTGGATTGTTGATTGGAAGACCGACCGGCGACGGGCGACCGACCCGAACAACGCGGCGTTTTTGCGGCGGCTGTCCGAGAAATATGCGCCACAACTGCAAGCCTACGCGGAGGTGTTTGCGCGCGGCTTGGGCCGGCCGGTGGACCGGCTATTGTTGTATTCGACCGCGCTCGGCGACACCGTGCGCGTGCCGCTGGCCTAAGCCCGCCTCACGCCGCGCGCGTGGAACGATCCACCGCTCCACCCGACGCAGCCGCAAGAGACTTCACGAGGACCAACTCGGTGCCCTTCGGACGGCGCAGATAGTACGCGTTGTCGAACGCCTGCCGGATCAGGTGCAGCCCGAGGCCACCGGGACGCACTACCTCCAAGGCCCGGCCGTTCATCTGTTTCGGGTCGGCTGCCTGGCCGTAGTCCCGCAGCCGGCAACGCACGTTGCCAGCCGCATATTCAAGTTTGAGACGTACCAGACCATCGGGCGCGCAGCCGTACGCATAACGGATGACGTTCGTGCAAGCCTCGTCGATACCCAGCACCATCAGGTCCATCAAGTCGTGGCAACAGCCCTGTTCGGTCAGGAACTGGCGCACGAAGCGGCGCACCAGCGACAAGTTGCCGGTGTGACTGCAAAACTCGATCTCGCGCGCACTGCTCATGCGAACGGGAGCGGGGGAGGGTTCATGCGCAAAATCCGAACGCCAGCAGGGTAAGATCATCCTGCGGGGGTGAGTCGCCCCGGTGAGAGGCTTCTCCTTGCGATAGTGTTGCCACGACATGGCGGGGATTTGCAAACTCTTTCTCAAGCAGGCGGCGTGCCCCGGCCGCGCCCAGCT
Source organism: uncultured Chthoniobacterales bacterium (assembly GCA_964246175.1). Taxonomy (GTDB): domain Bacteria; phylum Verrucomicrobiota; class Verrucomicrobiia; order Chthoniobacterales; family SZAS-18; genus CAHJWO01. Next base: position 523 of record CAXTQD010000224.1, on the reverse strand, counting down.
GCGCGCCGGCTCCCTCTGAATCGCGACTATCAATCAGCCCGTCTGTGTAAAAGGTCAGCCACTCCCCAGGCGCAGGGGAGTGCTGGGTCGAACGGTACTTGGCCGTCGGCAGGATTGCCAAGGGCAGGCCGCTGGCGACGGAGAGTTCCTCCGCCGTGCCGCCGTGCACGGTCCATGGCGGGCAGTGGCCGGCACTGGCGGTCTCCACCCGGCGCTCCGAGGGCACGATCCGGCCGACGAGGGCCGTGACGAAGAGTCCACGCAAGGAGCGGCGGCAAAGGTTTTCGTTCCAGCGCGTCAGAGCTTCGGCGGGTGCGATGCCGGGGGTGAGAATCAGCCGCAGCATGCTCAGGGATTGCGCCATGAGCAGGGCCGCCGGCACGCCCTTGCCGGCCACGTCGCCGACGACGAAATACAGTTCGTCCGGTCCGACCTCGAACACATCGTAAAAATCTCCACCTACGTCCAACGCCGGGCGGTAGAGCGCGGCAAACGCCAGGTCAGGCCGGGTGGGCAGTTCGGC
>CAXTQD010000223.1:5163-9112 GCA_964246175.1 uncultured Chthoniobacterales bacterium | reverse complement strand
TTCATCGAACAGCTTCCCGTGCCGACCTCGCCCTCCACGTCGGTAACCCGCAGGTCGCTGCGGAAGCTGGCCGGGTTTTCCGTCCCCTCCTGGAAGGTGACATGAAACTCATCGAGTTGCAGGCCGATGGGTAGGGGTTCAACCCGTGGGCCATACGACAGGCGTGTCGGCGCTGGACTGGTCGGCAGCGTGAACTCCCAGCCGAGCGGAGCCCATTGTTCCAATGGCGCGGCGTCGGCGCGGCTCAGGCGCACGCGCACCCCGGGACGGGTGTCGGCAGGGACGGCGGGGTTGGCGGCCGGGTCGGCGGCGGCGTTGCTGCCGCCGCCCCGGTTGACCAGTTGCGGATCGCCGCTCGTTGCTGCCATGTCGTCCTTCATCGGCCCGGGGGCCGCCGCGGGGCGGAACTCGGTATGCCCCACCGCGGAGGGCATCGTCCCTAACGCCGTGATCCGCCAGTCGGCCCAGCCGGTGTTAACGGGTTCGCCGGGCTTCAGTTCGCCGCGGAGTGGCTCCGACAGGGCGCTGGAACGCAGCACGAACGTGAGTTTTCCCGCCGCGTCGCAGTAGATCGCCGCGCGGTTGTCGGCGGCGGTGCCGATGTTCGGGGCCGCCGCGGGAGCAGGAGCGGCAGCGGGCGCAGGCGCGGCGTCGTTGCCGGGCAGGCGGCCGTGGACGCGGACGAGCACGGCGGGGTTGCGCGGTTCCTGGGAGGCGGTAGACAGGGAATCATCGCCGTTGACGACGAGGTCAGGCCAGTAATTTTCGATGACCAAGCGCAACCCTCCGCCGCCGAGGTCTTGCTCTTGGCCGCGGTCGGCGACGGGGTCGAAGTCCCACGTCGCGCCCTGCCAGGTGACGAGCACGGTCGGCTTGCCGTTGTCGAGCTTGAGGTGGAGTTCGACGCCGGACGGGGCGGAGCCAGGCGCGGGCAGGCGCTTGGTGTCGCTGGGGTGTTGGGCGAGGGCGAAGATTTTCTCGTCGGTCGTGTCGCGTGGGGTGTTGGCGGCGGCGTTAGAACCAACGGTGGGTTCGACGGCTGGCGCGGTCCCCGCTTGCAAGCCGACGGACGCCAGCCCGAGGTCGACGGCATTGTGCTCGGCGTCGCCGGCGAGCAGCCATTGTTCGATGTTCTGGTGCAGCCGCGCGGAAGCCAGCCGCACGCGCACCGCCGGTTGACCGACGCCGGGAACGTTCGGCGCGGGCTGCGGGTTGAACGTCGCCTCCAACGCCGGCGCATAGTCGACCAGCGCAAGGTCCCAACCACCGGCCGTGCGGCCCAGCGGCCACGGTTTTGTCGGGGTCGGGTGCCGGCCGATGATCTCGACCGGGAACTGCCGCGCCCCCGCCCGGCCGCTATCGTCCTCGACGCGCAGGACGTTCTCGTCAACGATCTCCAGGCGGTTGTCGGGACCTTGACCTTTGAAAAGGGTCATCGTGCCTTCAATGCCCCAGTGCCGGCCGATCACCGCGCCGACCAACAGCACGATGATACCCAAGTGCGTGAGCAGGAAGCCCGTGTGGTGGCGTTTCCAGGGCCAGCGCGAGAACGCCGAGCAGGTGAGGTTCAGGCACAAGATCGCCAGCCACAGGTTGAACCACCACGCATTGTAGATGTAGGCGCGGGCAACCCGGGAGTCGAAACTCGTCTCGTAGATCGTCCCGGCGATGCTGGCGACAACCAGCACACACAGGAGCACCACAGCGAGCTTGACCGACGAGCCGAAGCGAAAGAGTGGGTGACGCATCCAGACCGGCTTGCCGCCGACGGCGGGAGGACGCGGCGTCGCGGCGGGAGCGGCGGGGAGAGTTTCCGGGTTCGACAGGGCGGACATGAGCGTGCTATCCAAGGTAAACCCGCCCCGGCCGATGTAAACCGCCGCCGACTCGAAAACCGGGCTTGCCGCGCGGTAATGTTCTTCGCTATAACCCGGGACGATGGCCGACAAGACAATCCGCATCGCTGAAAGCACCCCTGGTCCCTGGTACGTGGACGACACCTGCACGCCCTGCCACGTCTGCCTGGACGAAGCCGGGCCGCAGTCAGGCTTTTCGCTGCTCAAGTACACCGACGACGAGAGCAAAGTAATTTTCGTGCGGCAGCCCGTCAGCGCTGACGAACTCGCCGCCGCCCAGAGCGCCTTGGAAATCTGCCCGCAGAACGCCATCGGCAGCGACGGGGACTAGGCCCGCCTTTTCCCGCCATGTCTGCCGACGCCAGCCTGCTCGCCGAGGTTCCGCTCTTTCAACTCCTCGATGAGGAGGAGCGCACCTCGCTCTCTACGCACCTCGACGTGGTGAAGTTCCCTGCTGGGCACGTCGTCTTCAGTTACGGCGAGCCGGGCGATGCCATGTACATCGTGCGCGACGGCAAGGCGGAGATGTCCTTCAAGAACGACACGGGCGAGAAGATCAGTCTGGAAGTCTGCGAACGCGGCGACTTCTTCGGGGAACTATCCTTTCTCGACGGTGGCACGCGCTCGGCCACGGCAACGGCCACCGAGGACCTGGAAGCCCTCCTGATGGACCGCGGCGACCTGGAGCTTTTTCTGAAGCGGCATCCGCACGCCGCTGTCGACCTGCTTGCGGCTTTAGGCAAGCGGCTGCGTAAAACCTCCGAAATCCTGCGCCACACCGCCACGCGCAACGTCAACGAGGAAACCGAGGACAAGCGCACCGCCGTGCAAAAGACCGCCGACTGGATCGCGGAGTTCAGCGGCTCGATCCCGTTTCTGTTGCTGCACGCCGGGCTGTTCGCGTTGTGGATTTTGTGGAACACCCAGGTGCCTGAGGGGATGCGATTTGACCCGTACCCGTTCAACTTTTTGACGATGTGCGTGTCGCTGGAGGCGATTTTCCTGTCGGTGTTCGTGCTCCTGAGCCAGAACCGCCAAGCGGCCAAGGACCGGGTGCGCGCGGATATCGAGTACGACGTGAACCTGCGCGCGGAACTGGAGATCGCTCACCTGCACGAGAAGATGGACCGGCTCTCGTCCGACGTGCTCACGCGGCTCCAAAGTTTGGGACATACGGAAGGCCGGCGCTGAGCGATGGTAGGGGTGGCTCTCCGAGCCGTTCCTTAAATCCTTCGTGCTCGCCAAACCCACCTTCCTCCTCGCGCTGCTGACGGCGCTGACCACCGCGCCGCTGCGAGCGGCATCACCGCCGGAGACAAAGAACCTCGTCTACGGCCAGGCCGGCGGCCACGACCTGACGCTTGACCTTTCCCTGCCCTCGTCCGGCCCCGCGCGCGCGAGGCCCGTTCCCGTCGTGCTCTACCTGCACGGCGGAGGCTGGCGAAGCGGCAGCCGGGTGGAAGGCGAGCGGCTGGCGGAGCTTTTCACACAACGCGGCATGGCGTTCGCCAGCGCCGACTACCGGCTGGACGGCGAGGCGATCTGGCCCGCGCAGATCCTCGACGCCAAGACCGCCGTGCGCTTCCTGCGCGCCAACGCCCGCCGCTACGGGATCGACCCCGCACGGATTGGCGCATGCGGGGCCTCGGCCGGCGGCCACCTCGCGGCGCTGCTCGGCATGACGCCGGGCGTCGCGGCGTTGGAGGACCGCACAGAGGGCAGCCCGCGTGTGCCCGACCGCGTGCAGGCGGTGTGCGACGTGTCGGGACCAACGGATCTTGGCATCGCGCCAAGCTCCGTGCTTGGCCGGTTCTACGTGCGCCACGAACTCGGCGGCTCCGCGGCCGAAAAGCCCGACCTTGTCCACCAGGCCGACCCGTCGCGCTACGTCCACGGCGGCGAACCGCCCTTCCTCCTCATCTACGGTGCGCGCGACTGGCTTGTCCTCCCCGAGCACGCCCGCCGCTTGGAAGGAGCCCTCCGCGCGCACGGCGACGACGTGACGCTCGACCTCGTGCCCGGCGCGGGGCACGTCCCGCACGGGGACGTTCAGCAGACGGAGATCGTGGGGTTCTTCGAAAAACACCTCCACC
>CAXTQD010000223.1:0-5153 GCA_964246175.1 uncultured Chthoniobacterales bacterium | reverse complement strand
CAGCCGTCGATCCACACGTTGTAGTCCGCGTGCGCCTGGTAGGCCTCGAGCAGCGTGAACTCCGGGTTGTGGCTGAAGTCGACGCCTTCGTTGCGGAACGCCCTTCCGAGCTCGAACACCCGCTCGACGCCGCCGACGCGCTTGCCCCTTTGCGCGGACGCTTCTACCTGCCTGCGGGCGCTCCAGTATATCTTGATGGCAATTCGCTCGGGCTGCTCTCGCGCGACGCCGAGGCGAGCATCCTCCGCGTGCTCGACGAGTGGAAGACGCTCGCCATCGGCGGTTGGCTCGACGGCGCGCCGCCGTGGTTCACGCTGGCGGAGAATCTCGCCGCGCGCGTGGCCGCGTTCGTCGGTGCGGGGCCTGAGGCGGTGGCGGTCACCAACTCTACAACGGTCAATCTCCACCAACTCCTCGCCACGCTCTACCGGCCCGACCCGGCGCGCCCGAAGATCGTCGCGTACGGCGGCGAGTTCCCGTCTGATCTGTATGCCATCAAGAGCCACCTGCGCGGGCGTGGCGTGGACCCAGCGGAGGGACTCGTCGTCGTGCCGCCCGGCGCGGACCGTCTGATGGACCGCGACGCGCTCACCCGCGCGCTGGACCATCCTGCCGTGCAACTGGCCGTGCTGCCCGCGGTCGTCTACACGACGGGCGAACTCCTCGACCTGCGCGCGATCACGGCACACGCCCACGCGCGCGGCGTGTGCGTCGGCTTCGACCTGTCGCACTCGGTCGGCGTCGTGCCGCACCGGCTGGCGGAGGACGGGGTCGATTTCGCGTTCTGGTGTCACTACAAATACCTGAACGCTGGCCCGGGCGCGGTGGGCGGATTGTACCTGAACAAACGTCATGCCGACCTCCTGCCGGGGCTGGCGGGTTGGTGGGGTTCCAACAAGACGGCGCAGTTCAACATGAGCAGCGAACTCCACCCCGCCGGCGGCGCGGGCGGCTTGCAGGTGGGGACGCCACCAATCCTCGGGTTGGCGGCGCTCGAAGGCGCGCTCGCCATCGCCGAAGAGGCCGGCATCGGGCAAATCCGCCAAAAGTCTCTGGCGCTCACGGCCTACCTGACGATGCTGCTTTGCGCGCCGCGACTGGCGTCCTACGGGTTCGACTTCGCCAACCCGGCAGAGGGCAGCCGTCGCGGCGGGCACCTCTCGCTGGTCCACCCGGAGGCGGCGCGGATTTGCCGCGCGCTCAAGGACGCGGGTGTGGTCACCGACTACCGTCCGCCGGACATCGTGCGGTTCGCGCCCGTACCGCTTTACAACACGTTCGCAGAGTGCGAGGCCGCCGCCGCACGGTTGGGTGAGATCATGGCCACGCGTGCGTACGAAAACTACCCGACCGAACGCGCTCTGGTGCCGTGACGCCGGAACGAGCCTCACGCAAAGTCCGCAAAGTCGCAAAGGAAAGAAGAAGATAGGAAAGGAAGAGGCATCCTCTGCTGCCCCCTTTTTTCTCCTTTGCGGCTTTGCGGACTTTGCGTGAGGCATCTCTGATGGCTGCTTTTCACGACATCACCCGCCCGCTGCACAACGCCCTGCCGCCGTGGCCGGGCGACACGGCGTTCGACTACCGCCTGACTTGGCGCATGGATGCAGGCGCGTCGGTCAACGTCGGCGCGCTGACGATGGGCACGCACAACGGCACGCACGCCGACGCGCCGTTCCACTTCCTGCCCGGCGGCGCGCGGATTGACGCCCTCGACCTGGGCGTCTACGTCGGCCCGGCGTGTGTCGCGGACGTGACCGGCGCGGGCTGGACGATCACGCGTGAACACCTCGCCGGGCACCTGGAACAAAATGGGGTCAGCCGCCTGTTGCTCAAGACCGGCGCGTGGCCCGACGGAGCACCCTTTCCCGCGCGCATCCCGCTCCTCGCCCCCGACGTGCCCGCCTGGCTTGGTGAACAGGGCGTGCGGCTCTTGGGCCTCGACGTTCCCTCCGTGGACGCCATTGACAGCCACGACCTGCCGACCCACCACGCGCTGGCCGCAGCGGGTGTACATATCTTGGAGTCGCTCGACCTCAGCGCCGTACTGGCCAGCGTCTACGAGTTGATCGCGCTGCCGTTGCGTGTCGCCGGCGGTGACGCCGCCCCCGTGCGCGCGGTGCTCAGAGAGATTTGAACACTGCGCTTGTTGGCACCGGGTCTGCTCCTCTTGGAGGAGAATGTCCGCTGCGCTCGTCCTCTTCCTCATTGCCGGATGTGTTTGTCTGGCCACGACGCTCCTGATCATGGTGCGGGCGTTTCGCACGAGCATCTGGTGGGGATTGATCGTGATGTTCGTCCCTTTTGGGCGGATCGTGTTCATCCTGAAGCACTGGCACGAGACAGCCATGCTCTTCCTGGTGCAGATTCTCTCGTTCGCCGCGGCGGTCGGCCTCCTGGTCGGCACGTCGGTGGGCAAGGAACTCCGGGACGCCCGCAACGGAGGGACCGCCGAAGCCGCCGCGGCAGTCCCGAAGTCTGCCCCGCACGAGGTCCGTGACCTCGCCGAGACCGAGACCCCGCTGCCCGCCGCCGCCAAGCCTACCCCTGACCCATATGCGGACCAGCGTGTCGCCTACGCCAAGCACACGAAGGAACTGACTACTCTCTACCAAAAGCTTAACGTCGAGCGCGGCAAGCTCAAGCCCGGGTCACCCACCGTGGGGGCGTTCAACGCCAAGGCCGCCAAGTACCAGCAGGCCGTCACGGCACTCGCCGCGGAGAAGGCCAAGCTCGACGCAATCGACGCCGCCACCAACCGCAACGCCGAGGCCGCGGACGCGCTCGCCAGCCTGCAAGCCTCGGCGGCGGCGCGGGACTACGAGGCGTTCGCGGCGACGTTGCACAAGGCGTGCGACCAGTACCGCCAGACGCCGTCGTTCCCGGCCATCGCGGCGCTCGCGTGTACGACCCTCGCGCATGTCACCGGCGACCAGGTGGCCGATGGGCTCAAGGACAAAGCGGTGAGAACTGCCCGCGCGGACTTCGACAAGACCACGCGGCAGGTCCAAGGCATCGTCAACCAGACCCCGCCGGTCGTCGTCAAGCCGCCCGGCGCGACCGAGGTGTACGGCTATGGATACCACCCAGGTGCGAACCGGCCGGACTACAATGCGAATAACCTCCAGAGTACGCGCGAACTGTGGAAGGGCGAGTACGTCTACATCAACGAAGTGCCGGGAGTTTACTACCGTTCGGCCGACTGCGAGTTCAACCCGCAGACGAAGTATTTCTTCACCAGCCGCAACGTGCCCAAGAAACGTCTCAGCGACGCGGAGTACCAGGAACTGACCCGCCTCTACCATCTCCTCGGCCAGCAGGAAAAAGCCATCGCTGACGCCACGCCGCCCGCCGGGCAGGCGGAACGCGTCACGGCCGACCTGGCGGCGCTCAAGACGCAACTCGACGGGGATGGGCGCAGCGGTTGACGCCTGGCCGCGCCGTGTCCATGCTGTGCACAGCATGAGCGTGACCTTGGTAGCCCCGGTGACGGCGGAGGAGTTCAACTGCCTGTCAGAGACGGACAACCTACCTGCAAGCGGGTGTCGCGCTCTTGTCGTGGGTGGAGCCGGTGATGAAGTTCCTGAGCGCCTTCCCCGTAGCGGTGGCAGAAATGTTCGCCTGATGAAAGCTGCGCGTCTTTTCCTTTTGGCCGCGTTCCTGGCGTGGGGCGTCGGCACGGCGTGGGCGGAGGGTGCAGTGACCTTCGCGGTGCACGCGGTTGCCGACCATCCCGGGCCGCACACGCGCACCTATCTCGGTGTGACCCTCGGCGCAGATGGCAAGGCGGAGAACACCCTCTTGATCGAGCCGCCCCTGCTCGACGGGGCGGCCGTCCAGTTCGCCTCGCTCGACTACGATCCTGACGGCAAGCCCATTGTCCTGATCGTCCTCACGCCCACGGGCACGAAGAAGTTCGAGCAGATCACTCAGGATCGCTTGGGGCAGCAGCTTGGCTTTGTTGTCGGTGAACAGCTCTACGCCTTGCCGCGCATCGTCGAACCCATCCACGGCGGCAAAATCGCCATCAGCGGAAGCTTCACCCGGCGGCAGGCGGCCAACCTCGTCGAACGTCTCAATTCCTCGCTGCCGGCGGCCCGGGACGCGGCCAGATGAGCACGTTCTCCAAGCTGCTCCTTTTGGTCTTCCTGCTCGGGGCCACGCCGGGCCTGCACGCCGGGGAGGCGACGTTCGAGATTCGTGCCGTTGCTCCCCACCTCGGGCTCACCGGCAACGAGTACGTGCTCGACGACGGGGGCGGCGACCCCGTGAAGCTTTCCCTGGGCTCGGAGGTTTTGCTCAACACGTCGGCCTTGGCTTCCGCCGAGGCCAAGGGCGAGGACAATCAGTGGATGATTTCCGTGGAGTTGACTCCCGCCGGCAAGGAACGTTTCGCCGAGATCACCACGCGGTTCCAAGGCCGGCGTCTGGCGATCCTGATCAACAACACCGTGCGTTGCGCGCCGGTTGTGCAGGCGGCGATCCTCGACGGCAGCTTCGAGATCAACGGAGCCTTCACCGAAGCGGAGGTCAAGGCGCTCGCCGCCGACCTGAACGCCGCCGTCGCCGCCGCGAAGAATGCCCCGTCCGCCGCGCCGACCGCTACTCCAGGCAGTCCGTGATCGCCGCCAGCATCGCGCCGACGGTTTCCTCCGTCTCGTCGCCCATGTTGGAGAGCCGGAACGTCTTGCCCTTGAGCTTGCCGTAGCCGCCGTCGAAGACGAGGCCGTGCTTCTTTTTGACGCGCCCGATCCACGCAGCCACGTCGATGTTCTTGTTGTTGGCGACACACGTTAGGGTCACTGAGCGGTAGCCTTCCGGCGCGAAGAACTCGAAACCTTGTTCCCTGACCCACGCGTGGACCAAGGCGTTCGTGCGTGTGTGACGGGCGTGGCGGTTTTCGACGCCTTCCGTGAAGATGTCGTCGAGCTTGGACTCCAGCGCGTAGATGTGCCCGATGCTCGGCGTGCTCGGAGTCATGTCGCCTTCTTGATTCTTCTTGAACTCCAGAAAATCGAAGTAATAACCGCGGTCCTTCGCCTGCGCCGCGCGCTCGAACGCCCGCTCCGAACACGCGAAGAGCGCCAGCCCCGGCGGCAGGGCGAGCGCCTTCTGGCTGCCGGTCAGGAGCACGTCGATGCCGAGTTCGTCCATGG
>CAXTQD010000222.1:3902-9116 GCA_964246175.1 uncultured Chthoniobacterales bacterium | reverse complement strand
ATCTTGGCCTACCTTACCTCAACCTATCGCTCAATCACGCTGAGAATCGCTGTAACCCGAGCGAGGACGGCGATGACCACACGATCTACGTGCGCTGGCAGCGGTGGGTTAAAGGCGGCGTGCCGCAGCGAGCCATGGTGGCGTGGTGTCTACAGGCGGCCAAGCGCGGCAAGCTCGACCTGCGCTTGGCGCTGGTGGATTCCACCAGCGTGCGGGCGCACCCACCCGCGGCCGGCGCACGCCAAAAAACGGGCCGCAAGCCCTCGGCCGCGCGCGCGGTGGGCTTGAGTACCAAGCTCCACGCGGGGGCGGTCGGTGAGCATCAGGTGCGCGGCGTGAATCTTGAGCGGCGGCCAGGAGGGCGGCGCGCCCGGGGGCGCGGAGATGCTCGCCGAGGTGCTTGCCCGCCCAAAGATCAAAGCCATCGGTGCGGACCGTGCCTACGACGGCGATGCCATCCGCGCCCTGGATCGCCGCGGCAGGCAAGGAAGCGGTGATCCCACCGCGCTCAAACCGCACCAGCCCGCCTGCCTACGACAAGGAAAAGTACCAGGCCCGCAACAAAGTCGAACCCCTCTTCTGCCGCCTCAAAGGCTGCCGTGCGCTGGCCACCCGCGACGACAAACTCGCTGCCATGTTCCTGGGCGGCACCTTGGCCGCCCTACTCGCGGCAAGTCTCAGATGGATTGCGAACGCACCCTAGGTTCATGCGAAAGAGCCAGCACCTGCGACTTACCCGGCGCAGACTTCAACGCACTGCCAACTCAGCCGTTAGCTGCTCACGTACAGTCGGCGAACCTCCTCCGCCGTGGTCAGCTCTTGAGCGCGCCCGGCGAGACTCCGACCCTTTGAGCCGTCCAGTCCGCTCACCACGCGGCGAATCTTGGGCAACGCGCCTGCCCCGACGCTGAGTTCCGTGATGCCCAAGCCGACGAACACCGCTGCCGCCACGGGATCAGCCGCCGCTTCCCCGCAGACGCCAGCCCAGATGCCCTGCGCCCGCGCCGCATTCGCCACCTCTCCAATCAGCCTTAACACCGCCGGGTGCAGCGCGTCCGCCATGTCTGGCAGGTCCGCGTGTCCGCGCTCCGCGGCGAGGGTGTACTGCGTCAAGTCGTTCGTGCCGACGCTGAAGAAATCGACCTCCGACGCAAACCGTGCCGCGTTCAGCGCCGCGGCGGGCACCTCGATCATCATGCCAACCTCGACTGGCCACGCGTGCGGTTGTCCCTCGCGGGTGAGTTCCTCGTGGGCGCGACTCAGCAACGCGCGGGCGGCGCGCACTTCGGCCACGTCCGTCACCATCGGGAACATGACCCTGAAATGCCGGTTGTCACCCCCGCGCAGGATGGCACGAAGATGGGTCAGGAAGAGCGCTTCGTGCCGCAGGGTGAGGCGCAGGCCACGCACACCCAAGAAAGGGTTGGCCTCCGGCGTCGTCGGCAGATAGGGCACCGGCTTGTCGCCGCCGATGTCGAGGGTGCGCACGGTCAGCGGCCGGTCCGGCGCGAACGCGTCGGAGATCGCGCGCAAGGTTTCAAACTGCGTCTGCTCGGAGGGTTCGCTGGTGCGTTCGAGGAAAAGAAACTCAGTGCGGAGCAGCCCGATGGCTTCGGCTTGGTACTTGCGGGCTGCCGCCGCGTCCGCGACCCCGCCGACGTTAGCCGCCAGTTCGATCCGCTGTCCGTCCTGGGTGCGAAGTTCGGGAAGGGAGACATCCTCGGCGACGGTCCCGGCGTCTTGCGCCGCGAGGCGCTGCTGCAAGACGGCGTCCGCCTGCGCATCGGGCACCAGCCAAACCTCGCCGGCGGTTCCGTCCACCGCCGCCTGCCCGTCGGTGATGCCCGCTTCGCGCAGGCGCTGGGCGGTGACTTCCTCGACTGCCGGAACACCCGCCGCGCGCAGCAGGATGGCCGCATGGCTCGTCTGGCCGAGAGTCTCGGCGATCACCCCGCGCACCCGGCCCAGATCAAGATTGGCGAGTTCGCTGGGCAGCAGCGTTGGCACGACCAGCAGGGCGCCGTCGCCGGAAAGGTCCAACCGGAGCGTGGACCCGACACCCAACGCCTGCAAAACCTGTAGTCCGAGGTCCTCCACGTCACGCGCTCGCTCGCGCAGGACTGGATCAGGCAGGCCGCGGTATAAAGCTGCCACCTCGTTCACCGCACGTTGCCACGCGTGCGGTGCAGGCAGGCATTCGTTGCTGACCAAAGTTTTCGCCGCGCCGATCAATGCAGGATCAGCGGCGAGCATCCGGTGCGCTTCCAAAATGGCGGCGTGTTCCCCGCCCACTTGGACGCGCAACGTAGCGGCCTGCACGTCGAGCGTGCGCTGGACGGCAGCCAGCGCCGCGTCGAGGCGGGCCGTCTCGGTGGCCGGGTCCACGGGAGAGGAAGGTTCCGGCAGCACCGGAGCTGCCCGGTCGGCAAACACGAGCCGGCCCACCGCGACGCCGTCGCTCAGCGCCCGGCCGCGTATGGTCCCGGCGCGTGCGGGCGAAAGATCGGGTGTCGGGACAGAGGCCACCGGGGCAGACGTGGCGGGCTCTTGCATGTTGTCGCCGAAGTTGTCGGCGGACAAGGCCACCAAGGCCGCGAGAGCAGCGGATGCATCCTCACCCTGCGCGGTGACCCGGATCACGTCGCCATGCCGTGCGTCGAGGCAATTGATCGACACAACGCTGCGGGCAGAGGCGGCTGGCGTGCCGGTGCGCAGGTTTTCGATCCACACCTGGCTCTGAAAACCTGCCGCGGTCTGCACGATGCGCATCGCCGGTCGGGCATGAAGGCCGTGAGGATTGTGGACGGTCAGGTCCAGCGTCTCGCCCGCGACCGAGACGGCGGGGGGCAGTGCGTCGGCGGCAAGGGCGTCGCCACCGATTCCCTGCTGTTTTTGGAGGAGCGCGCGTTCGGCCTCCGCCCGCACGTCGGCCAGGGACGCGCCGACGCCGCACTGCGCTGCGGCCGTAACGGCGCCTTCCACCAAAGGGGCGGCGCACAGGGCGACCCGTGTGCGGGTCTCTTCGTCAAGAAATTCGAGGGCGAGTTCGGCGCTCATCACCGCGCTGCCCAAGTCGAGCAGCACGAGCACGCCGCCCGGCGCGTCGAGGTTGGTCACCGCCGACACGATGGCGGTCGCATCCGTGCCTAGTTCCGCGCCATCGTCGCCTGCGCCCGCGGCCACCGCGACAGGAACCTTGCCGGCGTAGAGCCGATCAAGCATGTCTTTGAGCGCCAGCGCCAGCGCCTTGCTGTGGGAAACGAGGACCAGACCGACCATGTGGCTTGAAAGATAACTCTACGCCGCCGCTTCCGCCAACGCGGCGAGCAAGAGCGCGCTGGACGCTGCCCCGGGGTCGATGTGGCCCGCGCTACGCTCACCCAAGTAGCTCGCACGGCCCTTGCGAGCGACGAGCGGAACCGTAGACTGCGCACCTGCGTCCGCGGCTTCGGCGGAACGCCGCAACGCGTCGGCTAGCGGACTTTCCGCGCCAGCCTCCCGGAGCACCGCCAGCGCCGGGGTCAGCGCGTCGAGCATCGTCTTATCGCCAACGGCGGCCTTACCGCGGTTCTGCACGCCGCGCAGGCCAGCGTCGAATGCCGCCGTCCAATCCGCGAGACTGAGTTCGGGCTTGCCGGCGACCGCCTTGGACGCATCCAAAAAGAAGCTTCCGTACAACGGGCCGCTCGCGCCGCCAACCGTGCCGATGAGAGTCATGGCGACGTTCTTGAAGAGCGCCGCAGGGTCGTTACCCGCCCAGCCGGACGACTTGTTGACGACCGCCTCGAAGCCACGGGCGAGGTTGGCCCCGTGGTCGCCGTCACCGACGTTCGAGTCGAGTTGCGTCAGGTGGGCACGTTGGGCGGTAAAGACAGCAGCGGCGCGTTGCAACCAGTCCAGCAACACGGCGGGGGAGAGCGGCGTGGGCATGGCGAAGGAGCTTGGACGATCAAGCTCCCCAACGCAAGGCCGGGGTCAGCACGGGTGCGTCCCAACACTGGGTCATCTGCCCGTCGAGCTTCAGCAGAGTGATGGATGCGCCGGCCATTTCCAAGCTCGTGATGTAGGAGCCGACGAGCCGGCGCGTGACGTGGAGGCCGTGCGCTTTGGCGAGTTCCTCGGCCTTGCGGTAGATGACGTATTGCTCTAAGAGCGGCGTGCCGCCCATGCCGTTGACGAAGAGCAGCACGTTGCCGCCGCCCTTGAACACGTCCTCTTCGAGGATCGGCTTCATCAGCATCTCGGCGGCCTCATCGGCCGGCACCAGCTTCAGCCGTTGGCGGCCGGGTTCGCCGTGGATGCCGACACCGAGTTCGAACTCGTCTTCGGGCAGTTCAAAGGTCGGCTTGCCCGCGTGCGGGACGGTGCAACTCGTCAGCGCGAGGCCCATGGAGCGCACGTTGGCGTTGACCCGCTCGCAGAGCGCCTTCACGTCGGCGAGTGAATGACCCGCCTCGGCCGCGGCACCGACGATCTTTTCCATGAGCACGGTGCCGCCGACTCCGCGGCGACCGGCGGTGTAGAGGCTGTCCTTGACGGCCACGTCGTCGTTGACGACCACGGCCTCGACCTTGATGTCCTCACCGCCCGCTAGATCGGCGGCCATCTCGAAGTTGAGCACGTCGCCGGTGTAGTTCTTGACGATGTGCAGCACGCCTTCGCCCTGGCTGATGGCCTTGGTGGCTTCGAGCATCTGGTCGGGTGTCGGGCTGGTGAACACGGCGCCGGGGCACGCGGCGTCGAGCATCCCCAGGCCCACGAAACCACCGTGCATTGGCTCATGCCCGCTGCCGCCGCCCGAGAGGATGCCGACCTTCGGCTTGGACGACTTTTGCTTGCGGACGATGTAGTGCGGGTCGTAGTGGACTTCGAGCAGGTCGCCGTGGGCCAGTTCCATGCCTTTGAGGGCCTCGACAACGACGTTTTCGGGTTGGTTGATGAGTTTTTTCATGGGGGTGCGAGCAGAGGTTAGTTCAGAAGATAGCCGCGGGCGAGTTGCTCGTAGCGTTCGGTTTGCGTTCGTGTCCAGGCTTCGTCGTGGCCGAGTTCCTCGGCGAGGATCGCGGCCACGCAGCCGGCGACCAGCAGCGTGTCGATCGCCGCCTCTTCGTCCTGGCCGATCACCATGTCGGGGATCAGCCGCACGCCCGACGAACTGCGGATCGGCCCGGGCGCGGCGCCCGCCACCAGCAGCCGATAGGCGGCGTAGCCGGC
>CAXTQD010000222.1:0-3892 GCA_964246175.1 uncultured Chthoniobacterales bacterium | reverse complement strand
GCGGCGGCGATGCTCGCGCGGGCGTCGAGCAGCAGCGCGCGCGAGCGGCGCGAGAGCACGTCTTCGACGGTGCGAGCCAGTTCGCAGCGCGCGGCCCAGCGCACCTCGGCTTCGGTCAGCGGCAGCTTGGCGTCGAGGGCTTGCCCGCTGCCGGGCAGAGCGTGGATGGCGGCGCGGTCACTGCCGTACACGTCCTGGAAGCTCCCGTTGACCCGGTCGCTCCAGCCGTGCAGGCGTAGGCTCTGCGTGCGCGTGGGGCGTTTTGTCAGGCCAGCGAGCTTGATGGCTTGGTCCACGCAGTCCTCACCCATCTTTCGGTAGGTCGTCCACTTGCCGCCGGTTACCGTGATCAGTCCCGCCTTGGACACCCGGATGATGTGGTCGCGCGAGATGGCGGCCGTCGCGCCGACGCCGTCGGTGTTCGTGGCCTTCTCGGCTTTGACGAGCGGACGCTGGCCCACGTAGACACTGAGCACGTCTTTGCGCTCGGGCGGATCGGTGAGGTACTGGCGCGCGGTGCGCAGCACGAACTCGATCTCTTCGTCCAGTGGGCGCGGCTCCAACGCGACGTGTTCGACCGGCGTGTCCGTCGTGCCGATGACCACCTTGCCGTGCCACGGCACGGCAAAGAGCACGCGGCCGTCCTCGGTCTTGGGGATCATCACCGCGCTGTCGCCCGGCTGGAAGCGCCGGTTCACGACGAGGTGGATGCCCTGGCTGGGCGAGAGCATATCCTTGACGCCCGGTTCGTCCATGCGGCGCACCGCGTCCACGAAGACGCCGGTGGCGTTGACGACGGCCTTGGCGAGGATCGAAAACTCCTCGCCGGTCTCCACGTCACACGCGACGACGCCGGACATTTTGTCATTTTCCTTGAGCAGGCCCCGGACGGAAACGTAGTTGATGGCGGTGCCGCCCTGGTCAAAAAGCGTTTGCAAGAGCGTTACCGCCAAGCGGGCGTCGTCGAACTGCCCGTCGTGGTAGAGCACGCCGCCGCGCAAGCCTTTGGCCTTGAGCGTTGGCGTGCGCGCGAGCGCCTTTTCCTTGCCGAGGAGTTGGCAGCGGCCGAAGCCGAGTTTGCCCGCCAGGAGGTCGTACATCGTCAAGCCGATGCCGTAGAAGGGTTTGGACCACCAAGTGTACGCAGGGATCACGAAGCCCATGTCGTGCACGAGGTGCGGGGCGTTGCGGCGCAATAGGCCGCGCTCGCGCAGGGCCTCGCGGACGAGGTGGATGTTGCCTTGTGCGAGGTAGCGCACACCGCCGTGGACGAGCTTGGTGGAACGCGAGGACGTGCCGTTGGCGAAGTCCGCGCCTTCGAGCAGGAGCGTCTTGTAGCCGCGGGCGGCGGCGTCCAGGGCGGTCCCGAGGCCGGTGGCCCCCCCGCCGATGACGACGAGATCCCAGCGGGTGGGTTCGCGGAGTTGGGCCAGCAGGGTTGCGCGGGTGAGGGAGTCAGGAGAGGAGGCAGGCATGGAGAAAAAGTGTATCCGGAAAGGACGGCGGCCCCACGCGTGCGCAGAGCCGCCGGATGATTCCGGGTGCTACTTGGCTTCCACCCACTGACGGGAACGCTCCACGGCGCGCTTCCAGCCGGCCAGACGCTCCTGGCGTTCGTCCGCGCTGCCCTTGGGCTCGAAGGTGCGGTCGGCCTTCCACTGCTGGGCGATCTGGTCGATGCTGTCCCAGTATCCAACCGCCAAGCCCGCGAGATAGGCTGCGCCGAGCGCGGTGGTTTCGGTGACCTTCGGGCGCACGACGGGCACGCCGACCACATCGGCCTGGATTTGCATGAGCAGGTTGTTGCGGCACGCCCCGCCATCCACGCGCAGTTCGGAGAGCGTCAGCCCGGAGTCTTTCTGCATGGCTTCAAGGAGTTCGGCGCTCTGGTAGGCGATCGCCTCCAACGCCGCGCGGGTGATGTGCCCGGTGCTCGTGCCGCGCGTCAGTCCCACCATCGTGCCGCGAGCGTAGCTGTCCCAGTACGGCGCGCCCAGGCCGACGAACGCCGGCACGAGGTACACGCCCGCGCTGTCCTCCACGCTGGAAGCGAGGGCCTCGCTCTCCTCCGCCGAGCGGAAGAACTTCAACCCGTCGCGCAGCCACTGGATCACCGCGCCGCCGACGAACACGCTGCCCTCGAAGGCGTAGTCCACGCGGTCCTTGACCTTCCAGGCCACGGTGGTGAGCAGCTTGTTCTGCGAGGGAATCGGGTCGTGGCCGAGGTTCATCAGCATGAAGCAGCCCGTGCCGTACGTGTTCTTGGCCATGCCGCGCTCCAGCGCCGCCTGGCCGAAGGTCGCCGCGTGCTGGTCGCCCGCGATGCCCGCGATGGGGATGGCGTGGCCGAAGGTCGCTTCATCCGTGTGGCCGTAGACCTCCGAGGAAGACTTCACCTCGGGTAGCATCGAGCGCGGGATGTCGAGGATGCCGAGCAGTTCGTCGTCCCACGCGAGCGTGTGGATGTTAAAGAGCAGCGTGCGCGAGGCATTGGTTACGTCGGTGACGTGGAGCTTGCCCTGGGTCATGCGCCACAGGAGCCACGAGTCCACGGTGCCGAAGGCGAGTTCGCCCTTGTCGGCGAGTTCGCGCGCGCCGGGCACGTTGTCGAGCATCCAGCGCACCTTCGTGCCGCTGAAGTAGGCGTCGATGACGAGGCCGGTCTTCTTCTGGAACGTCTCGACGTGGCCGGCGGAACGCAGCTTGTCGCAGAAGCCGGCGGTGCGCCGGTCTTGCCAGACGATGGCGTGGTGGATCGGCTGGCCGGTCTTGCGGTTCCACACGACGGTGGTCTCGCGCTGGTTGGTGATGCCGATGGCGGCGATGTCGCTTGGGCGAATGCCCATGCGGGCCATGGCCTCGGTGGCGACGCCGACCTGGCTGGACCAGATTTCGTTGGCGTCGTGCTCGACCCAACCCGGCTGCGGGAAGATCTGCGCGAACTCGCGTTGCGACACCGAGAGCATGTTGGCGTCATGGTCGAAGACGATGGCGCGCGAACTGGTCGTGCCCTGGTCGAGGGCAAGGATGTATTGGGGCATAGTTTCGGGGATAGGATGCGGTGGGTGACCCAAGGCGGGGTTCAGCGGCGCACGGAGTGAGATTCTGCCTCGGCGGTGGCCTGAGCGCGGGGTTCGACGTGGCTCGGGTCCATGCCGGCGGCCGGTTCGGTGACGGCGTTGGCGCGCATGAGCGGGCGGCCGATCATCAGATCGTAAGCTAGGGTGCCGAGCAGGCCACCGACCATCGGGCCGAGTACGGGCGGCAGCCAGATAGAGTCGCCATTAGTGAGGCCGTTGTTCTTGAAGCCTGCCACGACGGCAAAGAGCCGCGGCCCAAGGTCGCGGGCCGGGTTGATGGCGTAGCCGTTCATGCCGCCGTAGGAGATGCCGATGGCCAGTACGATGAGGCCAATGATGATCGGGGCGAGGTTCGCGCCGGGGGGCGAATTAAACTTGTCACCGACCGCCAAGATCAGGCCTAGCAGCAGCGCGGTGCCAACGACCTGATCAAAGAAACCGGGGAAGAACCCGGGCACCGCCGGCGAGGTCGAGAAGATGCCCGTCGTGTGGTCCAGTGCCGGGTCCACTTGAATCCATTTGTAATAGTACACCGCGAAGAGCAGCGCCGCGCCCGCGAAGGCTCCGGCGAACTGTCCGACGACGTAGTGCAGACACTTGCTCCACGGGAAGCGGCCGGTGACGGCCAGCGACACGGTGACGGCGGGGTTCAGGTGCGCCCCGCTGACCGTGCCCGCGATGTAGATGCCCATCGTCACCGCCAAGCCCCAACCCAGCACCACGTTGGTGTAACCGCCTTTGACGACTTCGCCCGGGATCGTCGGCGTGCTGCCGAAGAGCACGACCATGGCGACGCTGCCGCAGCCGAAGAG
>CAXTQD010000221.1:0-9194 GCA_964246175.1 uncultured Chthoniobacterales bacterium | reverse complement strand
GAGTTTTTCCTACGACGCCGCCGATCGTGGCCAACCACAGGCGCCCATCGCGGGTCTTGATCCCGCCGGGTGCCCCGCCGTTGCATTCCCGGCTGATCATCCCGTCGGCGGCGTCGTAGGAAAAACTCTCGACGCTCGCGCGGCGGCCGTCCGCGAAGTCGTTGAGCTGCGCCAGGCTCGCCCGGTAGATGCCCTTGTTGCCGCTCATCCACAGGTCGCCGCCGTCGTCCTCCAGGATGGCGAAGGCCAGATCGTCGTAGAGGCCGTCGGCTCGGGTGATGGTCTTCAGGCGGCCGTCCTTCCATCGGCAGAGGCCGCCGCCGTGCGTGCCGATCCAGATCGTGCCGGTGCGGTCCTCGTGGAAGCAGAGGACTTGGTTGCTCCCCAGCCCGTCGCGGACCGTCCAGCGCGTGACCGTCCCATCCTGAATCCGGCTCGCCCCGCCGCTGTGGGTGCCGACCCAGATTGCCCCCGTGTGGTCTTGGTAAAGCCCGATGACGTAATCGTCGCCCACCCCCTGCGCCCGGCCGTAGGTCCGGGTGCCGCCGGGGCCAATCAGATGCACCCCGTTGTTCGACGTTCCCACGATCCAGCCTCCGCCGCGGTCCCGCAGCAGGTAACTGACCGAGGTGTTGCGCGCCAGGTCGCTCGCGACGTTCTGCGCCTCGAACCGGCCGTCGCCGAAACGATAGAGCCAACGCCCTTCGGACAAAACGTGGGTCGTCACGCACAGCCGGCCGTCGGTGTCCGCGCACAGCCCGACAATGCCTTCCTCGGTTCTCTCCGGGAAGTCCAGCCCCTCGGCGCGGCCGTCCCGGCACCGGTTCAACCCGCCTGGAGTCGCCACCCAGACCGTGCCGTCGCCATCCTCGCAGAGCGTCCGGGCGTTTTGACCGCGCAGATTTTCGTTCTCGGTGATCGTCTCGAACCCGCCGCGCCGCAGCCGGCTGACGCCGGTGCTGACGGTGCCCACCCACAGGTCGCCTTCGGCGGACTGGAAGAGGCTCAAGACGGTGTTGCTGGCCGCGCCGCCCTGGCTCACGAATTCTCTCCCGCCCGGTTCGGACGAACGGTAAAGCCCGCCGAGGGAGGTCCCGGCCCAGATCGTCCCGTCGTCCCCCTCCAGCAGGGTGTTGACGCGGGCGTGGGCCAGCGTTCCCGGCCCCGCGGCGAGTCGGAACCCTTCTTTCGTCATGGTGTACAGCCCCTCTTCCGTGCCCACCCAGAGCGTGCCCCGGCGGTCGTACAGGAGCGCGTGAACGGGGCGGCCCGGGAGCCCCTCCCGGACCCCGTACGAGGTGAACGCGCCATCCAGGAACCGGATCGGGCCGCGCGAGGAACTGATCCACACCTCGCCCGGCCGCCCGCCGGTGATCGCCTCGACCCTGGGGTCCGGCAGCGCGCGGCACACGTCGTAGTTGGTCAACCGGCCGTCGTGCCACCGGCTCGGACCCACGTCCGTGCCGATCCACAAATCACCTTGGGGGGATTGCCACAGGGATTTGAAGTGGTCGTCGGGAAGCTGGGCAAAGGCTGCGAACAGGGTGAATTTTCCATCCTGCCAATGGCACAGGCTTCCGCCATCAACCCCGGCCCAGAAGCCGCCTGCGCGGTCGGACAGCAGGGTCTTGATGTTGCTGCTTCCCTGGAG
The DNA here is from genome assembly GCA_964246175.1 of uncultured Chthoniobacterales bacterium. Taxonomy (GTDB): domain Bacteria; phylum Verrucomicrobiota; class Verrucomicrobiia; order Chthoniobacterales; family SZAS-18; genus CAHJWO01. The sequence goes on along the minus strand of CAXTQD010000221.1, from coordinate 7,543 downwards.
CGCCGGGGTGTTGGAAGCATCGAAAACCACGAAGCGGATACCGTCGAAGCGCACGATTCCTTCCACCGTGGCGAACCACAGATAACCATCCGGGGTGCTGATGGTAGCGTTGACCGTGTTCTGCGGCAGCCCGTCTCGGTCCCCCCAAGTGCAGGCTTGGTAACCGTTGCCAGACTTGCGTGGGGCAATGGTTTGACCCGACGACGTTGTTCCAGACCAGAGCGCGAGCGACAACGCCGCGGCGCCCAGCCAGCGCAGCGCGGCGTGACGCCAAGCGCACCGGCCTATCGGACGTTTGCCTTTCGCCTTCATGAAACGTTGCGAGCAACGGCACGGAACGTCGGCGAACGTGACGCATGGGCCGCGCGTTCGTCAATGGGCCGTTCGGGGCACGACGGCTTGCCGTCTCACGCGCAACCGAGCACCTCCGAGTGACGCTTGAGACGCTCACTCCCCCGCCATCTACGCGGGAGATTAAAAACGCCAATCGCGCGTCAGGAAGTCGGTGAGGGTCAGCAGGAACAACAAAAAAAGCCAGACCAGCCCCGCGCCCGCGAAGACACGCACGACGCCCTTGTTGTAGCTCATCTCCATGAACACCAGCGCGATCAGCACGGTCTTGACGATCGAAATGCCGTAAGCCAACAGATCGTGCACCCCGGCGCTCAGGGGCAGCTTCGCGCCGATGGCCGTGAGTACGAGCAGAATAATCAGGCTGAAGTAGATCACGAACAGCGTGCGGCGCTGCGGGCTCGATTCTCGTGCCATACGGAAAGATCGTTCAGGCGCTGATCAGATAAAGCATCGGGTAGAGGAACACCCACACCACGTCCACGAAGTGCCAGTAGAGGCCGACGACCCGCACGGGCGTATGGTACTCCTCCGAAAAATCCTGCCGCCGTGCCCGCAGGTAGAGGTACGTGAGCGCGCTCAGACCGATGGTCATGTGGATGGCGTGCAGCCCCGTCATGGCGAAGTACAAAAACAGGAACATTTGCACCGCGTTGCCATGTGCAAACTCCTTGAGATCGAGGTTGACCGTCGGCACGAGGTGCTCGCGGTAGTCGAAGTAGTATTCGCACAGCTTCAGGCTGAGGAACCCCGCGCCGAAAATGAACGTCAACACGAGGAAGCGGCGCAGTTTTTTGCCGTCGCCCTCCTCGATGGAATGGATCGCCAGCGCCATGAACAGGCTGCTGGTGAGCAGGATCAGCGTGTTGATCGTGCCGATCCAGAAGTAGAGGTGCTGACTGCCCTCGACGAAACCTGGCCGGTAATTGATCCGGTAGACGGCGTACGCCAGGAACAGGCCGCCGAAGAACAAAATCTCGGTGGACAGGAACGTCCAGATGCCCAGCGACGCCGCTTCCTCCTGCTGCGCGCGGGTCTCGAACTGCTCGGGGATTTCGCTGGCGGCGTGTTCAGACATGCATGTCGGCGGGTTCTTGGGCCGGGTACGGATAGTCGTAGGCGGGCCGGGTCACGCGGGGCACGCGCTCGAAGTTCGTGCGGATGGGCGGCGAGGCGGCCTCGGTCCACTCCAGGCCGGTGGCGTCCCAGGGGTTCTGCGGCGCGGGCCGGCCGAAGAAATACGACCATCCCAGATAACACAGCGGCAGCACGTAGCCGACAGCCAGCACCGACGCGCCAGCCGTCGAGAGCACATGGAAAACTTGCCACTCCGCCGGGTAGCTCGGATAGCGGCGCGGCATCCCGAGGCCGCCGAGCACGAACTGGGGCAAAAACGTCAGGTTGAAGCCGATGAAGATCACCGCCGCCGAGAACTGCGCGAGCTTCTCGTTGTACATGCGCCCGCTGATCTTCGGCCACCAGAAATGGATGCCGCCGAGATACGCCATCACCATGCCGCCGACCATGATGTAGTGGAAGTGCGCGATGACGAAATAAGTCGCGTGCACGTGCATGTCCACCGCGAGGGTTGCCAGGAACAGGCCGCTCAATCCTCCGATGGTGAACAGCCCGATGAATCCCAGAGCGTAGAGCATCGGCGTGCGGAAATAGATGCGCCCCTTGTAGAGCGTCGCCGTCCAGTTGAACACCTTGATGGCCGAGGGCACGGACACCAGGAAGCTCAGGATGGAAAACACCATGCCCGCGTAGATCGATTGGCTTGATACGAACATGTGGTGGCCCCACACGATGAAGCCCAGGATGGCGATGGCCAGGACGCAGTACGCCATGAACCGGTAGCCGAAGACCGACTTGCGCGAGAAGCAGGTGATCATCTCGCTGACCACCCCCATGCCCGGCAGCACCATGATGTAAACGGCCGGATGCGAGTAGAACCAGAACATGTGCTGGAACAACAGCGGATCGCCGCCCATGCGCGGGTCGAACACGCCGATGCCAAAGATCCGCTCCAGGCCCAGCAGCCCCATCGTGACCGCCAGCACCGGCGTCGCCAGCACCATGATCAGGCTCGTCGCGTAGATCGACCAGCAAAAGAGCGGCAGCCGGAACCAGTGCATCCCCGGCGCGCGCATCGTGTGCATCGTTACGATGAAGTTTAGCGCCGTGAAGATCGACGAGAAGCCGACGACGAAGATGCCGAACGCCATGGCGAGCACGTGACCATTCGCGTACGTCGAACTGTACGGCGTGTAGAACGTCCATCCCGTGTCCACGCCGCCGGAGATCGTCGCGTACAGCGTGAAGATGCCTCCCACCACAAAGATGTACCAGCTCAGCAGGTTCAGGCGCGGGAACGCCACGTCGCGCGCGCCGATCATCAGCGGCAACAGAAAATTGCCCAGCACGCTCGGGATCGACGGGATGAGGAAGAACCACACCATCACGACCCCGTGTAGGGTGAAGAGCCGGTTATAGCTCTCGGAGGTGACGAGGTTGCCCTGCGGCGTCATCAACTGGAGGCGCATCATCGTCGCCGCCCAGCCGCCAATGAAAAAGAACACCGTGATCGAGAGCAAATACAGGATGCCGATGCGTTTGTGGTCGTGGGTGGTCAGCCAGGACTTCAGGCCGTAGCCGTCGTTGAGGTAGTTCGGTTTATGGTGCGGCGCGGAGGTGGCCGGCACGTTGACCGGCGCGCGGGCGACGAGGGTGGAAGCGGGACTCATGGGAGAGAAGGAATGGGCTGGCTCTGCACGGCGGCGGGTGGCGGCTGGGGCGAGAGGCTCTTGATGTAGGCGACGAGTGCGAGCACGTCCTGTTCGCTCAACTGTCCCTCGTAGGAAGGCATGATGTTCTGGTAACCCGCCACGATCTGCGTGGACGGTTTGAGGATGGAGTCGTGCAGGTACTGGTCATCGGCGGTCACGAACCCGCCGCCTTCCAACGGCACGGGGCGGCTGTAAATTCCGGCGAGGCTCGGGGCATGCACGGCGGAGTTCGCGCCGTGGCAGCCGCTGCAACCGTACTGCCCGAAGAGCCGCGCGCCCGTCTGCGTGAGGCTCTCCTGTCCCGTGCCGCTCTGTTCATCGAGCCACGCCTCGTAGTCCTCGGGTTTCATTGCGTAGACGAACCCGCCCATCTCGCTGTGCTTGGTGCCGCAGTATTCGTTGCAAAAGATGCGGTACTTCCCCGGCTTGGTGGCGGTGAACCACTCCACCGAATACTTGCCGGGCATGGCGTTGCGCTGGATACGCAGGGCAGGTACGTAGTAGTTGTGGATCACGTCCGTGGCGGTCAGGAAGAGTTGGACCGGCTGGCCGACCGGGACGTGCAGGTCGCCGATTTCGTGGCGTCCGTTGCCGTGCATTACGTCCCAGTACCATTGCAGGCCGACGACGTAGACCGGCAGCGCGTCGGGCGGCGGCTTGCTGGCACGGGCGAACACCCCTGCGCCCCACACGAACAGACCGATGAAGATCAGGATCGGGATGCCCGTCCAGGTGACTTCGAGGTAGGTCGGGCTCAGGCGCGAGAGCGTGCGGTTGGCCTTCGACGTGTGACGATAGCGGATGAGGAAAAGCGTGATGGCGGTGAACAGCCCAAACGTCATCACCGAACTGATCGCCATCAGGCCCCAGAAGATGGCGTCCACCCACGGCGCGATGTTGCTGGCCGATTCGGGCAGGAGCTGGAGTGCGCCGAGAGGCATGGTCATGGCGAGAGCGGTTCGGCTTCGGCGAGCTGCCGTCGGCGGGCATCGCGGCGCAGATGAATGACGATGTACCCGCCGAGCGCCGCCATCGTACCCAGGCACAGCGTCTTGAGCACGAGGGCGATGACCCAGCCGTACTTGCCCGACATCGGGTTCCAATGATAGCAGAGGAGCAGCAGCGCCTCCACCCGGCTGCCCACGCTGCCGCCCGAGGCTTCCAGCAGCGATTGCCGCAGGAGCGTCGGGTCATATTCCACGCCATAGAAATACTTTGAGAGCACGCCGTCGGGCGTCGCGATGATCAGGCCGCTGGGATGCGCGAACTGCCCGCTCGCCGGATCGTAGAAATAGTGGAAGCCCACGGCGTCGGCCAGCGCGCGGATGGCCGGTTCCTTGCCGGTGAGGAAATGCCAGCCGGGCCCCGTCTTGGTGCGGCCGAAGCTGCGGATGTACTCGGCGCGTTTCTTAGCCGCGAGTTGCCACGTTTCACCCGGGTCGATGCTCACGAAAACCACGTCGAAGTCGGTGCCCGGGTCGAGCCGCAGGTCCTGCAAGGAGCGCACCAAGGCACCGGTGACCACGTCGCACATCAGCCAGCAATGGTTGTAGCCCAGTTGCAGGATAACGGGCCGCCGTCCGAAATACTGGCGCAGCGTCGCGCCTTGGCCCGTTTCATCGGTAAAGGCGAGGTCGAGCGGGATCTGCACACCGAGCCGCTGCTCCAGGTCGGCGCGCGCGGGCAGGCCGTGGGTCAGGGACGTGGTGGCCGGCGGCACCTGCGCATGGAGACCGGTGGCGGCACAGACCACCAGCACGCACAGCAGCGCCAGACGCCGCGTACGGTTACCGGCTGGGATCAAATTTGGTGGCATCGGCGGTGGGTTCCAGTTCCATCAACGGGAGTTTTTCCTGGTCGGGCGGTCCAAAGTCGGGCGTCTGTCCGGCGCGGGCGGGCAGTCCTTCGGTGGCGACGAGCGACATAGCGCGCTCGATGGGCACACGGGCCACACCGTGGGTGCGGTCGGTCCAGCCGTAGGTGCCAAGGCGTTGGTGCGCTAGAGCGTCGATCTGTTCCCAGTTTTTGGCGATACTCGTCTGGTCGCGCGGGGCATATTTGAAGCTCTCTTGGGTGGGCGGCACAGGCACCCCTGGGTTGTCGGCGTACATGCGTTTGTACATGATGCCGAGCGCCGCCATGGCGGTGAAGATCACGGCGAAAAGCCCGACCACGAACAGCCCGACCGTTTTCGCGCTGGCGTCGGACACTTCGTGTCCTTCGGACTGCGACTCCGCACTCGGCGCGTCCGGATCGGGCAGCGGCTGGGCGAGCGGCGAGGCCGTGCGCGTGCGCGCCGGGCGGAACAGCGACCAGACGAAGGAAAACAGGACGACGGGGATTGCCAGGAGGAATCTAAGCATCGGCGGTTTCCTCCTTGGCGGCGGCAGGCAAGGAACCCAGGCAAAGGTACAACCAAAGGGCGTCGAGCGCGAGCGCCAGCAGTCCGTCGAGCGGGTGAAACCCGATGCCCGCCGGGCGGAACGTCGGCAACACCAGCCAATACACATAGAGTGCCTGGGCGAACGTCACGACCGCCCCCAGCACGGCGAAAAAAGGCGTGCGCCGCTTGGTGCGGCGGGACAACAACAGCAGGACGGGCAAGAACAACTGCACCACCGTCAGGAAGACGAGCAGGCCGTGCCAGCCGCCCGCGTTGCGGTGCAGATACCACACGGCCTCCTTCGGCAGGTTACCCGACCAGACGATGAGGAACTGACTGTACGCCACGTAGGCCCAGAACATCAGCGCGCCGAGCAGCAGATTCCCCACGTCCCGCCACACGCCGGGACGGTTAGCCTCCGCCTCGCCGGGCGGCACGGCGAGGATCGTCGCCACGATGCAGAACGCCAACGCCGCCAGCGCCTGGCTGGCCATGAAGATCACCGGGAACCCAGTCGAAGACCAGCCTGGCTCCAGCGACACGACCCAATCCACACTCAGGAGGTACACCGTGACGACGTAGCCGACCATGCCCACCGGACCGATCCAGGCGGCCACTCGACCCGGTCGCGCCAGCCGGGCCAGCCCGAGCAACACCAAGGCGTACACGACCGCCCGCAGCACAAACGCCGTCGGCGCGAAGTAGGTGGCGTGCTTGGCCAAGAGAACGCGGGCGGGTTCGTCGAGTGTCTCCGGCGCAGCCCACGGGAAAAGATGCTTCAACCCGAAGAACAACGGCACGAAGAACAGCAGCGCCCACGGCAACGTCCGCCGCCCGGCCGCCAGCGCCGGAGCCAACACCCGCCCCCACGCACCGCCGGTCAGGCGGTGGATGAAGGTCAGCAGCAGGCAGCCCAGCGCCGGCTGGAGGCACGCCAACGCCGCGAAGAGGTAAGCGCGGAAAAACGCCGCCGGGTCGAACCCCCCCGCGACCATCGCCACGACGAACGCCGCCACGGCGACACCGCCGCAGACGACGCGGGTCCGCGAACGCGGCGCGACGACCGCCGGAGCGGGGGGAGATGCCAGAGAGGTTGTCATCGGCGCTTAGTTCTTCGCCTCCGTCTGGAGTTCGGACGCTTGGTCCGGCGGCACGTCGCCTGCCGACGCGTGCTGGCTGCGCTGGAGCGCGCGAACGTAGGCCACGATGGCCCAGCGGTCGTTCACGTCCACGATGGACTTGAGCGGGTACATCACGCCGTAGCCGTTGGTGATCACGTCGTACAGATGGCCGACCGGTGCGTCGCGCAACCGCTCTTCGTGGTAGGACGGCGGCGCGGGGAAGCCGCGGCGCACGACGATGCCGCCGCCGTAGCCGTCCGCGCCGTGGCAGTTCGCGCAGATCGCCATGAACTCCACGCGGCCCCGGGCCAGCACGCGCTCGTTGACGGGCCACGGCATCTGTGTGGCGAGGGTGCCGTCGGGATTGCGCCCGGCGAAAAGGAGCGTGTCCACGCGCAGGTCCTCGTAGGCGACGCTGTGCGCGGGTGGCTGGCGCGAAGACTGGCCGTCCGAGAAAAACTGGCTCTGCGTCAGCGGCTTGATCTTCGTGCCGCTCTTGAGATTGTCGCAGCCCGTCAGCGCGAGACACGTCACGGCTAGCAGCACGACGCAAAGTTGGCGGAAGGCGGCGTTCATTTCTCGACGGCCAACACGGAGAGCGGCCCCAGGGTGCGCAGGAAAAAAGGGGTTTGCCGTGCGTCGAACTGCTTGTCGGCCGATTCGATGCACAGGAAGAACCCGTCTCGGCTGGCGCGGCGGAAATCGGGATGGTTGAACACCGGATGATAGACCTCGGGCAAGTGCAGCGTGAAGAACAACGCCAGCAAGCCGCCGAGCACCGCGAAAAAGATGATCAGCTCGAACGTCGCCGGCACGAACGCCGGCCAGGCATTGAGGGGACGGCCGCCGATGTTCATCGGGTAGGCGTACAGGTTGGCGAAGTATTGCATGCCTAACCC
>CAXTQD010000220.1:0-9223 GCA_964246175.1 uncultured Chthoniobacterales bacterium | reverse complement strand
GTTCCGGCCCGGGTCACAACGCCTGGATGATGGCCAGCGCCGCCTTGGTGCTCTTCATGACGCTGCCTGGCCTCGCGCTGTTCTACGGCGGGCTCGTGCGGCGCAAGAACGTCCTGAGCGTGTGCGCGCAATGCCTCGGCTGCGCGGGCCTCGTGACGATTCTGTGGTGGGGCATCGGCTACAGCCTCGTCTTCGGCAAGAGCTTCAACAGCCCGTTTCTGGGCGGCGTCGAGTTCCGCTGGTTGAACGGCGTCGACAGCACGCCGAACAAGGACTACTCCTCTTGGGTGTCGCAGAACGTCTTTGCGATGTACCAGCTCATGTTCGCCATCATCACCCCGGCACTCATCGTCGGCGCGATTGCCGAGCGCATGAAGTTCCCGGCCATCATGACGTTCATCGCGCTGTGGATGTTCGTCGTCTACTTCCCGCTGGCGCACATGGTCTGGGGCGCGACGGGGCTGATGAACGGCACCTTCAACGCCGACGCCAAGATCACCGCGCTCGACTTCGCGGGCGGCACGGTCGTCCACATGTCCTCGGGCTGGAGCGCGCTCATTCTCTGCCTGATCCTGGGCAAGCGCATCGGCTTCGGCAAGCAGGCCATGCCGCCGCACTCGATGGTGCTGTGCATGGTCGGCACGGGGATGCTGTGGGTGGGTTGGTACGGGTTCAACGCGGGCAGCGCCGTGGCCGCCGACGGCATCGCGGCCAACGCGTTCATGGCGACTACGCTCGCTACGGCGGTCGCGGCGTTCGTGTGGCCGACCTTGGAATATATCCTCAAGGGCAAGCCGAGCATTCTCGGCTACTGCTCGGGCGCGGTGGCGGGGCTCGTGGTCGTGACGCCGGCCTGCGGTTACGTCGACGCGACGGGTGCGGTCATCATCGGGGTTTTCGCGGCGCTGATCCCGTTTTTCTTTGTGGTCAAGGTCAAGGCGTGGTTCGGCTACGACGACGCGCTGGACACCTTCGGCGTGCACGCGGTCGGCGGCACGATGGGCGCCTTGCTGACCGGCTTCTTGGCGACGCCGAACGTCAACAGCAATCTCGCCAAGGCCGATCCCGCCAACTACGCGACGACCAACGGCATGGCCGACCGCATCCTGGGTCACACGCTATGGGTGCAGCAGTTGGAGGCCATCGCCGTGACGCTCGTGCTCGCGGTCGTGGCGACGACGATTCTCGGCTTCGTGCTTAAGGCGGTGATGGGGCTGCGCCCGACCGAGGAGGGCGAACACACGGGCCTCGACATCACCGACCACGGCGAGGAAGGCTACCACGACGTGTCCGGCGAAGGCTTCGGCCAAGTGGGCGGCACGTACGCCGCCGAGCAAGTCCGGCCGCAGATGTCGACGGCGGCGGTCAGCACGATCCACACGTAAGCGAACGAGCGTTCAGGGGGTAAGGGAAAGAACAAAGAAGCTCGTCGTCGGTAGGGAAGGGGAACCGGCGGCGGGCTTCGAGGGCAAGGGAAAATACAACAGGGGCGGTCAGCGGGAAGCCGCAGGCCGCCCCTGTTGTATTTTCTCTGGAACCAACCGGCGGGAAGACAGCCGTACGAAGCGATCCTGAAATGCTTATTTGGTCGAACTGTGTTTGCCCTATTTTGCGAAGATGTTCGTCTACTACCTGTAGGTGCTTCGGCTCGTCCCATGGACTACGTGACCTTCTTCGATGTGTCGCAGGCTGGCTACCGCCAGTGGACCTTTCCTGCCTTCGGCTTCATCGGCGTTTTTCTTGGCTTGCTCGGCCTGCTGTACAGGTCGCGCCTGATCCGTTATCCCTGGGCCGTTCTGATCTTCTCAGTTGTTTGGACCATCGGCGCGTTCCAGTGCACGTACCCGGCTTACGCGGCTCTCTCCGCCGCCCTAGCTGAGTCGCGTTGCGAGGTCGTCGAGGGGCGCGTCACCGACTTCCAGCTCTTGCCACCGACAGGCATCCAGAAGGCCGAGTCCTTTGTGGTAGCCGGTACGCGCTTCAAGTATGCCGGTGGGGTCGCCACGGCCGGCTTCACTCAGATGCGTTCGCAGGGCGGTCCCATGCGCGACGGCTTGCAGGTACGCATCCACCACTTCCACGGCGAGATCGCCCGTTTGGAGATCGCCACAGCCACCCCATAGTCACCAGCACCTAACCACGCGCTCCAGCGAACAGAGGCTGGCCTTCAGGTCTTTTCCGAGCGGCGCGCTTGACTTTGCCAGCCTCTGTCGCTGAGCTTGGAGGCGTCAGGCGGCACTACGCGCATCACGAATCAACGACCATGGATTTTCTTCTACCGATGCCGAAAGATCCCAGCGAGCGCGAAGCGTTCAAAGCCGTGCGGCGACGTGAGGTTCGCGCCTTCCGCCATCGGCCGAGCTTTATCATCGGCATGGCGATGGTGTTAATCAGTCTCTTCGGCTTGGTGTATCTTGTCGCAGACGTACTGTCCCGGTTGGTTATCCTTGTAGGCATCTTCGGTGCCGCGTTGGTTTACGACATCGTGACGCGACACTTCTACGCTGCTCTCTGTAGACGCGACAGATCGACGGACACCCCATCTTACGACGACCGCACCGCCTAACCACGCGCTCCAGCTTCTGACTTATGCTGGTCAGAGTTGCACTCGCTGCCATCCTCCTCTGCGTCTTGGTGCAGCCTTGCCGTGCCGATGGCCCGAAGCTCGGTATCACGATCAGCGTTGACGCCGATGGCGTCTTCAACCCGGTGATCAAGAAAATCTCCGTGACCAAGGTAGAAAAAGACTCACTCGCAGATGCCGCCGGGATCGTCGTCGGCGACGAGATTGTGCAGATCGAGGGCAAACCGGCGGCCGGCAGTCAAGCTAAGGAGATGCAAGCCCTCATGAAGTTTGGTCCCGGCGAGACACGCACCTTGCGCGTGAAGCACCCGGACGGGAAACCGTTCGACGCCAAACTCACGAAGCCAAAAGAGTAGCCGCCATTCCTGCTGCAAGCGGTGCGAAAAGAAACCAGCCACGGCAACCGGCCTTCGTACACCCATACGCGCCGGCCACCGTGGCGGTGTTTCCAACCAACCAGGCTAGAAAATCTTCAGAACGTCCACCGCATCTCTCCGGGCACGTTCATTTGCCGGAAGCCGTGCCCTTGTCGTCCTTCGGTGCGGGCTTGATCTCCTTGGCCGCTGGCTGCGGGCCGAAGTCGATGGAGATACCGCCGTAGATGCCCCGGCGCTGCCCGTACTGCGGCGCGCCGACGCCGATGCCCGAACCGTCGCGCAGTTCGTACACGCGGTCGGTCAGGTTCACGACATCGAAGCGCGCGTGCGCCTGACCGAGGTGCGGGATGTGGAAGCTCTGCTCCACGCCGATGTTGAACGTGTAGTAGATCGGCAGCCGCCCGCGGTTGGCGAACCCGTCGCGCAGGCCGCTGCCGAAGAGGAAGTCGCTGTACACCCGCGTGCCCGAGGGCTTGTAGAGATACGACACGCCCGCCGAGAGCGTCACGGTCTGGTCGTGGTCCAGGGACACCTTGTTGTTCTGGATGTAGGCGAACTCGTCCGGGTCGAAGAGGAACTGCGAGGAGTCGATCTTCTTGCCCTTGGCCACCGAGTAGGCCGCGTTCGCGTAGGCTTCGAACCCGCCGTTGACGTAGGTCGCCGTGCCTTCCACCCCGTACACGTCGCCGTAGCGATAGTTGAACGGGCTCTCGATGATCGCCGTGCCGAACTGGCCCTCGTCGATCTGCTGCACGGCGTGTTTGTAGTAGCCGTCCAGGCCCAGTTGCAGCGTCTTGAAGAGTGTCTGCGTCACGCCGGCGTCGAAGTAGTTGGCGCGTTCGCTCTTGTCCGGGCTGGCCTGCGTGATGGCCGCGGCGTTGGTTGTGCCCGAGAACAGGTTGACGCCGGCTTCCTGCACCGTTTCGAGCAGCGGCGGCGTGAAGTAGCGCGAGTAGCCCGCGTGGAAAACCGTGTCGTCGCTGAGCTGGTAGACCGCGTTCACGCGCGGGCTGAGCTGCCCCTCGTGGTCGTACTCGTCCACGCGGTCGAAGCGCAGGCCGAAGTTGATCGTCAATGGCTTGAACACCTTCCACTCGTCCTGGACGTAGACGCTGTAGATGGTGCCGGTCTTGTCCTGGTTGAACTTGATGGTCTGCGGCACGGTGCTGGTTTGCGTGCCGTTGTCGTCGACCGGGAACGTTTGGGTGACGGTGTTGTTGCTGGCGTGCTGGGCGAGCAGCACGTAGCCGGCGCGCAGCGTGTGGCTGTCGGTGAGTTGGTAGCTGAGGTCCAGTTCCGCGCCGCCGGTAAGCGTGTAGCGGTCGTCGCGGCTGGCGACGCCGTTGAAGATCAGGTCGCCCCCGTTGTCGGGGGTGAAGAGGATCGAGCTGTTGCGGATGAAGAGCGACTGTTGGAGACTGAGCTTGCCGGCCGACTTCTGGTAGGCGAGCACGGCGAAGTCGTTCTGTTCGTTCTGGTTCTCGTTGAGGTGGGTGGAGGCGAACTGGCTGACGCCGAAGGGCAAGAAGGGGCCGTTGTCGCCGGTGGTAGGAGGCGTCGAGCCGAAGCCGTTGCCGCCGGTCGGCGGGTTGGGCACGACCGAGCCCGGAACCGTCGGGAAGCCTGCCAGCGCGAAGGCAGGCGTCTGGCCGGGGTTGTTGGGGATCTGGAAGTCGGCGTCGTAGGCGCTGACGATCAGGCTCAGGCGGCTGGTGTTGTCGATGAGGTACTGCATGTACCCGAAGCCGTGGTACTGCTCCGTGTGGTCGTGGATCGGGTAGTCCTTGCTGTCGGGATTCTCGATACCGATGGAGTTCGCCAGGAAGTCGCCCGTGAAGAAGTAAGAAAACTTCCCCTGCGTGCCCACGAACTCGAACGAGGGCCGGTACGTGTTGTAGCTGCCGCCGTAGAAGCCGAGTTCGTTGCCGTTGTTGAACGCGCCGCTCTTGGTGTGGATGTCGATGATGCCCGCCGTGTTGATGCCGTACTGCGCGGGCAGGGAGCCGGTGATGACTTGGACACTATCCACCACGCGCGTGTCAAACTCCTGGCCGAAGCCGGCGATGCCTTCGGGAATCAGCACGTCGTTGATGCGGAACTGGAGGTTCGCGTGCTCGCCGCGGACGTGGAGTTGGCCGTAGGAATCCTGCGCGAACCCTGGAACCCGCAGAAGGGTCTGGTTGAACGTCGCGTCGCTGCCCTGGGACTGGTTGGCGATCTGGTTTTGCGTGAGGCCGTAGCTTGTCGCGCCGAGGTTGGGCACGATGTTGTTGCGCTGTTCGTCGAGCGAACTGACGATGACCAACGTGTCGGCGCTGTCGCCGCTGCCGATCAGGTTGGTGCTGTTACCGCCGTTGGGCGTCGTTTGGTTTTGGGTGGTCGCAGCGGGGTTTGTGCCGGTGCCGATGTCGCGCGTTTGGGCGTGCAGGCGGGCGGGTTGAAACAGGAGCACCGAGAGGCTGGCTGCCGCAACGGTGCGGAGCGGCTGGGAACGATGGGCAGACAAAAAGTTCATGACGAGGAAACCAAGGAAAAGGAGCGGATGATCGAAACGAGGGTCAGGCAGCCCCGCATCTCCTGACGGCTCGGGTCAGGGTGGGCGGAGAGACAGAGCGCAGCCGTGGTGCTGGCTCCGATTTTGGGTTGGGTGGCGCGTGCGACGTGCGCACGGGCTGGAGGACACGGGGAACCGCGCCTCGGCGATTGGGAGGAAGCCGACTAAGCCGCGGCGGGCGGCGCGTGCTCGAAGACCCGGCTGCGGGTGAACACCGAAGGCACGAACGCCGCCATTTCGGTCGTGGCGACGAACACGGCCGCCAGCGCCACGAGGACTGCGACGATCAACGGCAACGGAGCCGCGCCGTCCACCGTGCCGTGCAGGAACAGGACGACCGCGCAGTCGTCGTCATCATCGGCTTCGCCGGGATGCAGCCAAGCGTGCAGCCGCGGCGACGCTGCCAGTACCAACGCCGCCAACAAATGCGCCAGCAGCAACCCCGCGGCGAGGCGACGTGCGGTGGACAAAGAAGGCGAGGGCATTTTCACGGCGACGCCCCACCCGTAGCGGACACCAAACCAAGGCGCAAGTAGAAAATGCCAGTTACTTGCAACAAGATCACGGCGCTTAAATCGGTCGTGTCCATGCGGCGTTCGTAACGCAAAGTATAGATGGGGGTCCGAGGCAATCTCTAGATTCTCTGCTGGTCGGACCGCACCGGTGCCGCGGAAGCCCACTCTTCCCGGTTGCAGACCCCTGCCACTTGCGGCTTTAGTACGCGCGATGAAACCCACCCTGCTTGTCCTGGCCGCCGGTATGGGCAGCCGCTACGGCGGCCTCAAACAACTCGACCCCATGGGACCGTCCGGCGAAACGCTGCTGGACTACTCCGTGTTCGACGCCCTGCGCGCGGGCTTCGGACGCGTGGTGTTCGTGATCCGGCGCGATTTCGAGGAGCAGTTCCGCGAAGCCGTCGGGCGCAAGTTCGAGGCACACACGGAGGTTGGCTACGTCTTCCAAGACCTCGACGAACTCCCCGGCGGCTTCCGGCGTCCACCCACCCGCCAGAAACCCTGGGGCACCGGCCACGCCATCTGGTGTGCGCGTGACACGGTCAAGGAACCCTTCGCCGCCATCAACGCCGATGACTTTTACGGGGCCGGCGCGTTTCGCGCGCTCGCCGGCTTCTTCGCCGAAGGATCGGCCGACTTCGCCATGGTCGGCTACCAGCTCGACCGCACGCTCTCCGAGCACGGCACCGTCGCGCGCGGGGTCTGCGTGACCGACGTCGGCAACCTCCAGCGCATCGAGGAACTCACCGGCATCGGCCGCACCGCGCCCGGCGAGCCGATCACGAGTCCGCGGCCCGATGGCACAACCGCGGAGTTCACGGGCGCGGAAACGGTGTCAATGAACTTCTGGGGCTTCACGCCCGCGGTCTTCCCGCTCCTGGAGGCCGGCCTGGGACAATTCCTGAGCACCAACCTCGACGACCCCAAGGCCGAGTACTACATCCCTGTCGCCGTGGGGGAGTTCATCGCCGCCGGGCAAACGCGCGTGCACGTGCTGACGACGGACGCGGCGTGGTTCGGCGTCACCTACCGCGACGACAAGCCGGTGGTTGCCGCCTCCCTGGCTAGGCTGGTGCAGGCGGGCGCGTACCCGGCCGACCTCTTCCAGGCCCCGGCATGAAGCGCGTTCTCGTGACCGGCGGGGCCGGGTTCATCGGCAGCCACCTCGTCGAGCACTTCCAAGGCAAGACGCGCGTGCGCGTGCTCGATAACCTGCGTACCGGCCGGCGCGAAAACCTCGCGGGCTTCAACGTCGAGTTCGTGGAAGGCTCGATCCTCGACCGTGAGGCAGTGCGCGCGGCGGTTCGGGACGTCGACTGCATCTTCCATCTGGCCGGGATGGTCAGCGTGGCGGAGTCGATGCGGCAGCCGGTCGAGTGCGTGGCGCTCAACGTCACCGGTTATTTGCACGTTCTCGAAGAAGCCGCCGCGGCCGGGGTCAAGACCGTGGTGTTCAGTTCGTCGGCGTCGGTCTACGGCAACAACCCGATGGTGCCCAAGCTCGAAACGATGCTCCCCGAGCCGCGCAGTCCGTATGCGTTGACCAAGCTCGACGGCGAGCACTACGGGGCGATGTTCACGGAGGCGAAGAAACTCTCGGTGGTGTCCCTGCGGTTCTTCAACGTGTTCGGGCCGCGGCAGGACCCGGCCAGCGAGTACGCGGGGGCGCTGGCGGTGTTCGTGCGCCGGGCGATGGCGGGCGAGCCAATCACGATCTACGGCGACGGCGAGCAGACGCGCGACTTCATCCACGTGCGCGACATCGTGGCGGCGTGCGTGTTCGCCGCGACGGCGCGGTCGGGGTTGATGGGCGTGTACAATGTTGGTTATGGCCGGCAAACGACGATTAACGAGATCGTGAGCACGATCCTGGCTGACACGAGTTCGCGCTCGGTTGTCCGCCACGAACCGGAGCGGCCGGGCGACGTGCGGCATTCGGTGGCGAGCGTGGCGAAGCTCTGCGGCGAGGGGTTCCGCGCGTCGGGGAATCTGCCCAACGCCCTGCGCGAGACCGTGCTCGAAGCCCGGCGGCAGATGCCGACGCGGCGGTGATCCCAAGCGTTGTAGCCGCGGCTACAAGCAAAACGTTGCGCCGCGCAGCTGAACGTTACAGCGACGCGGCTTTTCCGCGCAGCCGCAGGCCGAAGTAGTACAGCAGCGTCTCCCGGGCATTGCGGATCGCCTTCTTCGAGACGGAGTTCGACGGCGCGCGGTAATGGATCGGCACCTCGGCGTACCGATGTTTCCTCAGAAGGTAACGCACCTCCGTCTGGTAGAAGTGCGCGCGGGAGCGCAGCGGATAAGCCAACAGGAGGCCGATGATATGGCGATGAAACCCTTCGAATCCACTGGTCATATCGTCCATCTTGGTACCCAAGAGCCAGTTGCTCAGGAAGGTGCCGGTGCGCGAGAGCAGTCGGCGGTTGAGCGGACTGTCGGCCATGGAACCGCCGTTGCAGAACCGGCTGCCGAAGGCGCACTCGTTGCCTTCGCTGAGCACGCGTAGGAATTGCGGCAGCGCCCGCGGGTCGTGGGAGAGCCCGCCGTCCATCTCGATGATGATCTCGTGGCCCGCATCGTACGCGGCGCGGAAGCCCCGCAGGTAGGCGTCCACGACGTTGCGGTTCTCCGGCGCCCACACGGTGACGAAGCGGCCATCACTCGCGGCGAGATTGTCGCAGAGCTGGCGCGTGTTGTCCTTGGACACGGTGTCCACAACGAAGTACACCCGGCCGCCGCCGAGCCGGTCGAGCACGGGACGCAGCACCGCGATGAAGGCGTCGAAGTCGGCCGCTTCGTTGGCCATGGGCACGACGACCGCCCAGTCGTTGGAATAGATCATCACAGGGGACACGAAGCGTCCGATCAAACGGCACGGGACCGCACGCGTCAAACAAAGAACGCGTGTGCGGCGCAACGGGATTCAGGTCCGCAGCACCCGCCGGTCGCCCTCCCGGCGGGTGACGCCTTCGCGGTCGAGGCGTTCGAGGACGGGGATCATCACGCGGCGCGTGGTGCCGAGCATCTCGCGCAGGTCGCCGGCGGTGGCGGGTCCTTGGGAACGCAGGTAACGCACGACCGCCGCGCGCATCCGCTGGAAGCTGTCGGCGGGCAGGACAAGTTCGGGGGCGAGTTCGACAACCTCGCCCGGGTCACGCAGGAAGCGAAGCGCCTGTCGGGCGGCGGTCGTGCG
>CAXTQD010000219.1:1298-9226 GCA_964246175.1 uncultured Chthoniobacterales bacterium | reverse complement strand
ACCCACACCTTCCACCAGATCGACCTGGCCACGTACGTGGAGAAAAAGGTCGGTAAACCCGAGGCCGCCGACAATGCCTTGTCCGCCAAGGTGGGGGTGGTCGACTCGTCGCCGCGGGTGGCCGTCGTGTACGCGGAAGGCAACATCGTCGACGGGGACAACGACGGCGTCGGCACGGTCAGCGGCGACCGCTACGCGCGGGTGCTGCGCCGGCTGCGGCAGGACGCCAACGTCAAAGCCATCGTCCTGCGCGTCAACAGCCCCGGCGGCAGCGGCACAGCCAGCGAGTTGATCCAGCACGAACTCGCCCTCGCGCGGGCCGACGGCAAGAAGGTCATCGTGAGCATGGGCACGGTCGCCGCGTCGGGCGGGTACTGGATCAGCACGGCCGCGGACCGGGTGTTCGCCGAGCCGAACACGATCACGGGCTCTATCGGAGTGTTCGGCCTGTTGCCCAATTTCCAGGGGATCGCCAATGACCACGGGATCACGTTCGACGAAGTCAAAACGGCGAAGTCCGCGGCGATCAACACATCGTCGCGGCCCAAGTCGCCGGAGGAGTTTGCCCTGTTGCAGGGACTCGTGGAGGATTTCTACAAGCGGTTCGTGGACAAGGTGGCCACCGGGCGCAACCTGCCGCCGGAGCGCGTCGACGAGATCGGCCAAGGCCGCGTGTGGTCGGGCGCGGAGGCGCTGAAGCTCGGGCTCGTGGACGCCACGGGCGGGCTGAACGACGCGATTAACTTCGCGCGTGAAAAGGGCGGGCTGTCGGCGGACGCGAAGATCGTGGAGTTCCCGGTACCGCGGGACATTACGGAGCAACTCGCCACGGCGCTCTCGGGCGAGACCCAGCCGGAGACGCGGGCGGCGGGCGTGGGCGCCGAGGTGCTGGGGGCGTTGGGCCTCGGGCCGCGCGCAGGGGCGTTGGGGCGCGGGTTGGAAGACGTGCGCTCGGACCTGAACACGCTCAACGACCTCAGCGAGCGGCCGGCGGCGGGCGCGTACGCGCGGATGCCTTTCGATCTGCGGCTGCGGTGACGGATTGCCCCCCCGGTCGACCGGTTTGCTTTCGCGCCGACCCGGCATGAACCTGAGCTATGACGCTTCCCCGCTCCTCCGCCCTCCTCTCGCTCTCCGCTGCCCTGTTGGTCTGCGGACCGGGTGCCGTACGCGCCGCCGACGATTTTTCCCAAGCGGACAAGGAGTTTGTCGCCAAGGTTTCTCAAGGCGGCATGTACGAAGTGGAACTCGCCAAGGTCGCCGAGACCAAAGCCACCACTCAGGACCTCAAGGACCAAGCCAACACGGAGGCGCACGACCATCAACTCGTCGGGGCCAAGCTCAAGAGCATCCTGGAGAAAAACGGGATGAAGTTCCCGGCTGCGCTGAACGCGGAGTTCCAGGCGCGACTCGACAAGATGAGCGCGCTGTCCGCCGACCAGTTCGACGCCGTTTACGTCGAGGACATGAAGAAAATCCACGACGCGGACGGAGCCGCCTTCGCCAAGGAAGCCAAGGAAGGCACCAACGCTGACCTGAAGGAGTTTGCGGCGGAAACCCACCGCATCGTCGAACGGCACCTCGGCGAACTGGACGCCAAGGTCAAGTGAGAGTCACTCCCCGATGATCTTGACCAAGGCGCGCTTGTCGCGCTTGCCGTCGAGTTCGTAGTAGAAAATTTGTTCCCACGGTCCGAGGTCGAGCTGGCCGGCGGTGATCGCCACCACGACCTCGCGGCCCATGATCGTGCGCTTGAGGTGTGCGTCGGCGTTGTCTTCGCTGCCGTTGTGCTCGTACTGGTTGTGGGGCTTTTCGGGTGCGAGTTTTTCCAGCCAACGCTCCCAGTCGCGGTGCAGGCCAGCCTCGTCGTCGTTGATGAACACGCTCGCGGTGATGTGCATCGCGTTGACGAGCACGAGGCCCTCGCGGACGCCGCTTTCGGTGACGGCGGTTTCAACGCGCGCCGTGATGTTGAAAAGCTGGCGGCGCTTGGCGGCGTGGAACCAGAGCTCCTGACGGTGGGATTTCATGGAGGGCTCAATCCTGTTGACCCAGCGGTTGGTCACGTCGAACCACCACGCGCCACTCAGGTCCGGCTGCGACTTTGTTCGTCGCAGCAAAGTCGCGTTGGTTGAGGGCGAAGGAGACTTGCATCAAGCTGTTGAGATACAATAACGGCTGGCCCTCGGGCACATCGCCGAAGCTACGGGCATACGGAATCAAGGCTTCGTAGTGCGCCAAGATCGTGCCGTCAGGCGCGCGTCGATCGATCGTCACACGGAACCGGTCGCCAGACTTTGGGGCGGGTTCCAGTCGTGCAAATAACTCGGCGTCGATGTTCGTCCAAACGTTGCCGTACTGCGGGTCGAGCACAGGGATCGTCCCGATCACCTGCTCACGGGCCTCGTCCAGTTTGGCGTGTTCGTAGCCGATCTTCACGAGGGTCGCCGCGTCGAGCACCGGACCGACCTCCTCAAATTGGATCACGCCCGCCGCCAACCGCGCGCCGGTGTAGGCGTACACGTCGCGGCCGTGGAAGGTGTAGCTTTGTTCCGAGCCGGGCCGGCGGTTGACCTTTTCGTCGATCTCGCGCACGGCGTCGATGCCCAGGTGTTCGGCGATGAGGGTGAGCGTGCCATTGTCCGGCGTGACGAAATACTGGCCGTTCTTCGCGCGGGCGACGACCGACTTCCTGGCTGTGCCCACGCCAGGGTCCACCACGGAGACGAACACCGTGCCCGCCGACCAGTACGGCGCAGTCTGCCACAGCCGGTAGGCACCTTCCCAGACGTTAAAGGTAGGAATCTCGTGCGTGAGGTCGTAGATTTTGAGTTCCGGTTCCACGCCGACCGCGACTCCCTTCATCGCGGCTACCGCGCCGTCCTTCGTGCCGAAGTCGCTCTGCAACACGAGCGGCGACCGGGCGCACAACGCCCCGGCAGATCCTTGCAACAGCAGTAGCAGGTAAAGAAATCCATTACAAAATCGCATTCGCCGCTCGCCTTTTCGGTTTTCCATGCCGATGTTTTGCCCTTTATGCGCTTCATCGACAAGGTTAACAAAGCTTTCACCCCCGAAGGCATCCTCAGCGTACGGCGCGGGGTCGCGCGCTTCCTGCACCCGCAGCCGGTCGAAAAATTCCTCCAGCACGTCCCCGCTGGCATGATGAGCGAACTCCACGCCCAGCATGCTTCGCTGATGAAGCCCGGCCAGAACTGGATCAAGTACACCGACGCCCCCCGCTGGCTCAAACTCAACATTCGCCGCGCCCAGGACATCGGCCTCGACCGCGACAAACGCCACCTGCGCATTCTCGACCTCGGCAGCGGCGGAGGATACTTCCTGTTCGTCTGCCGTCAGTTGGGCCACGACGGCCTCGGCCTCGACGTACCCGAACCGACGATGTACGGCGCGATGTTCGAGCGGTTCGGGCTGCGGCGTGTCGTCAAGCCCGTCACCGCGCAGCAGCCTCTTCCCGCAGAACTGCTCGCCGACGGCCCCTTCGATCTCGTCACGGCGTTTTCCATCGAGTTCAACAAGCATGCCCCTTGGGGCTTGTGGACCGCGGCGGACTGGGACTTCCTGCTCGACGACCTGCGAGATCGTTTCGTGAAGCCGGACGGACGCGTGTACCTCGACCTGAACCCCAACTACGCCGGCGACAATCCGTTCATGACGCCCGAGGTCGCTGAGGTCATGCGGCGGCATGGCGCGAGCGTCGACCGGCGCTCGAAGTTGACGTTCGATCCCGTGCGGTAGGACGCACCTACCCGCGCGTCATTGCGTCAGATCGTTGGCGACGTTGTTCACGTCGAAGCCGACGGGCAGCGACACGCGTGGCACGCCCTTGAGCGTGAAGTTGAGCAGCAGTCCGTAGTCATTGACCCCATTGTTGTTGCGCACGGTCAGACCGAGGGATGCCACCCAGCTCGACAGGTCGCGGTAGAGCGTGTAGCTCTGCGCTTCGAGCAGGTGGCTGGCGAATTCGTACCGCTCCGAGAAGCCCGCCGACCAGTTGTCGTCGAGCCGGTAGTACACGTTGAAGCGCAGCAGGGAGCTGTTGGTGAAGAACGGGTTGTTGTCCAGGTAACGGTGAGAGAGGACGAGGTTGAGGTTGGAGGTCGGCATCACCGAGATGCTGGAATCGATCTCCGTGAACCCGCGCCTGCCGTTGAAGATCGGCAACTGCGAGTCCACCGTGGCGTTGACCCACGGCAGCGGTCGGAACGTGATCTGATTGAATACGTTGGACACGCGCGTCGGGTACGCGGGATCGTAGACGTTGACCTGGAAGAACGTGTCCACCTCCAGCCAGTTGAAGGTCAGCGCGTCGCGCTTGGTCTGGAGGCGGTTGCGCACGCCGAGGCGCACGTCGGTGGCCTCGTTGATGGAGTCCACCATGTTGTACTGCGGGAAGGTCAGCGGCAAAAGCTGCGTCGTCGGCAACCGGCGGTCGAACTGGAGCAGTTCGCGAGAACCGATGCCGAAGTCCTCGACCTCCGAGAAATTGATGTAGGGCTGGATGATGTGCTGGAGTCCATCGAGCCCGAACACGCGGCTTTCCGCGTCCTTGTAAACGCGCGAGAGCTTGAAGGACACCTCAACGCCCGTGTCCACGACGGGCCGGAAGATGTCGCCGCGCACCTGGAAGTTGTTGATCTCCTGCTGGAGGCTCGCGCGCGCCTGGAGGTCGGCAGCAGTAGCGTTGGTCGTGTCCAGGCCCAGGAGTGAGCGCAGGGGCGCGTCGTCTTCGAGGCCCTGGATGCTGGCGGCCTGGTCGTTGCCCGGGGCGGAGTTGCCGTAGTACGTGGCCCGCAAGCCCACGCGCGGCACGACGCTCAGCCAGCCGAAGAACGTGTGCGCGTAGTTGAACTCGTGGTACGTGTCGAGCCGGAACGTGCTGTACTCGGGCAGCGGGCTGGCGCTGTCGAAGGCCCGGCGCAAAAACCCGGCCGAACTCGTCGTCGTGTAGTAGATGCCGGTGCCGTCGCCCAGCGGCAGGTGCGGGAACTCCAGCGACACCTCGGGCAACCGCTCGGTGGCGTCGAAGAAGTTGTTGAACTGTGCGCGGCCGACCAGCGAGGCCACGAAGGTCGGCCGATGGTAGGTCACCTGCGCAACGTTGTCGGGGTTCGGGTCGCGGGTGAACTCGCCCTCGTAGAAGTCCTGGAGCAGGTAGCGGTCGCTGAGCTTGTCGGCGTCCACCTTGACGTAGAGGTCGTCGGTGATGGTCTGCGTGCCTTTGAGCGCGAAGCGGTAGCGGTTCACGTCGATGGGCAGACGGTCGAGCGAGGTGCGGTTGAGGTCGGGATGGTCGTCGTGCGTGTAGTAGCTCAGGAACTGGATGCCGTCCTCCCGGCGGATGGAGCGTGAGAGCGCGTCGCCGGTGAGCGCGTAGTCGTCGCCGCTGGCGAAGGGGTTGTCGGTGTGGGCAGAGGAATTGGTGGTGGCCGCGTTGTTGTGCGGGGCGGAGCCGCCCGCCCCGGAGCCGCCGGCGGCCGTGGACGGGTCCTCGTCGCTGGCGTAGGGAGCGGCGCCCGTGAGCGGGGTAGGCGTGGGCACGCGGCGGTTGGGCTTATATTCGAAGTTGAGGCCCAGGCCCGGCCCGCGCGAGGTGCGGTAGTCGAGGTGCAGGGTGCCGGTGACGTGGTCGGTGACCGGAAAAGCGAACCCAGTCAGCAGGTACGCGCCGAAGGTGCTCTCGTACCCGGGCGAGATTTGGTAGCCGCTCTGCTGGTCGAGCGACTGGTAGAAGTACGGGAAATAAAAGACGCGCGACGTGCCGATGTAGAGCGTCGCGCCGACGTAGATGATCCGGTTGTCCGGGTAGATGCGGATGCGCCGGGCCTTGATGTGGTAGTCGGGCTTGGAGGAGTCGTCGGTGGTGAACGTGCCCTCGCGCACGTTGTACTGCGCGCCGACGAGCGGGGAGAACAGGTCAATGCCGCCGAAGGAGAAGGGCGGGCGCGAGCCCTCGAAGTCGAGCGCGTGGATGCGCTTGGTGTCGAAGTTGTAGACGGCGCGGTCGGCCAGGAGCGAACTGTCGAGCCGGTAGATGCGCACGTTGCCGACCAGGAGAGCTTCCTTGGTTTCGAGGTTGTACTCGGCGTGGTCGCAGTAGATCACGGCGTCGTCGGTCGTGATGACGACGTTGCTCGTGCCCGTGGCGACGCGTCCCGCCGGGGTCGTGCTGTAGGTCGTGCCGCCCTGCGAGGAGATGTCGATGGGCCCCTCGCGTCCCGGCGTGCTGAAGAAGTCGCCGGGCTGCCCCGACGTGGCGGTGCCAGCGTTGTTGTTATTGCGCGTCTGGGCACGCAGGAGGCCAGCAGGCAGCAAACAAAAGGTGGCCAGCAGGCAGCAAAGGACCAGCGATGCTGGCCAAGGTCGGCGGCAGGCGCATCCTACCCGTCTGTGTTCGTCGATGAACATCTGCACGGAATCGCTCTTTCTATCCTTCTAACGTCTGCCTGCTCCTAGTCTCCGTAGCCGTGCGGGTGACGCTGGTGCCACGCCCAGGCGCTCTCGATGATGGCGTCGAGCGACTGGTACTTGGGCTGCCAGCCGAGGGCCTTCTGGATTTTGCCGGAGGCGGCGATCAGCCGCGGCGGGTCGCCGGGGCGGCGGGGCTTCTCGACAACGGGAATGGCGTGGCCGGTCACGCGCCGGCAACACTCGATGACCTCCGCCACGCTGTTGCCGCCGCCAGTGCCCAGGTTGTAGAACGCGCTCTCCGGCGCAGCGAGGGCGAGGATGTGCGCCTGCGCGAGGTCGACGATGTGGATGTAGTCGCGGATGCAGGTGCCATCGGGCGTCTCGTAGTCGGTGCCGTAGATTTCCGCGTGGTCTTTTTGCCCGAGGGCGACCTTGAGGATGTTGGGGATGAGGTGGGTTTCGATCCGATGATCCTCGCCGAATTGCTCGGTGGCCCCGGCGGCGTTGAAGTAGCGCAGCGCCACGAACTGCAAGCCGTGGATGGACTCGTACCACTTGAGCACCTGCTCGAACATCAACTTGCTCTCTCCGTAGGGGTTGATCGGCTTTTGCGGTAGGGTTTCGTCCATCGGCACGCGCTCCGGCGGTCCGAAGGTCGCGCACGTCGAGGAGAACACGAATCGCTTGCACCCGGCGGCCAGCATGGCGTCGAGGAGGTTCAGCCCGCCGCCAACGTTGTTGCGAAAGTACTTGCCCGGGTTGGTCATGGACTCGCCCACGAGCGCGTTGGCGGCGAAGTGCATGACGGCGTCCGGCTTGGCGTCGGCAAGGGCTTGGCCGATGCTGTCGGGCACGTTGAGGTCGCCGGTGACAAGCGTGGCGCGCCCGTCCACGGCGCGGCGATGCCCCTCGGTGAGGTTGTCGAAAACCGTGACTTGATGGCTGCGGTCGAGGAGCTGTTCGACGCAGATGCTGCCGATGTAGCCGGCTCCTCCGGTGACGAAGATGTTCATTGGTAGCGCCCGACGTTAGCGGGGTGCGGCGGGAGACTCCAAGCGCAAAATGCGCTGCACGCGGGCAGCGTGCCCTTAATATTCTTCCTCGTCGTCCTCGCGCCCGCCGTGTTCGCCGTCTTCGTCCTCGACGATGGCGTCCGCCCGCGCGAAACCGAGGATCTTGCTCGCGTAGAACACCGCCACCTTCTCGCCGTGGCGGGTGAAGGTCAAAAACGCCGAGTCGTAGCTGTACTCGTCGGCCTCCACCGCGATCTGGTCCTGGTCCGCGAAGAAAACGACAAAGGTGTCCATAGAAAAAAGCTGGGCGTCACTTTCCCGGCGTGCGGGCGTCCGTCAACCCTCGTCCTGCTCGCGGCTGACCGTGCGTCCTAACCCGCACACCCCACGTTTTTTGGCCCCTTCCACGAACGCCCAAAACTCCGCGGCCGATGCTCCCCAGGCACGCTCCCGCGCCGCGGCGATGGCCTGCGAGACGTTCAA
>CAXTQD010000219.1:0-1288 GCA_964246175.1 uncultured Chthoniobacterales bacterium | reverse complement strand
GACGTTGTTGCGCTCCGCGCCGAGGGTAAAGGGCGGCACGTCCTTGGAAAACGCCCTCAGCCCCTGGATCATCGCCCCCCGGCCCACGCGCACGAACTGGTGGAACACGCTGCCGCCGCCCACGAAGACCCGGTCGCCCAGTTCCACGTAGCCGCCGAGCATGGAGCCATTTGCCAGGATGACGCCGTCTCCGACGCGGGCGTTGTGGCCGAGGTGGGCGTTCGCCATCAGGAGACACCGAGCGCCCAGGCGGGTGACGCTGCCCGGCTTCGTGCCGCGGTGGATTGTGCAGTGTTCACGGATCTGGGACTCGTCGCCTACTTCCACGCCGCTGTCCGTCGCCGGGTCGAAGGCGAAATCCTGCGGCCAACCGCCGATCACCGAGCCGTGACCCACGCGCACGCCCTCGCCGAGTCGCACCCGACCGGTGAGGATCGCGTGCGCTTCCAGCACGCAGCCCGCGCCCAGTTCCGCCGGTCCTTCGATCACCGCGTAGGCTCCGACGCGCACGCCTTCGGCCAGCCAGGCGGCCGGGTCGATGACGGCGGTCGGGTGGATGAGGCCCGGCGCGCTCATCAGGGGATCACGCCCGCTTCCTTGAAGCTGTAGTACGACGGCTTGCCGGCCTGCATCCCGCCGATGATAATGTGGTCGGCCAGGGCGATCTGGAGCGTTTCGCCTACCTCGATGAGCTTTTTGGTCAGAATTTTGTCGGCCTTGCTGGGTGTCGGGTCGCCGGAGGGATGGTTGTGCACCATGATGATGGCGTACGCCGAATGGATGAGCGCGGGCCGGTAGATTTCGCGCGGGTGGGCGACGCTCTCGTTCAGGCTGCCGAGGGAGATTTCCTCGATGCGGATGAGCTGGAACTTCGTGTCGAGCAACAGCGCGCGCAGCGCGGCGGCCGAGTTCAAAGGCGGCGGCCAATACGAGCGCCTTGTCCTTGCCCAGGCCCGCGACGGAGGCGAGTTCGCGCGGGTCGCAACGCGCCAGGGTGCGCAGGGAGCGAAAGCGCGTCAACAACCGGCGGGTCAGGTCGGCGGCGTCCGCGTCGGCGTCGGGCAGCGGCGCGTCGCCTTCGAGCAGCACCGTGACGAGGTCGGTGTTGGTCAGGGTGTGTGCACCGAGCGCGGCGAGGCGTTCGCGCGGCCGGTCCGCTTCGAGGACTTCCTGGATGCGGAACGTCTCGGGTTCCATCGTCCGGGGGCGCGGTGCTCAGTCGACCCGCTTCAACTCCTGCTTGCCGACGCCGGTATCCATGGTCAGCGTTTTGCCGTCGGTCGAGTAG
>CAXTQD010000218.1:6207-9239 GCA_964246175.1 uncultured Chthoniobacterales bacterium | reverse complement strand
CAACTACTTCCACAAGATCTACTACCACACCGTCGGCACCCCGCAGGACCAGGACCCGCTGATTTACGAACGGAAAGATCAGAAGGAGTGGAACCTCACCGGCGAAGTCACCGAAGACGGACAGTACCTGATCATCGACGCCCAGAAAGGCACGGACCCCAAGAACCGGATCTTCTACCGTTCGCTCAAGGACGGTGTGGCGGGTGGCGCGCCCGTCGTCGAACTCCTGCGCGAAGCCGACGCGCACTACGCCTTTGTGGGCAACGACGGCCCCACGTTCTTCTTCGCCACGAACCGCGACGCCGAGCGCGGCCGGTTGGTGTCGGTGGACAGCCAGGCCGACCCGGCCGCCGGCGCGCCCGTGCTGCACGAGATCATCCCGCAGGCTGGAGAGACGCTCCAGAACGTGAACTATGTCGGCGGTCGGTTCGTCGCCGAGTACCTCCAGGATGCGCACGCGCAGGTGAAGGTGTTCGGCACGGACGGCAAATTCCTGCACGAGGTGCCGCTGCCGGGCCTGGGCACGGCGACGGGCTTCGGCGGCAAGCCGCAGGAGGAGGAGACGTTCTTTTCGTTCGCCACCTACACCGCGCCGCCGTCGATCTTCCGCTACGACGTGAAGACCGACGCGCTGAGCCATGTGTTCACGCCAAAGGTTGCCTTCAACCCGGAGGATTACACGAGCGAGCAGGTGTTTTACCATTCGAAGGATGGCACGCGCGTGCCGATGGTCATCTCGTACAAGAAGGGCCTCCAGCGCGACGGCCGGAACCCAACCGTGCTCTACGGCTACGGTGGGTTCGACATCTCGCTGACGCCTGCCTTCTCGCCGGCCAACCTCGTGTGGATGGAGATGGGCGGGGTCTACGCGGTGCCGAACCTGCGCGGCGGCGGCGAGTACGGCGAGGAGTGGCATCTCGCCGGCACGAAGGAACGCAAGCAGAACGTGTTCGACGACTTCATCGCCGCGGCCGAGTACCTAATCGGCGAGAAGTACACGTCCACGCCGAAGCTGGCGATCCGCGGCGGCAGCAACGGTGGACTCTTGGTGGGGGCAACGATGACGCAGCGGCCCGACCTGTTCGCGGCGGCACTGCCGGCGGTGGGCGTCATGGACATGCTGCGTTTCCAGAAGTTCACCATCGGCTGGGGCTGGGCTTCGGACTACGGCTCGTCGGACGACGCGGAGCAGTTCAAGTCACTGTATGCGTATTCGCCACTGCACCACCTGCAGCCGGGAGTGCGTTACCCGGCGACGTTGGTGACGACGAGCGACCACGACGACCGCGTGGTGCCAGCGCATTCGTTCAAGTTCGCGGCGACCTTGCAGGCCGATCAGGCGGCGGACGTGCCGACTCTGATCCGGATCGAGACGAAGAGCGGCCACGGCGGCGGCCGGCCGACCACCAAGCTTATCGACGAGTATGCGGACGCATGGGCGTTCCTCGCCGACGTGCTGCACATGAAGACGGACGGCGGCGCGAGCGGCGAGCAGGCAGCGGCGCAGTGAAAACCTCCCGCCGCGCCAGCGGCATCCAAACCGACTGTAGGGACGGCTCTCCGAGCGTCCCTACAGTCGGTTTGGAACGGTCGTCTCACGGCCTGTCCAGAGGCTCCTCTGGCGACGCCCCGGAAATTGTTGCCTCCAAATGTTCCAGCGGCTGGTGGCGTGCCTCGTACACGTTTTCGAGCAGGCGACGCTGGTCCCGCGCACGCAGCACCCGCCGAGCGGCGAGATGGAACTTCCTCGCCTGCCGCTCGTCTCCCGCCAACCCCGCTGCGCGGATGCCTTCCAGACAGGCTTCGGTGTGGTCGGGATGGTATTGGAGGATGCGTGCGTATTCCTCGGACGCTTCCTCATAACGCAGCGACTGGCCGTAGGAGCGCGCCAGCTTCAGGTCGGCCGGCGGCACGACGGTCTCCGAAGGCATCAGGATGCTGTCGACCAGGTTCGAGAACGGCGCGAGCGTCCAACGCACAAGCTCAGGAGCCATGAGCACCACGCCGCCAAGTAAGCCGCCCAGCCCAGGCAGAAATTTACTGAGGACGGACCAATCCCCTCGTGGCACTCGCGCCAAGACGACGATCCCACCCACGACAGCCAACCCGACAACGACCCGGCGGGTAGCGACACTCGAGGGCAGCCGGTCCATGCCTATGCATCATGCCCGTCGGCTGCCCCGGGGTCAATTCTGTAGCGGGCGTCTTACTTGAGCTTGTCGGCCAAATCCTGCGCCTTCTTGACGTGGTCCTGGTCGTCCTTGAGGTCGTCTTGCGCGAAACTCTTCACGTCGCTGGCGTTGATCTGGCCGGTGAGCGGCTGGAGCTTGCTGCTGGCTTCCTGATTGATGCGCTGAGCCTCGGTGGTGAAAGCCTTATCGAACTCGGAACCGCCGAGTTTCACGAGGTTGTTGTACGCGCTGAGGTTGGGTTCCAGGGAGAGGAAACAGTTATGCCGGCTGGCCATCTCCAGGATTTGTTTCATCGTCTTGGTGTGGGTGTCGATGACATCCAGCGCGTAGCTCTTCACGTCGTTGCTGGCGGATTTCTCGATGGCCAGATAGCTCATGGCGATCTCGCCGAGGTTTTCACTGACGACGCCCTGGAGATATTTCTGCTCGGTTTCCGAGAGGGCGGGTTCCTTGCCGTTGTCGTCCGCGGCACGAAGCGGGGCGGCGACGGTGAACAGCGAAGCGGCGAGGAGGCAGGGGAGGGTGGGGATGAGGAGTTTTTTCACCCTTCTGATTCGCACTCTTTCCCCGCGCTGGCCTGCTACGCCGCGTGACAAAACGCCGCCGGCGCTCCCGCTCAGGCGCAGACGAGCAGGTGGATGTCGGGCGGCAATAGATCAGACACCTGCCGGATGATGTTGCCGCGCAAAAGATTGACCAACCCGCTGCGGCTCGGCGCGCCCAGCATCAGCCGCGATGCACCGATGGTCGCCGCGAAGTCCACGATGGTGTCCGCCGGCGAATCGCTCACCGCGTAGCCCGGCAGCACCACGGCTCCGTCGGCGTTGTTGCGTGCGTAGG
>CAXTQD010000218.1:0-6197 GCA_964246175.1 uncultured Chthoniobacterales bacterium | reverse complement strand
CGGTCCTCGCTGGTGATGACGGGCTGTTCGCGCACAAAAAGCAGGTACAGCGGCCGGCGGCTGTCGCGGGCTTCTTCCAGGGCGAAGTCGAGCGTCTTGCCGATGCCGCGCACCGCGCAGAGCACCGGCGGGCCGCTGACCTCCTCGCGGTTGCCGATGGGCAGGGCGACGGGGGAATCTCCCATCGCCGGCGCGCCGGGGAAGGTCGAGCCCAGCGGCGAGAGGCCGGCGAGTTCGGCTTTCTTGGCCTCGATCTTGAGTTTGCGCTCGCCCAGGAGCCCGCGCACGATCAGGCCCGCGGCGAGCACGGTGACAGCCACCACGGCGGCGGCGTAGTCCTGGGTCACGAAAAGCGCGCCGACCATCACCAGCACCAGTACGAAAGCCCCACGCTGGGCCTGTTCGCGGCCGAGGGCACGCATCGCCAAGCCGATGGCGAGCACCGTCACGGCGAAGGTCCGCGCCGCCGGTTTGTCGATGAAGAGCGACAACTCGATGACCACCATCACGATGAAGGTGACAAACATCAGCGTGCGCTCCCACGTGCGGAGTTCGAGCCGGCGGTCGGTCGAGCAAGCGCCGAGGTTCGTGGCGATGGCGCCCACGACGCCCACAGCGTAGAGTTCGGCCAAGCCCGAGAGATCGCTGACGAGGAGCACCAGGGCCAGTGGCACGACGGTCGAGACGACAAGCCCCCAGGTGGGCACGCCCCAGTTGTTGAGCCGGCGGAAGATCGCGGGCAACTCCCGGTCGCGTCCCATCAGGAACTGCGTGGAAACCAGCGCGCCGATGGCCGTGTTGACCGCCGAGAGCAGGAGCACGCCGAAAACGATGCTGACCACCACGCCGATGACGTGCCCCGCCGCCGGCCCGAAGTGGTACGAGCCGAAGTATTCGCCCATGTAGCGCAGCATGTAGTCGCGCACGCCTGGGTCGCCGGGGGCGGTGACGGCCGGGTGCATCCGGTCCACGGTCGGGTCTCCCGGGTCGCTCGCGATCGGCTGGAGGCCCGGCAAGGCGTGCATCAGGAGGCCTAACAGCGCCGTGAAGACGCAGACCTCGAACATCACCCACAGGATCGCCGGCGTACTCGTCTTGACCACGCTCGGCTTGTGGCGGTTGTCGCCGCCGGGGTCCAGGCGCATGACGCCCGTGGAGTTGGCGACCGCTTCCACGCCCGAGAGCGCGAGCACGATGGACACGAAGCTCGTCCAGTTGAACTTCCAGTCGTGGGAAAGCGGCTGGACGTTGTGCCACGCCTCGCCGAGGTGCGGCAGTCCGAGTGCGGCGAGCAGGAAGACGACAATCGCCGTCGGGATCGCCACCGCGAAGGCCAGCCCGCCGGTGTGCTTCGGCCCGAACCAGTTCAGCGCCCCGATGCCCGCGATGGCCAGGGCGGCGAACTTCTCCGGGTGCGGCACCCCGAGGTACTGGAAGGCCGACAGCGCGCTCAGCGCCGCCGTGACGATGTAGTCGGCGATCAGGAGGAACGCCCCGACGATGGAGATGATCTCCGAGCGATGACGCACGCTCGCGTACACGCCGCCGCCGTCGGGGTAGTGCGCGCAGATCACCATGTAGTTGACGGCGACCACGGCCGTCAGCACGCACATGGCCGCGATCAGCCAGAACGACGAGTACCCTGCGAACGCGAAGGCCAGACCGATGACGTAGGCTTTGCTCGTGCCCCAGTCGCCGTAGAGGATGGCGGCGGCTCGCTTGGCGTCAACGTTGCGGGGCCGGTTGGATTCGATGCCCGCTACCATGGGAACCCCGACGGGGCGCAGGCGCGGACGAACGGCGGACGGGGAAAAATTTTGTGCATTCCGGCAGCGCAACTTATACCCGCCCGGCCGCTTTTGTCTAGCGGCGGCGGGCTTTCAGCTGCCGCCTCCGAAGGTGTAGACCGCGTACGGCACCGACAGGCTGCCGAGAACGAAAAAGACCCAGAACCACCACCCACGCTGGCGGGCGAGCTGGAGATAGAAACACACCGTCAGCGGCAGCAGCACGCGCGCGGCCGCCGTCGTGTCGTCCCACACCGATGGACCCAGCACGGTGCCCAGGAACACATAGCACGCCCCCACCCGCCAGAACGGTGAGCGCCAGTCGGGCCGCAACGCCAGGAAGAGCCCCTGGAAGAACACCGCCAGCAGCGTTGTCAGTTCGTAGGTGGGATAGTGCGTGTAGATCCAGTCACCCGTGAAGAGGTTGCTCCAGAAAGGGCCGTCTTTCTGGGCGGAGAGGCGGTGGATTTGTTCGACGAGGCGTTCGCCCCACGCTTGCAGGGGCAGGGCGAAGTTGCCGATGCCCGCCGTCGTGTCGTGGCCGAGGTGGTGGTTGACGTAGAGCAGCCACAGGCCCAGCGGCACGACCGCCGCCGTCGCCGCCGCGAACAAGCGCCGCCAACTGCCGCCCTCACGCCACGGCAGCCGTCCGTCCCAGAACCCCGCCGCCCCCAGTACGCTCGTCTCGCGGGTGAGCGCCGCCGCCGCCAGCAGCCCGTAGCCGCCCAGCGAACCGAGCGCCAGCCCGGCAAAGAGCAGTGCCGCCGCCGGCAGGTCGATCAGAGAGCGTTCCATGCTGGCAATCGTCCCCGAGCACAGGCACGCCCCGGCTAGGCACAACAGCGCGGGCAGCGTGCGCGGACGCAGGAGCCGGCAGAGCGCCCCGAGCAGCACGAACCAGAAAAGTAGATTCCCCAGGGCGTACGCCTGGAGGACCCGGCGCGGCTTGCCCCCGCCCAGCACGAACGCCGCGGCCGGTAGCCCGATGCGCCGCGCGCGGTACGCCGGCATGTCCAGCGACTGCAGGAACGTCGGGTCGCGCAGGGACGGGTCGATGGCCATCTGTGCGTAGAACTGCCCGTCGTAGCCGCCGTGCCCGCCCTCGCTCGTCTCGGTGTAGTGCTTGACGTTCTGAAGGCGCGGCAGCGTGTGCGCGGCGAAGTCCTGGCCGAAGAAGATCAGCTTCGTCCACCCATAAACGGGGTCGTACGCCTGGACGTACGTGCGCACCACGAACGCACTCAGTAAGCACACGACCAACACCGTCAACGCCGTGCGCAGCGGGCGCGTGGAGACGAAAAAAACCACCGCCACTAGGTCGTCGGCGTCAGCGGCAGGCGGCGGTGAGGATGAAGTTGGTTTCACAGAGCTTCAGGCGGCAGTCCACCACTCGTGGACCGCGTACGGCAAGGACAGGCTGCCCAGGACGAAGAACGGCCAGAACGGTCGGCCGTCTTCCCGGGCCAGGCGCAGGTAAAAGCACACGGCCAGCGGCAGGCTGGCGCGGGCCGCGTTGCTGGGTTCCTCCCACACGGCGTCGCCGAGCACGGCACTCAACCCCGCGTAGAGAATCCCCGTGCGCCACACGGCCGAGCCCGGGTCACGCCGCAGGAGGAGGTACACTCCTTGACAGGCCGTCGCCACCACCGTGGACAGGTGCCGCGGCGGGTCGTCGGCGTACAGCCAGCGCAACGGGTCGGCGGGGTCGAGGCCAGAGTTCCAACAGCGTGCCACCGCCCCGGCAAACTCCCGTCCCATTACCGCAAAGGGCCAGGAAAAATTCCTTGCCCCCGCCGTGTCCCCCGCGTGGCCGAAGCGGTGCAGGACGTACAGCGTCCACAGTCCGAGCGGCACCAGCGCGACGGCCAACAGCGCCGCCGCGCGCCGTGGCCCTTGCCGCCGGTCGAGCGCCCCGAACGCCGCCAGGGCGCTCGTCTCGCGGGTGAGCGCCGCCGCCGCCAGCGTGCCGTAGCCGCCCCATGTCGGCCCGAGCGCCAGCCCGGCAAAGAGCAACGCCGCCGCCGGCAGGTCGGTGACGGACAGTTCCATGCTGGCGATCACCCCGTAGCCGAGCAGCGCCGCGCACAGGCACAGCAGCGCCCGCTCCGTCGACGGCTTTAATAAGTGCAAGAGAACCGCCAGCAGCCCGAACCAGAAGAACAGGTTCGCCAGCGCGTACACCTGGATGATCCACCGTGGCTTGCCCCCACCCAAGGTGAAAGCGAGCACGGGCAGCCCGATCCGCCGCGCGCGGTAGATGGGATTGTCCATCGCCGTGTCGAACGCCGGGTCGCGCAGCGATGGGTCAATCGCCATCTGCGCGTAGAACTGCCCGTCCGCGCCAAGGTCGTCGGGTGCGGTGACGAAGTGCGCAATCCGTTGCAGGCGCGGCAGGGCTTCGGGCGCGACTCGGCCGCCGAAGGAGATCATCTTCGTCCAGCCGAAGGTGGGATCGTACGTCCGCGCGTAGCCCCGCAGGTAGAACAGGCTCAGCGCCACGACGGCCGCGGCCACCACGCCGCGGGTCACCCGCCAGCGGATGATGACGACGATCACGTTGGTGTCGTCGTCGGGCAGGATGGGCAGGGACATGGGGCAAACGGCGGAGAGCGCGACGATTAGCAGGGTTGCTGCGTCGTGGCAACGGCGATGTTGCCCCCCACACCGCTCAAAGCTCCGGCTCGGGCTCGGGCATGGGCTCCACGTCGGTGAACTCCAGCCAACGCATCGAGATTCCCAGCCGCCGGGTGTCGTTGACGACGCCGAGGTCGGCCGGCACGGTGGCGCCGGGCAGGTCGAGGGACAGGACGTTGTGGTCGCGCCGCAGCAACCCGACAGGTAGCGGCAGGACGTACTGGCGCGGCACGAGCGACTTGCCGACAAATTCGCCGATGACGTGGTCGTTGAGCAGCACGATGATCCGCTGCTGCGTGAGCTGGGGCGGATGCACGTACGTACCGAAGTTCAGCCGCAGCCAGCGCGGGTCCGCCCCGTCGAGGGCGAAGATCAGCTTGGAGTATTTCTCGGAGGTCCAGCAGCCGTCGACATCGCTGTCGCGCCAGCCCTCGTACTGGTAGGGGCGCGCGCCCTCGCGGCCGAAAAAGACGCGCTGACGATTGTGGATGAGCGGGAAGTCGTGCGGCAGCGGCAGCGGGAGAATGCCGGCGAGGATTTGCGGGTAGCGCCAGTCCCAGACCCGGGCGGGGGCCTTGTCGATGGGCACGGGCACCTCGTTCCACGCGCGGGTGGAGCGGGCGATGGCCCCGCGGGCGTTGATGAGGATGCTCACAGCCAGCAGCGCGCCGCCCGTTGCCAGGGTGCGGTGCCACGCGCCGGGGTCGGGAGCGCGCCGGTAATCCTCGCGCCAGCGCAACGCCGCGGCGAGGCCGAGCGCGGCCGTCAGGGCGAGCCACGGGACAAATTCGGTCGTGTAGCGCGGTCCGTAACAGCCGCCGCCGTACCACGGTACGAACCCCGACACCGCCGCGTACTGGCACGCGCTCACCGCCGCTCCCAGCCCGAGCAGGCGCGCGTGGCGGCGGTAGCCCCAGTAGCGCAACGGCAGGTAGACGACGAACAGCACCACCGGCACGTAGATCAGCAGTCCGCGCGAGGGGCTGACGAGATTGCCCTCCAGCGCCTCCACCAGCGTGACCGTCTGGAGCCGCGCCGCCGCGTAGTACGTCGGTAACAGCCGTCCGTAATGGAACCACGACCACACCACGAACGCTCCCAGCCACATCGCGCCCGTCAGCGCGTAGCGCACGAACCCCACGCGGTGGAAAAGTAGCAGATACACCGTGGCGCCAAGGATGAAGAGGCTGTTGGTCGGCCGCACGAAGTACGACCACGACAGGAGCGT
The DNA here is from genome assembly GCA_964246175.1 of uncultured Chthoniobacterales bacterium. Taxonomy (GTDB): domain Bacteria; phylum Verrucomicrobiota; class Verrucomicrobiia; order Chthoniobacterales; family SZAS-18; genus CAHJWO01. Next base: position 548 of record CAXTQD010000218.1, on the reverse strand, counting down.
CGCCAGCAGGACGGGCGGCAGTCTTTCCCGCCTGCCGGTCTCGCGTGACAGGAGAAGATAGATCGTCCCGGTGATGAGCAGGAGGCCCCAGGTGTGGTTCCACAACGCACGCGAGGCCGTGCTGTAGACCTGCGTGCCCAGTGACGCGCCGAGAGCGACGACCGCGCTCCAACCCGCAGGCAGCACAAGGCGGGCGGTCAAGTAAAAGATGATTCCCAGGGTCGCCATCAGCGACGAGGCGATAAAATGCTGATCACGCACCTCCTCTTGGACGTTGAACTTCCCGTCCGGCCCGACCACCGACAGGCCGAGCGCCTCCTGCGCGAGCACGAACGGCGCGACCAGGATCGAGGTGCCCGGCGGGAAAAAGTAGTACAGGTGCCCGTCCACGTATTCGAGCTGGTAGAGTTCGCCGTCGAGCTTGGCCGCGCCGTAGTCGACGGGGAGTTGGCGCGGGAGTCCGTAGCGGTCGAGCGAGAAGCCGCCGTGGTGGAGCAGGTTGTGCGTGAGCAGCAGCGTATAGCGTGAGTCGCCGACGATCCGCACCG
>CAXTQD010000217.1:0-9249 GCA_964246175.1 uncultured Chthoniobacterales bacterium | reverse complement strand
GGCGCAGGTCGCCGCACTGCAAACGCAGGCCGCCTTCATCGAACGCGAGGCCCGTGACCTCACCGCGCGCTCGCAGAGCCTCTCCCGCGACCGGGTTGACGCCGAGCGCCGGGCTGGGTCCGCGCGCGACGCCGTCGCCGGGGTCGAGTCCCGCCTCGCGGAAGCCTCCGCTGCGCACGAACGCCACACCACCGCCCGCGCCGCCGCCGCCGAAGCCACCGAGACGGCCCGCGCGCAGGAAACCTCGCTCGCCGAGACCCTCAACGAGGTTCGCCTGAGCGTCGCCACCGAGCAGGGACGCCACGAGAGCTTGCGCCGCCAGCGTCAGCCGATGGACGCCCGCCGCATCGAGTTGGCCGAACTCATCAATCGCCGCCGCCACGAACTCACCGAGCACGGTCGCCGCCTCGAACGCTACGGCACGGACCTCGCTGCGCTCGACGCCGAGATCGACTTTGCCACCGCTAACCTCGCCACGGCGGATGGCGTCATCGTCGCCCGCCGTGAGGAACACGCCGAGGCCGCCACGGCCGCCGAGGCCGTAGAAAACTCCCTCCGCGCCCGCCGCCAGTCGTTCACCGCCTGGCAGGACCGCCGCACGTCTTACGAGGTCCGCGAGGCGCAACTCCGTCTCCGGCAGGAAAACCTGCAAGCCCACGTCGCCGAGCGCTTCAACGTAGACCTGCACGGTTTTCTCCCCGAACCGGCCGCGTTCCTGGAGACCTACCAACGCCTCGTCGAACAGCCCGGTGCGCCTGCCGACTGGACACGCGTGGAGGGTCTCGTCCGCAGCCTGCGAGAGAAGCTCGACAGCCTCGGCGCGGTCAACGCCGACGCCATCGCCGAGTACGAGGCGCTCGAAGAACGCCACACCTTCCTCGAAACTCAGAACGCCGACCTCGTCGCCGCCAAGAAGGAGCTCCACGCCATCATCGCGCGCATCAACGCGACGAGCCGCGACCTCTTCGCCGAGACGTTCGAGCGCGTGCGGGTTAACTTCCAGGAGATGTTCACCGAACTCTTCGGCGGCGGGAAGGCGAACCTCCTGTTGGTCAACGAGGAGGACCCGCTGGAATGCGGCATCGACATCATCGCGCGCCCCCCCGGCAAGCAGTTCGGGAGCGTGACGCTGATGTCCGGCGGCGAGAAGACCATGACGGCCGTGGCGCTCTTGTTCGCCGTCTACATGGTCAAGCCGAGTCCGTTCTGCGTGCTCGACGAAATGGACGCGCCGCTCGACGAGTCGAACATCGCGCGCTTCCTCAAAATCCTGGACCGCTTCGTGAGCCAGAGCCAGTTTGTGGTCATCACGCACAACAAGCGCACCATCGCCCGCGCCGACGTGCTCTACGGGGTGACGATGGAAGAGGCCGGCGTCAGCAAGCTCGTGGCCGTACGCATGGCCCGGCGCGAACGCGAAACGGAAATCCGCGCCGACCTGATCGGCACCACCAACCCGGCGGCGGGTTCCGACGAGGGACTGAGCATCGCGGGCAGCTTTGGCAAAAGCGAGCAACTACACAGCGAGGGATCAGCCGCATCCCAGAAAACCGCACAGCTTCAACCATGAATCTCGAACGTTTTCTGGGCTGAAGCACCTTTTCTTACATTCCGCGTAAATCTTTCTTGGCAAGCCTCCTAGCTTTGCGTACAAGCCGCGTCCGGCACGGGTGGTTCCGACGCGGTTCTATCCCACGGTCCTTCGCGCTACCTGGTCAGCGGCCGAAGCGAGTTGCCCGCAGATCATCAACCAAACAACATGCGACCAGAGCAGGGATCAGTACCTACGGGAACTCTGCCAGACAGCAAACTGCAACGCCGCCCGACGGCCTACTCCGCGCTGGCCGCGGCCGGTGCGTGCACCGTTGCCGTTGCACCGCAGGCAAAAGCCAGCATCGTCTACAGCGGTTCAGTGAACATCGCTGTTCCTGCCACCAGCTCGGGTGACTACATCAACACGGTCACCTTTACCGTGGGCACCACGTACGCCTCGGTCAACGGTGGTGACGCCACTGCGCCGGTCATTCATTTCTGGGGCACCAGCGCCGCGCGCGTGGTTCTACCCGACTTCCTCCGCCCTTGATCGCTTCGTCTCCGACGCGTCGAACAACCCGTTGGAACCCGCGGCCGGCACGCTCATCAGCATGAGTTCCGTCCATGGGACCAGCACCGAACCCAATTCTCTGACCACCTCGGGTACGTCGGGTGTTTGGACCGGGGCACGACGGGTTATCTCGGCTACAAGTTCCTCAACGGTGCCACCACTGAATACGGCTGGGCCTTGGTGAGTGTGCCCAGCGGCTCGCCGACCACAGCAAATCCGATCCGCGTGCTCGGCCTCGCCTACGACAACACCGGTGCGGAGATCGCCGCCGGAGCGGTGCCAGAGCCCGGGACGGTCGGCGCGCTGGGTGCCGGCGCTCCTGCCTGGCGTCGGCGCAAGGCTGCCTAAGGACGGGCTTCCAAGCTCTACCCAGGATTGCTTTGGCAGCGGCGGCGGGAGGATGATCTCACCGCCGCCGCCTTTTTTCGTCGAAGATGTCCGATTCTCCCGCCGCCCACCGCAAGATCCTGCTCGTCGGCTGGGACGCCGCCGGCTGGCAGTTCGCGCAGCCCTTGATGGAAGCCGGCGGCCTGCCCGCGCTCGCCTCGCTGGCCGAACGCGGCGTCATGGGCAACGTCGCCACCCTCCAGCCCGCGCTCTCGCCGATGCTCTGGACGAGCATCGCCACGGGCAAGCTAGCCAACCAGCACGGCGTCCTCGGCTTCCCTCGAACCCGACCGGCTGGACTCCGCCACTGGCGTGCGGCCGGTCTCGGCGGCTTCGCGCCGCGTCAAGGCGCTCTGGAACATCCTCGATGGCCGCGGCCCACAGCGGCTCGCAACGTCCCCCGGTGACGGCAACGGCAACGCGGTCGTCCTACGCGGTGAAGCGTACCAGCGGGCGGGGTGTTGGGAGGAGGCGGAAGCAGCGTTCCGGCGGGCGTTGGTGCTCGATCCGGACAACGTCCAGGCGTACGACGGTCTCGCGGCGGCGCACTTGAAAGCCCGGCGCTTCCACGACGCGGCGCGCGCGGCGCTGGAAGCGGTGGGCCGGCTGCACTTCTTCCCGGAGTCGCACTTCCACCCGGGTCTCGCGCTGGTTGCCCGAAGCGTCGAAGGCCAGGCCAGCCGGGTCGTTCAGCCCGGCGGCGGCGAAGGCCAAGGCGGTGCCGCCCGGGGTGAACTTCTCCATGGTGTTGCCGGTGTAGTTCGCCACGTAGAGGTTGCCCACCGCGTCGAAGGCCAGCCCTCCGGGGCCGCTGAGGCCGGTGCGGACGAAGACGGAGACTTCGCCGTCCGGCGTGATCTTCTTGACGTTGTTGCCAGCGAAGTTCGACACGTAGAGATTACCCAACGGGTCGAAGGCCGCGCCGATGGGGTTGTTCAGGCCGGTGCTGACGAAGCTGGTCGTACTGCCGTCGGGGGCGACCTTGGTGACCGAGTCGCTGTTGCTGTCGACGGCGAAAAGGATTTGTGCGGAGGCGGGACGGCCGTCCAACAAGCCGAGGGCGGTCAATCCGGCGAGGAGAAGCAGGAAGGAGAGCGGGTTCGTTCTAGTCACGGTTCGGAGGGTGTGGGCGAGCGGGAGGTTCACTCGGCCGCGATGGTACACCCAGCCTCGCGAGCTTCCAAAGTCTTGATTTGCCGGGTTGCCTCAACCCGTTCAAGCGGCGGTTTGCAGGGACTCCTTGCTGTCGGCAGGAGTGTCGTCCCTGGCGGTCCAACGCTCCAGCATCGCTTGGAGTTCCTCGATCTTGAGCGGCTTGGAGAGGTAGTCGTCCATGCCAGCGGCCAGGCAGCGGTCACGGTCGCCTTCGAGTGCGTTGGCGGTCAGAGCGACGATGGGCGTGTGCATGCCGTTGGCGTTTTCGCGGCGGCGGATTTCACGCGTCGCGCCGAAGCCGTCCATCTCGGGCATCTGGCAATCCATGAGCACGAGGTCGTAGGCGACCTTCCCGGTGGCTTCGAGCGCCTCCTGGCCGTTGGCGACGGCGTCGGCGCGGTAGCCGATCTTCTGGAGTTGGCGGATGACGACCTTCTGGTTCACGTGGTTGTCCTCGGCCACCAGAATGTGCTTGCCCTTGCCCTTGGCCGGGCGGGGAGCGACGGCGATGCGCCGAGTGTGGCGCTGGATGGGACCGGCGGCCTTGGCGGCGAGTTGCTGGGCGAAGAGGTCGCGCAGGGCGGAACGTTTGACGGGTTTGCTAAGACAGGCGGCCACGTCGTTGCGCCCACCCGTGGTGAAGGTGGCCTTCTGACCGGGAGCCAAGAGAATGATGACGCGCGCCGGGGAGATCATCGGGTCATCCTTGATCGCGGCGGCGAGAGTCGGACCGTCCAGGCCGGGCAGGCTCATGTCGGCCAGCACGAACCCGTACGGCTTGCCATCCTCGGCGGCTTTCTTGAGCGCGGCGAGAGCCTCCTTGCCGTCGACGCGGGCGGCGGCCTCCATGCCCCAAGAGGTGAGTTGTTCACGCAGCACTTCACCCGTGCCAGCCGTGCCAGCCACGAGGGTTCGTACCCCGGCGAAACTCGCGGTGAGTTCCTGGGCGCCCTCTTCTTCCTCCAACAGGATCGGCTGCTTGGGCAGGAGCACCGTGAACCAGAACGTGCTCCCTTGCCCCGGGTTGCTCTCGACGCCGATCTGGCCGCCCATCAGTTCGACCAGTTGCTTGGAGATCGCCAGCCCCAGGCCCGTGCCGCCGTACTTGCGCGTCATGGAGCCGTCGGCCTGCACGAAGGGCTGGAACAACCCGCGCACCGCGTCCTCGCCCATGCCGATGCCCGTGTCGGACACCTGCACGCAAATCTGCGCGTCGCGCGGGGTTTCTTGCAGCTTGGCGACGTGGACCAGCACCTTGCCTTTGGCCGTGAACTTGATGGCGTTGCCCACGAGGTTGACCAGAATCTGCCGCAGCCGGCCCGGGTCGCCGCGGAGTTGGCGGGGCACGTCTTCGAGGACGTGGCAGGCGAGGTCGAGGCCCTTGGCCTGAGCCTTTTCGGCGAGGAGGTCGATGGCGCCTTCGACGGTGGCCTGCACGTCGAGGTCGAGTTCCTCGAAGTCGAGCTTACCGGCCTCGATCTTGGAGAAATCTAGAATGTCGTTGATGATGGCCAGCAGCGAGTCGCCCGAGGTGCGGATCGTCTCGATGTACTCGCGCTGTTCCTCGGTGACGCTCGTGTCCAGCAGGAGGCTCGTCATGCCGATGACGCCGTTCATCGGGGTGCGGATTTCATGCGACATGTTGGCCAGGAACTGGCTCTTGAGCGTGGCGGAGCGCAGGGCCGTGTCGCGAGCCTCGGCGAGTTCGTCCTCGATCCGCTTCCGCTCGGTGACCTGCTGGTGGAGGATGCGGTTGGTCTCGGTGAGCTGAGAGGTGCGGTCCTTGACGCGCGTTTCCAGGTCTTCCTGGGCGCGGCGCACCACTTCCTCCGCGTGCTTGCGCTCGGTGATGTCGGAGGACGTGCCGATCCACTCGCGCACCCGGCCATCGCCTTCCAGCACGGGCACGCCGCGTGTACAGAAGTGCCGGTAGGAGCCGTCCGCCATGCGCATGCGGTGCTCGTTCTCGTAGACCGTCTTGGTTTCCAGCGCCCAGCGCCAGAGTTCGGCGGCGCGCTCGCGGTCATCGGGATGGATGGCGTTCATCCAGCCGTAGTCGCGCATTTCCTCGAACCGCTGGCCCGTGGCCGCGCGCCACTCGGGCAGGTCCTGCGTGATGCGGCACTCGGCGTCGGCCAGCCAGACGATCTGCGCGCTGGCGGCCACCAAGGAGCGGTAGCGTTGCTCGCTGCGTTGAGCGGTTTCGCGCGCGCGCTTCTGGTCGTCGATGTCCATGGCGGTGCCGAACCACTGCACGATCTTACCCTGAGCATCGTGCATGGGGATCGCCCGGCTCAGGTGCCAGCGGAACGTGCCATCCTGTCCGCGGCGCAGGCGCAGTTCGCCGTCGTGAGCCTGTCCATCACGGATCGCCTGCCGAACGGCTTCCAGGGGACCCTTCTGGTCGTCAGGATGGAGCGCCTGGACCCAGCCGCCGTCGCGCGACTGCTCCATGGTCATGCCTGTGTACTCGTGGAAGCGGCGGTTGAAGTAGTCGATCTTGCCGCCGGGCCCGGCGGTCCAGACAATCTGCGGCACGCTGTCGTTGGTGAAGCGGTGGCGCTGGACGGTGCGGGCGAGTTCCTCCTCCGCCCGGCGGCCGTCGTCGATCTGGCGCTTGAGGGCGCGGTTGGCGGCGGCGAGTTCGGCCGTACGGTCGTTGACGCGACGTTCCAAGTCGTTCTGGGCGGCGCGCAGTTCCTGCTCGATGCGCTGGCGTTCGTTGTTCTGGCGGCCGAGGTCACGGTTGCTCTGGGCGAGTTGGGCGGTGCGTTCGCCGACGGCGCGCTCGACGCTGGAACGCGAGTCTTCGATCTCGGCCTGGCGTTCAGACAAGGCGTGCATCGCCTCGTCGCCCTGGACGCAGCCGAAGATCAGGAAAACGTCCTCGAACACCACCCAGGCGACGTGTTCCAGCGCGCGCCAAGTGGTGTCGACCGCCCCCACGCCGAACACCGACGCCGGCCAGTACACCCCGCGCACGAACTGGTCGGCCGCCACGACGACCGACGCCGTCACCAACACGCGCCAGTCGCGGTAGAACGCCAGGAACGCCAGCGAGCCGAAGATATGGAAGTGCATCTCCGTCCTGCCGCCCGAGAGATGGATGAACAGCCCCGAGAACAACATCTGCCCGACGGCGACGACATGGCGCGTCAACGGCCAATGCGAGCGCCGAAAGATGCAGTAGAGCGGTCCGCCCGCGAAGATCGCCCCGAGCGCCGCGGCGGCGGCGAGTTCTAAGCTCACCCAGGGGACGTAGGAGATCGGCGTGCGCCCGCCGGACCACTCGGCCAGCGCCATGCCGGCGAGCCATTCGAGCACGAGGAGTACGGCGAACATCCGGTCCTTGCGTCGCGCCAGGGAGGTACGTTCGCTGCGGTAGAGCTGTATGCTGCGCTGCTTAATGAAAGCGGTGTCGGCTTGCATGGACAACCAAGGTGGACGGACATACCGCACCGCAGGTTTACGGAACTGAGAAGCAAAAGCCGTTCCAAAAACTGGGATAAAAAAGGAAGGGGGTTGAACCCACGTTCCTCGCCGCCTGCCGGCAAAATCTCGCTTGCCCGGTTCGACGGGTTGCCTAAACTCTTGCGATGCTTCCCGTCGCTGCTCCTGAAGCTCCCCCTGGCCAGGCGCAGACGGTCCTAGGGTCCGGCCGTCCGCTCTACCTCGAAACTTTTCGCTGGATGCTCCTTGCCCGTACGCTGGAGGAGAAAATCGCCAGCCTGTACCGCGCCGGCAAGATCAACGGCGGCGTCTTCCTCGGCACCGGCCAGGAGGCGCTGAGCGCGTCCTTGGGCGTGTCGCTGCGCAAAGGAGATTTCTTCGGCCCGCTCATCCGCGACATGGCGGGGCGGCTGGCGTTCGGCGAGCCGGTGATCGACTCGTTGCGGACTTACCTCGGTTCGCCGCTCGGCCCCATGCGCGGGCGCGACGGCAACATCCACCGCGGCCGGCCACGCGAGGGACTCTTCGCCATGATCAGCCACCTGGGCACGATGGTGTCCGTGGTGGCAGGCGCGCTCGTGGCGCGGCGGCTGCGCGGTTCGCTCGACGGCGTGGTCGGCGCAACCTGCATCGGTGATGGCGGCACATCGACGGGAGCCTTCCACGAAGGCATGAACATGGCAGCCGTCGAACGCCTGCCCCTCGTCGTGGTCGTGGCCAACAACCAGTATGCCTACTCCACGCCCACGGGCCGGCAGTACGCCTGCCACGATCTCCTAGACCGCGCGGCTGGGTACGGGTTCGCAGGGCACACAGTCGACGGCACGGATCTCGGCGCATGCCTGGATGTCGTGGGCAACGCCGTCGCGGCGGCGCGCGGCGGCAGTGGTCCGCAGATGATCGTCGCCAACCTCCTGCGGCTCACCGGCCACGGCGAGCACGACGACGCTGCCTACATGGACCCGGCGCTGCGTACGTCGGCGGTCGGGGGCGACTGCCTGAAGCTGGCCCGCCAGCAAATCCTCACCCGCAGCTGGGCCGACGCCGCCGACCTCGACGCTTGGCGCGCCAAGGCCGTCGCGCAGATCGACGCCGCGCTTGCTACCGCGCAGTCCGAAGCCGCGCCCGACCCGGCGCGCGAGGATTGGTCCGCGTTGAGCACGCGCGGATTGACCGATTTCCCGGCCTGAGGCGAGCCTTCGGCGGGCTTGTCCCTGCCCTTCTTTTGTTCTCCCCATGAGCGTGACTTATCTCGAAGCGATCCGTGAAGCGCAGGCGCGTGCCTTGGCCCGCGACGAACGTGTCTTCATCTACGGGCAGGACGTGGGCGTCTTCGGCGGCGCGTTCAAGGCGACGAAGGGGCTTTCCAAAGAATACCCTGAGCGCGTGCTGGACTCTCCCATCAGCGAGGACGCGCAGATCGGCCTTGCCATCGGTGCGACCGTCGAGGGGATGCGGCCCATTGTAGAAATGCAGTTCGCAGATTTTTCGAGCGTAGCGTTCAGCCAGATCGTCAACCAGGCTGCGACGCAGTTCTGGCGCACGCAGGTGCCGTGTCCGTTGGTGGTGCGGATGCCCAGCGGCGGCACGGCAGGCGGCGGGCCGTTTCACTCGCAGAGCGTCGAGGCGATCTATGCGCACTATCCGGGCTTAATCGTGATGACCCCGGCAACCGTGGAGGATGCCTACCATCTGCTGCTCGCGGCGGTGGAGATCGACGACCCCGTGATCTTCTGCGAGCACAAGTATCTGTATTACCATCTCAAGGCCGACGCCCTGCCCACCAGCGAGCAGCCCGAACTTCCCGTCGGCAAGGCGCGCGTCATCCGTCCCGGCCGCGACGTGAGCGTGGTGACGTACAGCGCGTCCGTGCACGAGGCGCTCGCTGCGGCCGAAATCCTCGCCACCGACGGCATCGAGGTCGAGGTCGTGGACCTGCGCACGGTCAAGCCGCTCGACACCGACACCGTGCTCGCCAGCGTCGCGCGCACCGGCCGCCTGCTCGCGCTCGGCGAGGCAATGCCTTGGGGCGGCGTGACGGCGGAAGTGGTCGCACGCGTCGCGGCGGAGGGCTTCCATCTGCTCGACGCCCCGCCGCGCCGGCTCAACGCCCGCGACACGCCCGTTCCCTACCACCCCCAGCTCTGGCAGGC
>CAXTQD010000216.1:0-9305 GCA_964246175.1 uncultured Chthoniobacterales bacterium | reverse complement strand
CCTCTACCCGCGGCCGACCGGGTGTTCAACGCGCCGCGCAACAAGCCGACCACCACCGCCACGCCGCCGACGCGGTGAGTGCGCGGAGCACTCAGCGAAGGAAATGTTTGCCGAGAGCCTGGGCGACAGCGCGCGGATCTTCGCGGTGGGGAAAGTGTCCGACGCCGGGGAGCAGGAGGCGTTCGTAGGGACCGGTGAAGCCCGCTTCCTGTCCGTCCGCGCCCGCGGTGAGTTGGCAGCCGTCCGCCGACCCATGGATGAACAAGGCGGGGACGCTGATGGTCGGCTGTGGCTCAGCATCGAGTTTGGCCTGGGACTCGGCGTAGGCGCGCCGACCTAGCGAGCCGCCGTGGCGCATCCGGTAGTAATCCAGCACGATGTCGACGAACTGGGGGTTGTCCCAAGCGGCGGCAGCGCCCGCGAACTCCTCTTCGGTGAAGCGCCACTGCGGGCACCAGGTCAGCCAGAGTTCCCGGCAAAACTCCCGCCGGTGTTCGGTGAGCATTTTGCGGGCGGCCTCGACCTGGAAGAAATATTGGTACCAGAACCCGTGGATTTGCGCGGGCGGAGGCGGCTCTCCTTTCTACGCGAGGTAAGGCGACGCCAACCCCGTCAAGGTGAGGAGACGCTCAGGCGCGAGCACCGCCGCGGCGTAGGCTGTCCGGGCTCCCCAGTCGTGACCAGCCAAATGGAACTTCTCGATCTTGAGCGCGTCGGCGAAGGCAAGCAGATCGTGCGCGAGCGCGGCGAATTGTCCGCCGAGATGGTCGGCTTCCAGGACGGTGGTTCCACCGCACCCGCGCAAGAACGGCAGGACGATCCGGTACGTGGCGAGGTTCAGTTCCGCGAGCACTCGTCCCCACGCGACCGGCGAGTCCGGGAAGCCGTGCAGGAGCAGCAGCGGGACGCCCTCGGCATGGCCGCACTCGAGGTATTGAACTTCCACCGGGCCTGCCTTGATCGTGCGGGCAGCGAAGGTCAGGTTCCCCGCCCGGAGAGTAGGAGTGACAACTTCCTTATCCTGTTTAGTATCAATCGGAGGCATGTTCAAGTGAAGTAGGATCAACGGAAAGTCTAATCCTGGCTGTGCTGATAGATCGGTTCGAGGAACGCGTTGAGCGTCGCCTGGAACTTGGCCGGTTCGTCCGCCGGCACGCTGTGGCCGGAGTGTTCGAAGACGACGAGTTTGGCGTGGGGAACGCGTTGCGCGATTAACTCTGCCCCGGCGGGTACCGTGACCTGGTCGTAGCGCCCGACCGTGACCAGCATGGGCACCGGGACCGAGCCCAGCCGCTCGCGCACATCGTAGACCGGCAGGTTTCTAGAAAACGCCCAATCGTGCGTCGCCGCGTGGAAGACCGGCGGGAAGCGGTGGGCAGGCGGGGCGGCTCGCTCGGCCACCGGCAGCATTTGGTCTGCGGGCGGGGCGAAGACGCCCGCGAATTTCTCGAAGCCGAGCCGCAGGTCCTCGTCGTCGCGGGCTTGTCCCATCCACATGCGCGTCTGCCGTTCGTGGTCCCCGTGCACGGCGTTGAGCGCCGCCGCCAAGCCATTCTTGAGGGTTGAGGGGCCGTCCGCGCTTGGTCCGCGCAGGATCACCGCGTCGAGGTGCTCGGGATGTGCCACGGCATACTCCAACGAGATGAAGGTGCCGTACGAGCCGCCCGCCAGCACGAACTTGTCTGCGCTGGCCCAGCGGCGGAGCGCGTCCACGTCCTCCACCCAACGAGCGTGGGTGTAGGGTTCCTTCAGGTCGCTGTAGCCGCTGCCGCGCGCGTCGAAAACGAGCACCCGGTAGCGGTCGGCTAAAAAGCCGAAGGACGCCTCTGGCTCCAGGTGGCTGCTAACCCCCGGCGCGCCGTGGTGAGCGATGAGCAGCGGTTTACCCGGATCGTCGCCGAGCACCTTGACCCAGAGCTTGGCCCCGTCGTCCATCGTCACCTGTGCCACGGTGTCGTGCCGACCCGCCGGGGCATCGGTCGTGAAAGTCTCCGGCACCGGCGCGGCGGCGTTGACGGCAGAAGCCACGCCGCTTGCGAAGAATACGCCGGCGGCCAAAACTCGAAGAAGTCTGGACCGGACGAGGAAGGTGTTACGCGGGGTGATCATTCTTGTGAAGATTCGACGCAGCACTCTTCCCGTTGATTGGGCGAGGAGCAAGGGAACTGCTGGTACTCGTTGCCACCCTTGCCGGTCGCATCTGTAAGCGTCGTGCCACTACGACTGCCGCCTCCGTCGTCTTCCGTGACGATCCGTGGCGTTTCATCCCCTGCGCTCGGTTGTGCAACCCGAACGATGTGCACAGTCCCCGGTTGGTGAGAGACATCACCAGGATGGTCGCCTCTAATGATTTTCGGCTTCGACGCCGGTCGGTTTATGGAGGATGATTGTCGGGTGAAAATCCGACAAGCGCTCGTGTTGCCCGTGCTGACGTTGTTGATGGCTGCCTCGGCCCTGGCTGCCCCCGACATCTATCCAGCGTCAGAGCAAGCCCGGGCAGACGTGGCCTCCGCTCTACAGACGGCTGGCACCACCCACCGCCGCGTCATCCTGGACTTTGGCGGAAACTGGTGCCCGGACTGCCTCGCCCTTGACCACTTCTTCCACGACAACACCAACGCGCCGCTGCTCGAAGCAGACTATGTGCTGGTGCACGTCAACGTCGGCCGCATGGACCAAAACCTCGACCTGGCCGACCGCTACGAAGTGCCTTTGAAAAAAGGCGTACCCGCGCTGGCAGTGTTGGACGCCGACGGCACCCTGCTCTACAGCCAGAAATCGGGCGAGTTCGAGGCGATGCGCAAGATGCAGGCGAGTGCGGTCACCGATTTTCTGACGCACTGGAAGCCGACGGCGGCGCAGTAGCCGAAGTTTCGCCAACACCGGCCGTCGCTCACTCGTTGTCCGGCGGAGGAGCCTTGGTCAGGTCTACCGGGGCCCGGAAAGACTCCACCAAAGTTTCAAAACGTGGGTCGCCGTGGAGCGGGTCCCAGTGCGGGTGCAAATGGAGGTATCCGTAGGAAGGACTGTCGGGGCAATTGCGCATCTGTTCGAGGATGGCGAGGGCTTTGTCCTTTTCCCCGGTGTTCGCGTAGATGACCGCGAGCAGCAGGAGGAGCTTCGGCTTTTCCACCCGGTCCCGGGACATCGGCAGCAGTTGCGCGGACCGCTCGCCCTCGGCGATGGCGTCGGCCTTGTGTCCCAGAGCAGCATCGATCAAACCCAGCACGTTCAACAAACCCGCATCGTCCGGCGCGTCGGCAACCTTCCGCGCCCAGAGATCCCGCGCCCGCGCGAACGCCGCCCGCGCTCCGGCGTCGTCGTGGCGCAGGCCGGCGAACATCCCTTCGAGGTAGGCGCCGGGAACCGTGCGCCCGATCAGGTTGAGGTCGCCCGGTTGCGGAAGCAGCGCCAAGGCCCTCTCACCCAGGTCCGGGTCGCGTCCGCACAGGGCGACCTCGACCGCGACGGTCGCGGCGAACTCGGACCGCTCGTCGAGCAGGCCGGGGAGCACGGCGTAGGCGGAGCGCAGGTCGGCGCGGCCGGCCAGATCATTGATCACGCGGGCGGCGCGGGCGGTGGGATCGTGCGGATTGAGTGTCAGCAGGTAGTCGCAGAGGCGGGCGCTGTCGTCGAACCGGCGCAGGCAGTTGTAGTTGGTCCACAGGCAGTCGATCAAGGCGATGCCGCGCGGGTTGACGCGGGTGGCTTCTTCCCAGGTCCGGGTGGATTCGGCCCAGCGGCCCTGCCGCCGCAAGATGCCCCCGTGGTACAGGGCGACGACGGGGTTGTTCGGCATGGCCGCGCGGGCCAGTGCGAGTTCCCGCAGGGCCGCGCCGAAATCCCGGTCGTGGTAGATGTGGAGCGCGCGGGCGAGGTGGACTTCGCCCGCGTCCGGCCGCAGGCGCGCGGCCCGCTCGATAGCTTCGCCGGCGAGGGCGAACCGGGCCGGCGTGTGGTCGAAGCCACCCCAGTATAGACTCTCGTGTGCGCGGGCGAGCTGGCAGTAAGCCGCCACGAATTTCGGGTCGCGCGCCACCGCCTCGTCCAGCAGCCGGACCGCCTCGGGCAGCACGCGGCGGAGGTCATCGTCGAACTCCGCGTTGTCGAGGAGGGACTTCGCCCGCAGGTAGAGGTCGTAGGCGGCGAGGTCGGCGGTAGGCCGTTCCTGGATGGCGGATTTGTCCTGTGAGGAGAGATGGGCCTGGAGTTGCTCGGCGATGGCCTGCGCGATCTCGCTCTGGATCGTGAACACGTCGGCGAGGTCGCGGTCGTACTTCTCGGCCCAGAGATGGGCGGACGTGCGGGCGTCAATGAGCCGGGCCGTGACGCGCACCTTGCCGCCCGCGCGTTGGACGCTGCCCTCCAGCACGTGCGCCACGCCGAGGGCGGCGGCGATCTCGCGCAGGTCGCGCCCCTGGTTCCCCTTGTACTGGGCGACGCTGCTGCGAGCGATCACCTTCAGGTCAGGAGCGCGGGCCAGGTCGGTGAGGATTTCGTCTTGCACACCTTCGGCGAAGAAGTCGTTGTCCCCGTTCGGCGAGAGGTTTTCAAAGGGGAGGACCGCGACCGATTTCTGCGGCACGGCGGCCCGTGGGGTGTGGCCTTTGTGCCACCGCACAGCCCAACCCAGGAGCAGGATAGCCCCCAACACGGCGGGGCTGACCCACGCGAGGGAACGTCCGCGCTGCGCGGGGGCGGTTTGCGCCTGGCAACGCGCCAGCAAGGCAGCGAGTTCCCGGGCGGTCTGAGGTCGGCCGGCCGGATCGGAGGAAAGCAGCATACGCAGCAGCCTCTCGACGGGATGGGGCACACGGGCGGCGCGCAGAGGAGCGAGTGGCAGGGGCGTGCGCAGTTGGTGCCCGCGGATTTCCGCTGGCGTGTGGCCGGCGAAGGGCGGCTGGCCGGTCAGCGCGAACCACAAGGTCGCCCCCAGCGCGTAGAAGTCCGCGCGCGCGTCTGTGTCCTGCCACACGTTGCCCTGCTCCGGGCTGGCGAAGGCTGGCGTGCCCACGAAGCCCAGCGTCTCGGTCAGCGTCGAGGCGCCCGCCGACTCCGCGAGCGCCGCCTTGGCCAGGCCGAAGTCGATGAGCTTGACGCGGACGGCCTCGCCCTCGACGAGCATCAGGTTGGCGGGCTTCAGGGCGCGGTGGGTCAGCCCGCGCGCCTCGGCGGCGAGCAGCGCGTCGGCCACCTGCCGGCCGATCTCCAGCACGGTCTTGGCCGGCAGTCCGCCGCCCCGGCACACCCGCGCGTGGAGCGTCTCGCCTTCGACCAGTTCCATGGTGTAAAAGAGCTGGCGGTCCGCAGCGCGTTCGCCGAAGAAAAACACGCTGGCCACGTGCGGGTGGCGCAGGCCGGCCGCCGCCTGGGCCTCGCGCAAGAAGCGGGCGCGCACCCGGGCGTCCTGGCCCAGCGCGGGGTTGACCACCTTCAAGGCCACTGCGCAGCCCAGCGTCGTGTCCGTGGCCCGGTAGGTCACCCCCATGCCGCCGCGGCCCAACTCGACGGGCTTGCCGTCCTCGCCCGTGGCGATCTGGTAGTGGGCGAAGGGTCCTTCGAGCGGCGGCGCGTTTTCCCCCGTCGGTTCTCCGGCGGCCGGTTCGTCGCCGAAGGCGAAGTCGAGCAAGCAGGCAGGGCAGAGCGGCCTGACGCCTTCGGCCAGGGCGGTGAGTGCCATGCCACAGGTGCGACAAACCGTCGTCGGCAGAAGGGTACTCACACGGAGGAGACTGCCGGGCAAACGACTCTCCGGCAAGCGGAAAGCTGTCCCCCCACTAGATCGGCCGCAACGCGGCGCGCAGGTGACGTAGTTCCGCCTCGCCCTCGGTCGGGTCGGTCACCGTCCGGGCGATCTCCTCGCGCAGAAGGACGCCGTAGCGGCCCCGCAAACGATGGACCTGACTCTTGAAGGCGGACAGCGACAAGCCGAGCGCGTCCGCCGCGTCCTGGTAGGAAGAGTCCTCCGCCCCGGCGACGTAACCCTGCAAGGCGGTGAACAGCCGCTCCTTGCCCGCTTGGGTCATCTCTTCGCGCAATCGCGTGAACACCACCCCGAGCAGGGTCACCGCCCACTGTGCGTCGAAGAGCTTCTCCGGCGTCTCCCAGGCCGGCGCGGCGAGTTGGTACTGGTTCTCGGCGCGGTCGGGGTCGTCCAGGAAGACGAAGCGGCCCTGCCCACCGCGCTTTTGCGCGCGGTTGCGGCGGGTGGCCTCGGCGAGAAAAAGTTCCAACGCACCAAGCAGGAACGTACGGAAGCGGCCCTTGTTGGGATCGGCGCGGCTGAGCGTGCCCTTTTCCAGCAGGTGAACAAAAAAGTCTTGGGTGAGGTCTTGCGCCAGGGGCCGGGGATGGCCGCGCCGCCGTACGAAAGCGTACACCGGGTAGCAGTACGCGCGGTAAAGCTCGGCCCAGGCGTCTTGAGCATGCGGGTCCGCCGCAGCCGGCCCGCGCCCGGCGGCAGCCACCAACAAGCCCCACTGCGTGCTGACAAACCCCGGCCGCCCGCCAGCGGTCGAGTTCAAAGCCGCGTCGCGCACGGCACCTAACCTAGACTGGTGTGAGACGCGGGCAAGCGGCATCCACGCCCCCCCGGGTGAGCCGGTACGCGCCCGCCGAACGCTAGGCGCAAAAAAGTCTGAATCTTTTTGCCTCGGTTTGCAGAGATAGCCAAAGACCGCCCGCTCAACCCCGTTCCGAAATGAAGACAGTCCGTTCCTATCTCCAATCCAATGACGGTCTCTTTGTGAGGAGTACCCATCACCTGCGAAGCTGGGGGGCGTTGGCCGCGGTAATCTGGGCCGGATCACTGCCGCTGGCTTGTGCGGCGCAGGAGGCGGTTGTCCCGGAGCAGGAAGCGGTCGTCTACCCCGTGCAAAACGCGGTGTGGTCCACGCAGGGAGAGCAACTCCTTGCAGTCGTCCTGACCCTCGCCGGAGCGCTTCTCCTGATGGAACGTTTCTGCGCCTGGCGGCTGCGCTCCCCGCGGCCACGCTTGCAGTTGCCGCTGATCGCGCTCGTAGGGTGCCTCGTGCCCATTTGGGCTTTCGCGCAAGACCCGGCGCCGGGACCCAAAAAGCTGATCAGCCGCGAGTCGGACTTGCCGCGCTTCAGCTATCCGCTGACGATGCCGCCCTCCGCGCTCATCAACGCCGACGACGCGACCTTCCACGCCTTCGCGGAAACCGTCGCCGCCGACCTGCGCCGCACGTTGCAGGAATGCGAGATCACCGACAAAGCCACCCGGCGCGCGCTGCTCACCCCGCTCTTTTGCCTGGCGCTGCTGGACGGCCGGGACGACGAGGCGCGCCAGTTGCTGCCGCAGATACAGGCCAACGAGGAAAAAGAGGAACGGCAGCTGCTCGCCTGGCGTGTCGAGACCGCCTACCTCCAGGCCGCACAAGCCGCCGGGACCAAGACCGGGCCGGAGTTCGACCGTGCCTTCGAGGCCGCCGACCACGCGCTGACCGACACCCTGCCCTGGGCCGTGGTGCAAGGGGGGGTCAAGCAGGAGCAGGGCGAACGTAAGATTCTGTTGGCCAACGGGACCAACCTGCTTGTCGGGACGATCCAGCAACAAATCGATCCGGTGTACGCGAAGACCGGTGCCATCGATCTGCCCAGCGCCCGGTTGTTGATCCGGCTGCGGCCGGTCGTCAAAATGGAGATGCCCCTGTGGAAGCAGGACGCTCCCATCCTGCAAGCCTACGTGGAGGTGCATACCGCCATGAAGCCCGACCTCTGGGCGGCGCGCGAGGTGACGCTTACCCCGGAACAAAAGCTCACGCCGGTGGCCGTGGGCGTCTGGGACGACGGCGTGGACCCGCAGGTGTTCCCGGGACAGATGTTCGAGCTGACGGACGGCCCGCCGGAGACGCGGCATGGCCTGGCCTTTGACGACGAGGGCCGCCCGTCTGCCTCGTGGCTGTACCCGATCACGCCCGCCCAGCAGGCCGACTACCCGCGGCTCCTCGAACTCGAACGCGGCAACCGCGACCAGGAAAGCAACATCGCCAGCCCCGCCGCCGCGCACTTCGTGGAGGTGCTCTCCGGGCTCTCCGCGGAGCAATCCAAGGAACTGCTCCGCGCGCTGGACGGGATCGGCCAGACCTACATGCACGGCACACACGTGGCGGGCATCGCCGTCCGCGGCAACCCGGCGGCGCGCGTCGTGGTGTTCCGCTTCAACGACTGGCTGCACGAACTGCCCCTGCGGCCAACGCCGGAGTACGTGGAAACGATGCGTCAGAACTTCGCCGCCATCGGCCGCTACGCCGCCGAGCACCACGTGCGCGTGGTCAACATGAGTTGGCGCGACAACGTCGCCGAGTTCGAGGAGTGGCTCGCCCGCCAGGACGCCAACGCCGACCCGGCCGCGCGCAAGCAGGCGGCGCAGGCGCTTTACCAGATCTGGCGCACGGGCATCCAGGAAGCCATCCGCAACGCGCCCGACACGCTCTTTTGCGCGGCGGCGGGTAACTCGAACCAGGACGCGGACTTCCAGGAGGAGGTGCCCGCTTCGTTGGAAGAGCCCAACCTTCTCACGGTTGGAGCCGTTGACCAAGCGGGCGACGCGGCCAACTTCACCAGCTACGGCAAGACGGTGGTGATCTACGCGGACGGCTGGAACGTGCCCAGCCAGGTGCCCGGTGGCGGGACCCTGCGCATGTCGGGCACCTCCATGGCTGCCCCGCAGGTGGCCAACCTGGCGGCCAAGCTCTTCGCCCTGGAGCCGACGTTGACCGCAGCCGAGGCGCGCCGTCTGATCCTGGACGTGGCCACGCCGAGCGAGGACGGCAAGCGCGCGCTGCTCAACCCGCAGCGTTCCGTCGAACTGCTCCGGCAGCGGGTGGCGCGCCGCTGAAACCCGGCCGCCGCTGACGAACTCGCCAGATCAGGAATCCGCTCGCCGCCAGCACGCCCGGCGTCATCCCGCCCAGGCACCAGAGCGTCTTGACCGGCCAGCCGCCGAAGGTGCCGTAGTGCAGGGGGATGAACATGTCGTAACCCTGCGCGGCCCATCCGGCGGTCCGCATGTCGCGCACTTCTTGGACCACTCCTCCGGACGCGGCGAAGCTCACGTGGCTGCCGTAGGCGCTGCGCAGCGGGTTGGCGCTGGACACGCCGCCGCTGAGCACGATTTCGCCCTCTGGCCCGTCGGGGAACGACAGGCCCGTCAGCCGGAAACCCGGCAGCCGCCGGCCTGCCTCCGCCGCCAGTGCATCCAGAGAAAGGTGCGCGCCTGCCGGGTCGAATGGCACGGCCGGAGCGGTGTTCCCGCCGCGGCCGGCCGTCCCCCACGCGCC
>CAXTQD010000215.1:7410-9326 GCA_964246175.1 uncultured Chthoniobacterales bacterium | reverse complement strand
GTAGAGTAGCGGTCTCCAAAACCGTTGGTTCAGGGTTCGAGTCCCTGCTGGCCTGAGTGTCTTTTCCGTTTTCTCCGCGATGAACAAAGCCAAGCAGTTCTTCGATGAAGTCCGCAGCGAACTGCGCAAGGCAAACTGGCCTTGGGACCCGAAGGAAAAGGGCTTTCGCAAGTACAAGGAATTGACGGACGACACGACGGTCGTGGTCATCGCCATGCTCCTGCTGGGCGGCTACGTGTCCCTGTGGGACCTCGTGCTGAATTTCTTCGCCAATTTCCTCATCCGCTAAGTTCTCTCCCGCGTTATGGCTGCTCTCACCGCCACCAACCAATGGTACGTCGTCCACGTGCTCTCCGGCCAGGAGAACAAGGTGCGCGACAGTCTGGAACGCCGCGTCAAGACCGAGGAGATGAGCGACGTGATCTACAAGGTGCTCATCCCGACCGAGCGCGTGTCCGAGATCAAGCGCGGCAAGAAGACGGAGACGACGCGGAAATTTTTCCCCGGCTACCTGATCGTCAACATGCACCTGCTCGACGAGCAGGGGAAGCTCGTGGAGCGTGCGTGGTACTTCGTGCGTGACACCCCGGGCGTGATCAACTTCGCCGGGCCAAAAGACCGGCCCGTGCCGATGCGCGACAGCGAGGTGGAGAGCCTCCTGGGTCAGATGGCCGAGCGCGAGGGTGGGCAGGCCAAGCCGAAGGTTTCCTTCGAGGTTGGCGAGACCGTGAAGGTCGCGGACGGTCCGTTCCAAAACCAGAGCGGCGTCGTGGAAGAGATCGACCCCGCGCGCGGCAAACTGCGCGTCTCTGTCACCATTTTCGGCCGCACGGCCCCTGTGGAACTCGAATACTGGCAGGTCGAACGCGGCTAGGATTTACCAAACACTTTTATGGCTAAGGAAATTACTGGAACAATCAAACTCCAGATTCCCGCGGGTGCGGCGAATCCGGCTCCTCCCGTTGGCCCCGCGCTGGGTCAGCAAGGCGTCAACATCATGGCGTTCTGCAAGGAGTTCAATGCCGCCACACAAAAGCAGAGCGGCGACATTCTGCCGGTGGTCATCACCGTCTACAAGGACAAGACTTTCACCTTCATCACGAAGTCGCCGCCCGCGGCCATCCTGCTCAAGAAGGCGGCCGGGATCGCGTCCGGTTCCAAGGAGCCGAACAAGACCAAGGTGGCCAAGCTGACCAAGAAGCAGGTCATGGACATCGTCAAAGTCAAGATGAAGGACATGAACGCCCGCAGCGAAGAGGCGGCGTTCCGCACGCTCGCCGGCACCGCCCGGCAGGCAGGCATCGAAATCGAGGGCTAACATAGCCCGCCCGCAGACAAAACCGATTCGCTAACACTTCAAGGCAAGGAGAATCAATTTATGAAAGACCGCAGCAAACGTTACGAGGCCGCCGCCAAGTTGGTGGACGCCAACAAGCAATACCCGCTCAAGGAAGCGATCACCACGCTCAAGGGCTTCCCAGCGCCGAAGTTCGACCAGACGGTGACGCTGTCGTTCCACCTGGGCGTCGATCCCAAGCAGTCGGACCAGATGGTCCGCGGCACCTGCCCGCTCCCGCACGGCAGCGGCAAGCAGGTGCGCGTGCTCGTGTTCGCCACGGGCGTGGCAGCGTCGGCAGCCCGTGAGGCGGGAGCCGAGTTCGTCGGCATGGACGATATGGTCAAGAAGTGCCAGGAGGGTTTCTCCGACTTCGACGTGGCCGTGGCTACCCCGGCCGCGATGGCCGAAGTGCGTAAGCTCGGTAAGGTGCTCGGGCCGCGTGGCCTGATGCCCAACCCGAAGACGGGCACCGTCACCGACGACACCGCGAAGGCGGTGCGCGAGGTCAAGGAGCGTCCCTTCGCCAGCAAGAGCAAAAAGAACGCCAACCTCTCAGTTGATGTCGAAAACTCGAGCT
>CAXTQD010000215.1:0-7400 GCA_964246175.1 uncultured Chthoniobacterales bacterium | reverse complement strand
CGACGCCGTTTCCAAGGCCCGGCCTTCTTCGGCTAAGGGGAAGTTCATTCATTCGATCACGCTCGCCGCGACGATGTCGCCCGGCGTCAGCGTCGATCCCTCGGCTTTCGTGGCGGTGGTCTAACCTTCGTATTTCCGAGCAACTACCATGCGTCCCGAAAAAACTTCCATCGTCGAGGAACTTGTCAGCCGCTTCCAGAAGTCGCCATTCCTCATCATCACCGACTACCACGGCCTGAAGGTCGATCAGTTCAGCGACCTGCGCACTCGCCTCGCCGGCGTCGGCGCGCGCTACACGGTCGTCAAAAACACGTTCCTTAACCGCGCTTCGCGTGAGTTGGGCTACCCTGACCTGACCGACAGCCTGAGCGGACAGACGGCCATCGTCACCGGCGACAAGGACGTGAGTGCCGCCGCCAAGGTGCTGCGCACGTTCGCCACCGAGAGCAAAAAGCTCGCGGTGCGCGCAGGTGTTGTCGATAGCTCGCTCTTCAGTGACAAGCAGATTGACGCTCTTGCTGACCTGCCTTCCAAGGAAGTGCTCCAGTCGCAACTGCTCGGCCTGCTCCAAACTCCGGCGGCGCAGCTCCTGCGCACGATGAACGAACCCGGCCGCTCCGTGGCGAGCCTGCTCCAAGCGTACGTCGAGAAGCAGGGGGCACCGGCCGAGGCGGCTCCCGCGGAAGCTGCGGCAGCCTGACTTCAGAATTTCCGGAGATGGGTGACCCATCGCCCCCGCCGGAGGACCCAAAAACAAACCAACACAGAAAAGGTTCCTCGTCGGGCGGTGGCTGCCGTCTGAAATGTCCCCGGGGCTCCGGGCGCGACGATCACCACAACATTACCCAAGTATGGCAGACACGAACGCGTTAGTGGAACAGATCAGCGGGCTGACCCTGCTGGAGACCGCCGAACTCATCAAGGCCCTCGAAGCCAAGCTCGGCGTGAGCGCCGCGGCCCCCGTAGCCGCCGCCGCGGCTCCGGCTGGTGGTGGTGGCGCTGCCGCCGCCGCACCCGCTGAGGAGAAGACCTCCTTCGACGTGATCCTCCAGGAGATGGGCACCAACAAGATAGGCGTCATCAAGGAAGTCCGTGCGGCCGTCAGCGGCCTGGGCTTGGCGGAAGCCAAAGCCCTCGTCGAGGGCGCGCCCAAGCCGATCAAGGAAGGCATCCCGAAGGCCGAAGCCGAAGAGATCAAGAAGAAGATCGAAGCGGCCGGCGCGAAGGTCACGATCAAATAACCCGCTTTGCTGCGGAGCGTCGTTGCTCCGGGCGAGGTTCAGAACCGGCCGGAAGGGAAACCTTGCGGCCGGTTTCTTTTTTGTCGAAGATGGGACGCAGTAGTTGCCGAGCAGGCCACGATAGTGATCGATTGTTACGACGCCGTGGAGACGTGGCGGGCTTGTTGACGCCACCCGCACGAGGTACATTTGCCGTCGATGCCTCTTCCTTCCAGATGGACGGCCTTTGCCGGCGCGCTGGTGATGTGGATAGCTCCATCACCGCGCGCGGCCGCGCAGCAGCGTCACGCCTTGACCCTCGAAGCACACTCCGTGGCCAACGGTGGCCGCTCTGACGTGACGGGTGGTTCTAACGGTCTGCCTCTGGCGAACACGGTCTCCGTCCAGTCCGTCGGCGACCGACGTGTCTCTAACAACCAGACCTCCGTCGAAATCTCTGTGCGCAACCTTGCCACCACGCCCGACCGGGTGCGCGTGGAGTGGTTCTTCGTCGCGCTGCCGGCCAGTGGCCCGGTGCCCGCCGTGCCGGAAGTCATCTTCCACCACGACGCACAGGACCTCGCCATCCCCGGCGGTAATACGGCGACGCAGGTGGTCGACTCACCAGAAGTCCGTGCGGTCTACGAACGTTCCACGACCGTCACGAACATCCCCGCCAACGTCTCCACCAGCGGCTACGCGTCCACGACGGTCGCCGTCGTCAACTCGCAACGCGGCCTGGTTCCCCGCGGCTGGATGGTGCGTCTGCTGGCCGTAGATGGCACGGTGCTGGCGTTCAAAGGTTCCAACCAGACCTACGAGAACATCGTCGCCAGCCCGGCGCGGCTGACCGCGATGCTGGCGCGTTCCGGAACGGCTGGAGATCACTAGAAAAGTTTGACTTTGGAGTGTGGAAGCTTCCATCGTCGTGGCATTTACCCAATTTTTCCCATCCGAAACGCCATGTAACCCAAAGATCATTTCAGAAACAGCCTGTTCGCCACTTTGGCTGGGGTCTTGATCCTCACGACGGTGCGAGCGGATGTCATTTCTCTTTATCCATTCACTGGCAATTCCCTGGCGAGCACGGACACGAACACGCTCTCCACTTCTTCAGCCATCGCCATCGGCAGCGGCCTGACCGACACCACTCGCTTCGCTACGGTCGGCAATCCCGCCCCAGCCCTGCGGGTCGGCACCAGCTTCCAGACGGCGGTGACGCCAACGACTTCTTCACCTTCACCCTGACGCCTGCCAGCGGTTACCGGTTTGTCTTTCAGACCTTCACCGCGGACGTTGCGACGAGCGCCACGACGTTCTCGACCAACATCTTGCTTCAGGCGAGATCAATGGGGGCGACTCGTTTGTCACCGTGGATTCAATCACGGGCCACGCCGACACGACGTTCACCACGCAGAGCACCAACCTGACGACTTTTCACAACAACGCCGCGCTTGCCGCCGGCGCGTCGGTGCTTCTACGCATCGTCGTGTACGACAACGCCAACAGCGCCGACAACTACACGGCCTGCGACAACCCACGGTCGACGCCACCTTGCAGGCAATCCCGGAGCCGGGCACGGCCGGGCTGCTCGCACTAGGCTCGGCGGCGGCGGTGGAGGCGATCCTGCGTCGGCGGAAACGCTAGGCTACCTCTCCTCAGCCGCGACGGTGGGCGAGCGACTGCTCGCGTCGTTGCGCGGCGAGGGCGTGCAGACGGCGGTCCTCGTCGGTTTCGAGCGCGAGCGGCGGCACGGGAGCGGGATGACCCTCGGCGTCGAGATGCACAAACGTCAGCCAGCATTCGTTGGTGTGGCGGCGTACGCCAGTGGCGATCTCCTCGGCAAACACGTCAGCGGCGATGGACATGGACGTGCGCCCGACGTGGACGACCCGTGCGCGAACCTCCACGAGTTCGCCAATGCGGATGGGTTCTTTGAAGAGCACGCGGTCGATGGAAAGCGTCGTCGCCTGTCCGCCGCAGTGCCGGATGGCGCTGAGTGCCGCACAACGGTCCACCATGCTCATGATGACACCGCCGAACACCGACGCGTGTTTGAGGCCGTTGGCTTGGTGCGGCATCATCAGGTCGGCGACGACGGCCTCGGAATGACGGGGTGCTTTCGGGGTCATGTGAATGGTGTGGAGCGATCAGACCACACCATCGATACCAGGGAACGGCTCGGAGAGCCATCCCTACCGTGGTTACGATGCCGACGCAACGTCGGCGTAGATACCCTCGACCTCTGCGGCGAACTTCTTGAGAATCTCCCGGCGCTTCACCTTCTGGGTTGGCGTCAGTTCGCCGCCTGCGGTGGTCCACTCCGCGGCGAGCAGGGCGAAGTTCTTGATGCGGGCGTACTGCGCGAGATCCCGGTTGGTCCCATCGATTTCGCTGGCGATCAGCGCACGCACACGCGGCAGCCGGATCAGTTCTGAATCGGTGGCCGTCGGCGCAGGATCGCCTTCGTGCTGCTCGGCCCAGAGCGCGAGACGCTCGCGGAGGGCGGCGAAGTTCGGCACGATCAACGCGCCTGGAAACTTGCGGTACTCGCCCACGACTATCGCCTGCGCGACCAGCGGCGACTCCTTGAGCCTGTTCTCGATAGGCTGCGGGGCGATGTACTTGCCGCCGCTGGTCTTGAAGATTTCCTTCTTGCGGTCCGTGATGCGTAAGAAGCGCAGCCCATCCAAACCCTCGATGAATTCGCCCACATCGCCCGTGTGCAGAAAGCCCTCGGCGTCGATGGTTTCAGCCGTCAGGTCCGGGCGATGGTAGTAGCCGAGCATGACGTTCGGGCCGCGGTAGAGGATTTCGCCGTCGGGCGCGAGCCGGATTTCGCCGCCCGCGATGACCGGACCCACGGTGCCGAAACGATGGCGTCCGTCTCCCTTGGAGTTCGTCGTGACCACGGGCGCGGCCTCCGTCGGACCGTACCCCTCGTACACGCGCACGCCGGCGTTCCAAAAGATTTTCGCCAGCTTCGGGTTCAGTGCGGCCGAGCCGCACACGATGCTGTCCACCCGGCCACCGAGTGCCTCGCGCCATTTGGAGAAAACCAGCTTGTCAGCGAGTCGGAGTTGCATTCGCTCGGAGAGCGTGGAGTTCTCCGGGTGTTCCGGGTCGATGCGTTCGGCGAGGTCGAGCGCCCAGAGAAAGAGTTTCTTGCGCCGGCCGGTGAGCGCGTTGCCCCGGGCGATGATGCGCTCGTAGATTTTTTCCAGGATGCGCGGGACGACGGCGAAGAAGTTCGGGTGCACCTCGCGCATGTTGTCGCCGACGCGCTCCAGGCTCTCGGCATAGTAGACCGACATGCCGAGGTAGAAGTATGCGTTGGTCAGCGTGCGCTCGAAGATGTGACAGAGCGGCAGGAAGGAGATGGCGCGTTCGCCGGGCGAGCCGCCGATGAGCGGCACGATAGCCATGGCGTTGCTCACGAGGTTGGCGTGCGAGAGCATGACGCCCTTCGGCTGACCCGTGGTGCCGCTGGTGTAGATGAGCGTCGCCAGATCCTCGGGCCGAACAGCGGCGGTGAGCGCGTCGATCTCGCGTGCGAACACCGGATCGGCCAGCAACCGGCGCGCGCCGGCGTCGCGGAGTTCGGTCCAGCGATGGGCACCGGCGGCGGAGCCGTCCGGGATGGGACGCTGGTAGTGGTAGATGTTCTCCAGCGATGGGAGTTCCGCGCGGACGCCGCTGATCTTGGCGTGAAGCGCGTCGGTGGAAACGAACACCAACCGCGCGCCGGAATCATCCAGGATGAAGCGGCACTCCGCCGGCGTCAGCGACGGGTAGATCGGGACGTGGACCGCGCCGAGACTCAGCACGGCGAGGTCGATGATGTTCCACTCGGTGCGGTTGGTCTCGGTGATGTTGGCGACACGGTCACCGGGACGCACACCGGCCGCGTGCAGGCCGGCGGCGAGCGCACGGGCGGTTTCCACGATGTGACGCGTGGAGAAACGCTTCCATCGATTGCCGACTTTGTGTGCGATGGCGTCAGGCTTCGGAAAGTGCGTGAGTTGGTGCGCGAGGAGGTCGAAGACCCGCCGCGGTTCGGCTGGTTTCTGGATGGGTTTGACCCGGCGCATCGGCCGACGGGTGGCGGTGTTGCGCACGGGTAGCTCGGTGGAAATGAGCATGGGAGGAAAAGCGGCGGTTCAATCCAAAGCGATGGGCGCGGCGAGGCACTCGGGCGGGATGCCGAAGGCGTCCACGAGCGCAACGGCCTCACGACGGACCTCGGCGCAGAGTTCGTCCACGCGGCGGGTGAGAGCGCGTGACGCCTTGCGCGAGAGCCCCGCGTGCTCGAACAACCACGCGCGGTTCCTCTCCAGGTGAGACAGCGCGAAGAGGTCGCGCAGCTTCGTGAGGATCGGCAGGAGCTCTTGGTCGGAGCAGGCGGCGATACCGTCGGTGAAACGCTCCCAGACGAGGCGCTCGACGTGCGCGTGCGCGAGGGCGAGCAGGTCGTTCTGGATCGCGGTGAAGGCCGCCTGGGCGCTCATGCGCTTGCCGGCCGTCAAGCGGCGCAGACGTGCGCCAGCAGCGTGGAGGAAGCGTTCTTCACGGAAGCGGAAAACCGCGCGCTGGTTTTCCGCGTCGCGCAGGTCGCCGACGGGGCGGGTCATGGCGCGGAGCTTGTCCTTCGCGGCCCATTGGAGAAGTTGCCACTTGCCCAAGCCCTTGAACTGCGCGGCGAACTCGGTGAGAAGGTTCTTGGCGACGAGTTGCATGAGGACGGTGTTGTCGCCCTCGAACGTCGTGAAGATGTCGCTGTCAGCCTTGAGCGCAGCGAAGCGGTTGATCGCCAGATAGCCCTCGCCGCCGCACGCCTCGCGCGCGGTTTGCAGCGTGTGCGTGGTGTTCCAAGTGGAGAACGCCTTCAGCCCAGCGGCGGTCGTCTCGACCTGGCGGAAGTTGGCGGCATCGGTACGCAGTGCCGTCTTCGTCAGGTCCTTGAAAGCAAAGTCGAGCGCATAGGCATTCGCCAGCAGCGGCATGAGGCGATGCTGGTGCGCGGGATAGTCGAGGAGAATCGTCTCCGGCTGACCTTCCGCCGGGCCGAACTGCCGCCGGCGCGCGCCGTAGCGCACCGCGATGGCGAGGCCGCTCTTGGCGATGCTCAAACCACTGTGACCGACGCTGATACGACCGGCGACGAGCGTGCCCAACGTCGTGAAGAAACGCGCGGCGGGATTGCTGATGGTGGAAGTGTAACTCCCGTCCGCGGCGACCTGCGCAAACTTATTTAACATCTCCGCGCGCGGCACGCGGACGTGGTCGAACCACAGGCGGCCGTTGTCCACGCCGTTCATGCCGAGCTTCTGGCCGTTGTCCTCGATCCGGACGCCGGGCAGCGGGTTGCCTTGCTCGTCGCGGAGAGGCACGACGAACGCGTGGACGCCGTGGTGTTCGCCGCGGGTGTAGAGTTGCGCGAAGACGGTGGCGATCCGCCCGTGGACGGCGGCGTTGCCGATGTAGTTCTTGCCGGCGGTGAAGGTCGGCGAGTGCAGGTCGAACTCGCCGGTGGCCGGATCGTAGGTCGCGGTCGTTTCGAGGTCGCGTACGTTGGAGCCGTGGCCGATCTCGGTCATGGCGAAGCAGCCGGGTAGATCGACCGTGGCAGTGTCGGGCAAATATTTCTGATGATGGTAGTCGGTGCCGAGGCGCAGCACGCTGCCACCCCACAGTCCGAACTGCACGCCGAATTTGATGACGAGCGAGATGTCGTGAAATCCGAGCGTCTCGAACGCCGCCATGAATCCCGCCAGGTTATCACTGCCGCCAACCGACTTCGGCATGAAGAGGAAGCCGATGCCTTGCTTGGCGATCTCGCGAGTCCAGTCGAATACCTTGTTGCGCAGTCCTTCCTTGTCCGTGCCGTCGTAGTAGCGGAACGAGGGTTGCGAGAGGATGGCGCGCATCTGGTTCTTGATCGCCGCCTGCTCGCCGTCGAGCAGCGCACGCATCGCGGCGGGGTCGAACGTGAGTTCCTCCGCTTCGATGGGCGGATAGCCGCGCAGCCACGGTTCGTCAATGGGCTGCTGGCCCTCGCGTGGGTCGGCGACGATGCCAGGTGCGGGATCGCCGGGCATGGCCGCTCGGGTAGCGGCCTCGGGGTGAGTGGGGGGAGAGGCGAGCATGGGGGGGCAGGCGGGTTGAAGGACGGGGAAGTCA
>CAXTQD010000214.1:1116-9350 GCA_964246175.1 uncultured Chthoniobacterales bacterium | reverse complement strand
GCGTTAACCGGCGCGGCCACCTTCTTCACGCTGGCGCGACCCGCGAGGAAACTGATGACCAGCAACGCCGCCACTCCGCCCTGAACCAACACGTTCACCCAGAAGTTGCGTTGGGTGGCCGCGCCGGTTAACGCCGCCCCGGCCGCACCAGCGGTGACGACCCAAGATGGCAAGGCCACCACGAACGTGCTCTCGGCCACCAACGCCACGCTGATCGACCACGCGATGGCGGCGATCCAGGATTCCCACTTCGAGGAAGCGACCGAAGACCTCGACAAGGTGGAGGCTTCGGGCGAGCACGTCCGTGGCTTGGCCTTCCAACGTGCCCAACTGGCCTCCTTTGCCGGCGAGAACACCCGGGCGTTACTCCTCCTCAACGAGGCGCTCAACGACAGCGAGGACCTCAGCGAAGCCTACAGCTTGCGCGCGACGCTGAGTTCGCGCAAGGCGGTGTTCCGCGGCGCGGGCACCAACGACTACGAAACGGCGAGCAAGCTCGATCCCTTCGACGCGCACACGTTTTTTTACTGGGGTTCGGCTCTGCGCCGTGTGGGCAAGTCCCAGGAAGCGATCCACCGCATCCAACAGGCTATTGACCGCTTGCGCGAGCCGCTAGCGGAAGGTTTCTACCGGATGTGCCTGCGGGTGACGCAGGTCGAGGTCGGCCAGGAAAAAGAATTCGCCGACGAACTCGCCCGCCAACTCGCGCTGCCGCATCCGAGCATTGACTGGCTGTTCACCGCTGCGGCGATTGCCTTGCGCGACGGCAAGTACGACGCTGCGGCCGGCTTCCTCGACCGCGCGGAGGCGTGCGGCGACCCGGAAGGATTTAAGCTGCGCTTGCAAGACTTTTACTTTGCCCAGTTCAGCACCCGTAAGGAACTGGCCCCGTACTTCGCCAAGCTGGTCCCGCCGCGACCCACCGCCGCGTCGTCGCCAGCAAGTTTCGCTGCCCCGTTGACCGGCCTGGAGGTGCCGACGCTGCCGCCGCCGGCCTCGCCGGGGGCAACCGCAGCGCGTTGAAGCGAGAAGAGGAACCGATTTTCGTCGATGATGCCAGCAGCCTCTTTGCGCGCGTTTCAGTTGGCTGCCCTGTTCGGGTTCCTCGCGGTGGCGCTGGGAGCGTTCGGCGCGCATGGGATGGAACGGGCGTTCGCGGAGCATCCACAGGCGCGGGACTGGTGGCAGAAGGCGGTTTTTTACCACTTAACCCATGCCGTGGTACTGCTGGGGCTGGCGTGTTTGCCGCCGGCGGTGTGGGCGACGCGACTGTTTTGCGCGGGAATCGTGCTTTTCAGCGGTAGCCTGTACCTGGCGGCGGCGGGCGGGCCTTGGTGGCTTGTGCACGTCACGCCCTTCGGCGGGCTCTGTCTGCTGGCGGGTTGGCTGGTTCTCGCCGTCCGGCCGCCGACGTTCACCGCACGGAAGGGGGAAAAATCGTGAGCTTGCCCGAGCATCTCCAATCCCTGTGGGCTCCGTGGCGTGTCGAATACTTCGCGCTGCCGCGGCCGATGCCGGACTTCCTGAGCGAGGCTGCGCAAGCTTCCGACGACGCTGCGCACCTGGTCGTGTTGCGGCGCAAAAGCGGGTTCCTCATTATGAACCGCTTCCCGTACGCCGGCGGGCACCTGATGGCGGTGCCGTACCGCAAGGCGGCGGACCTGAGTGAATTGACCGGCGAAGAAAAGCTCGAACTCCTCACGCTCGCCGAAGACGCGCAAACGCTTCTGCGCGAGGTGGTGCATGCACAAGGTTTCAACGTCGGGCTGAACCTCGGCTCCTGCGCGGGCGCGGGGTTAGCCGAACACCTCCACCTGCACATCGTGCCGCGTTGGCCGGGCGACCACAACTTCATGGCGACACTCGCCGGGACGCGGGTGATCCCCGAGGGTTTGCAGGGCCTCTACGCCAAGCTCATCGAAGCACGCGATCGTCTCGGGTTGCCCGGCCGTGCGGGCAACTAGAACTCACTCCAGCGTCGTCAGACCGGCCTGGAGCGCGTAGCGGGTCACCGCCACGGCGTCGTGGACGTGGAGCTTCTCCATCATGCGGGTACGGTGTTTGTCGATGGTTTTGGCGCTGACGCCCAGCAGCACAGCAATCTCCTTGGTGCTGTGCCCTTCGGCGATGAGTTGCGCGACCTCGCGCTCGCGGCCCGTCAGGTCCTCGGGTGAAGGCTGCCGTGCCGCCCGGCCGGCAAGGTGAGCGACCGACGGATCGAAATACTTGCCGCCTTCCGCCACGAGGTTGACCGCTTCGAGCACCGTGCTCCACGCGCGCGGCTTGCCGACGAACCCGGCCGCGCCGAGTTCAAATGCTTCCATAATCAGCGGCGCACGCATCGACGCCGAGAAAAACAGCGTGCGCATCCGCGGCAACTTGGGCTGCAAGCGCCGGAGCACCTCCACGCCGTTGAGCCCGGGCAGGATCAGGTCGAGCAGCAGCATGTCCGGCCGCTTCTGCAAACAAATCCCTACGGCCTCCTGGCCGTTCGAGCCTTCCCCCACGACTTCGTAGCGGAGCGGTTCGCTGCGGTTGAGTTGGAACTTGAACAGGTCGCGGATCACGCTGTGATCATCAACCAGAACGATTCGGTGACGGGTTTGCATCATAAGAAACGATCCTCCTTTGTGTCTAAAGGTATGACCACGCCCCGTGCCAAAGGACAGCCAAAATACATAGGGCAAAAACCCTAGGTGGTGGTAAGTGATTACCTTGCATCCGGCAGCTTTTGTCCAGGCTTTTCGGGTTGGACTTGACCGGAGTTTGCGGAGATGGTCCCGTCCGCCGATGCCGACTGTCGCCACCTGGATTCGAGAAAAGGACGAGCCGTTCTTCGCGCGTTGGTTCGTGGACCGGCCGGACCTCGCCGTCCACAACGCCTGCCACTTGCCACGGGCACCCGGCGGTGCGCCGGTCCTCGGCCCGGAGGTCAGCGGCCTCCTGCTCACCGGCGGGCCAGACATCGCCGCCGAATACCTCCACCAGCCGGTGCCCGATCCATCCGTGATCGAACAGGATGCCCAGCCCGAGCGCGACCGCTGGGAGTTCGCCGCCGCGCGCGAGGCCACCGAGCGCGGGCTGCCGGTGTTTGCGATCTGCAAGGGCGTGCAGGTCCTCAACGTCGCTCTCGGGGGCACCTTGCACCTCGACATCCCAGGTCACAACGCGCCCGAACTGCGCCTCGGTAATCTCCAACCCATCGCCTACGCGCCCGCCGCCCCGACCCACACGCGCTACGAGCGCATCAACAGTTCCCACCACCAGGCGCTCGACCGACTCGGCGACGGACTGGAAGTCGAGGCGTGGTCGCCCGGTGACGGGATCATCGAGCAGGTGCGCCGTCGCGGCGGCCCGTACTGCTTCGGCGTGCAGTACCACCCGGAGCGCCATGAACAATACACGGCGCTGTTTCAGGAGTTTTTCGGCTGCGTCACGTCCCGTTCCCGTCCATGAGCACCACGCCTTCCCTCGACCTCCTCGTCCGCACCGGCTGCGAGATCAGCTACCGGGCCACGCTTGCCGCGCCGATCATCCTCACGCTCAAGCCGCGCCAAGGTCCGGAGCAACTCATCGAAACCGAGCGCATGAGCATCACCCCGCGCCAGGGGCTGTTCGAGTACGAGGACTCGCACGGCAACATCATCCACCGATTCAAGCTGCGCGAGGGCCTCAACACGATCCGCTACGACGCGCTCGTCTGGGTGCCGTCGACCGTCGAGAACTCCGAGGGGTTCGGCTCGCCGGTGCCCATTGAGGGTCTCCCCGACAGCGTCCTGCGCTACACGCTGCCGAGCCGCTACTGCGACTCGGACAAGCTCTTGGACTTCGCCTTCGAGCACTTCGGCCAGATCGAACACGGTGCGACCCGCGTGCAGGCCATCTGCGACTGGGTGCATACGCACATCGAGTATCGGCAGTTCAGCGGCTCGCCGAACACCGCAGCCTCCGACATCGTCGCGCAACGCTTCGGTGTGTGCCGGGACTTCGCGCACACGGCCGTCGCGCTCTGTCGCACCTTCAACATGCCCGCGCGCTACGTCTCGGGCTACGTGCCCGACATCGCGTACAACGATGGGGGCACGCCGATGGACTTCCACGCGTACTTCGAGGTCTACCTGAGCAGCGGCTGGCACGTTTTCGACGCGCGTTTCAACGTGCCGCGCATCGGCCGCATCAAGATCGCGCACGGCCTCGACGCGGTGGACGGCGCGTTCTCGACGATCTACGGCGCGGCGCGCTGGGAACGCTTCGAGGTGTGGAGTTACCAGATCGACCCCGCGGGCGGCAACGCTTCGCTCGATGTGCCGGTGGATCTTTCCAAGCGGCTCTGTGGCACGGAGAAGCTGATCATCCCGGGCCAGGAAGAAATCGTCGCACCCGCGATGTGACAAGATCAAAGAGCGGGCGGGAATGGCGGCCACGTTGCCGGGTCGACTTCACTGAAAGGCCACGCCCCGGGATCTAACGGCTTGCCCGAAGGAGCGGGCGCAGGCACCTTCAGCACTCCCGCGAGTTCCGGGCGGCCGGCATACCCTTGATAAAGGTAATCCTGCACCAGCACGCTGAACGCGTGAGGCGACAGGCCCCGCGCTGCGTCCGCGAGATGGCCGGCTGCCACCGGGTAGGCTCCGTGCAGGAGGTCCTGCGCGGCAGCCAGCAGCAGCCAGTCGCCGCCAATGGGCTTCTGAGCGAGATGGTCGGCGAGTTCCTTGTTGAACGCCTCGTCCTGGCCGGCCTCCACCTTCGCTAGACGCTGCTTGAACTCGATGAGTTCCAGATCCGGCGGCGCGCCGGGTCGGTCGAGCGCTTGTCCGAGCGTCTCGATGGCCGCCTGGGTCTTGCCCGCACGACGCAGGGCCTCACCGTAGCAGAACAGGTACTTGCCGTTGAAAGGTTCAAGCCGCACGGCGTGGGCGAGTTGTCTGACGGCGCCGTCGAAATCAGCCTTCTTGGCGGCGAAACAAGCGTTGACGAGGTAGCAGCTCGACATCATCTCGCCAGCGGCCAGTGAGCTGTTGAGGTGAATGTCGGCGGCGGCAAAGTCCTGGCGTTCGATGTCCAGCATCGCCAGCCGGTACTCGGCCCCGGGCAAGCGCAGGCGTCCGGCCACGGAGTTCTCGTAGGTTTGGCGGGCAGCGTCGAAGTCTCCGGTCTTCTCGGCGTGCAGCGCGGAGTTGACGGCCGCCTGCGCGCGGTCGTTGATCCCGACGCGCGCGAGCAGGTCGGCTGCGGGCGCCTTGGATACGACCCCGGCTCCATCGGATTTCGCGGTGCGATCCTCATCGTCGCCGCCCAGCGACGAACCGGCCCAGTAGCCGAGCAGGATCAGTCCCAACCCGGTCGCTTGCACGAGCACCCAGATGATGAACGGATGCCGCTGGATGTAGGCCGTGGCGCGTTCGCCGAAGCTCGCCGGCGTCGCCTCAGCGCGGGAGATGCGCGGCCAAGCGATGTTTTTGTTGAGCGTGGCCTCGTTGCCGCGGACCTCGTGGTCTAGGACGGCGGGCGCCTCGGCCGGCGTGTCGCGTGTCTCGCGCGTGTCGCGTGTCTCGCGCGTGTCGCGTGTTCCGGGTTCGGGCAGTTCATCGCCGCCGCGGCGCTGGAACCGCTTCGGTCCGCGGGGACGTGCCTCAATGGGCGCGGGAGCGGCCTCGCCGACAGACCGCCCGCCCGCAAGGTGGCTCTGCAGGCCCTTCACGCTGTCCACGAGATCGGCCAACTTCTCTTCCAACCCGGGGGCGGGTTGCCCGCCCGCAGGCGACGAAGGCGGCGTGGCGCTGCGGTTGACCCCGTAGGCCCGGCGTTGTGCGGCGGCGTCCGGGGACTTGCTGTCGGCGTCGGCGGCGGGCTCGGAGTTTTCGGCCATGCGGGCAGTTCTAACGGACCTCGCACTGTTTGGCAAGCAACGCTGGGCGGCAGGAAGAGTTGTCAGCAAACAATGGTTTTGCCATCGTTCTCCCGCAACGATGGAATCGACCGACGCCCCATGCCTCTGGGTGGCCGCCGCCCGGCCCGACGGCCTCGTTACCGCGCTGGTCGCGGCAGGGGTGGCGGCCGGGCGGTTCGGGGCGTGTCATCTGATCCACGAGGACACCCCGGCATGGGAGCGCGTCGGCTGGGAGGAGCACCGCGACCGGTTCGCGGGCGTGCATCCCATCGTCAAAGTCCGGGCTGTGCGCGGGTTGCTCGATGCCCGGCGCTACGTGGACGAACTCCGCCGCCGGCAACGCGCGCTCGCCGCGCTGTCCATCCGCCCGCACGACACGATCCTCGCCCTCGGCAGCACGACGAACCTCGCTAACGGGCTCGCGTCCGCCTACCCAGCGGTGGCCGCCGTGCTGTGCCTGTCGGCGCAACTCTACGCCGACGCCTGCCGGCCGGCCCGGACGCCCGGGTTCCGGCACACGACAGCCGGGTGGCTCCAGTATTGGCTGTTGGACCGGCTCGGCGGGGTCCATCGCACCCTACACCTCAAGCGCCGCGGCACCGGCGGTGACGGGGCGCGCCTCCAACGCCTCCGCCGGGACCTGCGCGACGTGTTCGGGTCAGTCGTGGTCTTGAGCAACGACGGCCAGAGCGGTCCGAGAGGCGCGGGGCCGCGCGTCTTCAACGCTCGCTTCCCCGGACCGGGCGATATCGCCGAACTCCGGCCTGCGCCGGGAGAAAATGCATCGCGCCAGCGATTTGTGGTGTTCTTCGGCACGCCTTTCCTGCTCGTGCGCAACCTCGACCCGCACCATTACGCCGCCGTTCTCAACGGCTGCCTCGACTACCTGCGTCGACATTACGGCGGACGTTGCCGCCTCGTGTACCGGCCGCACCCCGCCGAGACGAGCGAGCGGCGGCTCCTGCGGTTGCGTGACTTCGTTCCGCAGGTGGACCTGGAAGCGGCCGAACTGTATCTGCTCCGGCATCACCGGCAGACCGAGGCCGTGTACTCGGTGGCCTCCACGGTATCGCGTACGGCGTTCCATTATGGCTTGAATGGATATGCGCTGTGGCGGTGCTTTCCGTTCGCGCCGACGGCCGCAGCGTTTTTTGAGGCGCTGATGGGCCGCGTGCCCGCGCCTTTCGAAGTCCGCTCGCTCGACGAGCCCCCTGTCCCCTACGCGGACGAACCCACCACCAGGTCGCACGGGCCGAGCTTCGCCGAGGGGCTGCACGCCGCGTTTGACCGGGCGGAGAAAGGGTTTGCGCGCACCGGAAGCGTGCCGCTATAAATTTCTTTCATGAGTGCTCCTGCCGCCGGGCTGGTCGAAGCCGGCCTCGCCAAGATCGACGCGGACTTGGCGTTCCTGATGGAATGCCTCCAGGAAGTGCTCGCGGAACTCGGCGAGAGCCACCTCGCGCGTTTCGTACCGTGGACGAAAGCCGAAGGAGACGCCCTCGATCCGGAGACCGAGGGTTACCCGGCCCGGCTCGGGCAGGTGTACGCGACGGCGTTCCAGCTTCTCAACCTCATCGAGGAGAACGTCTCTGCGCAGGTACGCCGCGCCCGCGAAAAAATTGCTGGCAGCGCCGCCGAACCCGGCCTGTGGGGTGCAAACTTCGCCCGCTTGCGCGCCGCCGGATTAGAGCCTGCCGCCATCGCCGCCGGACTCGCGCAGGTCGTCGTCGAACCCGTCCTCACCGCGCACCCGACCGAGGCCAAGCGCCCGACCGCGCTCGAACAACACCGCCGCCTGTTCTCCCTGCTCGACGCGCGCGAAGACCCGCGCCTGACCCCGCTCGAACTCGCCGACGGCCGCGAGGAAATCAAAGTCACACTCGAACGTCTGTGGCGCACCGGCGAAATTCTCCTGCGCAAACCCGAGGTCGCCGCCGAACGACGCAATCTCATGTATTACTTCCGGGAGGTCTTCCCCCGTGCGATCCCGGCGCTCGACCGCCGCCTGACCCTGGCGTGGGGAGACGCCGGGTTCGATCCCGCGCTGCTCGGCGACGGCCGGGCGCTGCCGCGGCTGCGCTTCGGCACCTGGGTGGGCGGCGACCGCGACGGTCACCCGCTCGTGACGGCTGACACCACGCGCGAGACCCTGGCCGAACTCCGCGCGGGTGGCCTCCACGTCGTCGGCCGGCAACTCGCCCACCTGGCGAGCCGGCTGTGCCTCTCGCACAACGTCCAAAGTCCGCCCGCGTCGTTTTCCACCCGCCTCTCGCGCCTGATGGAGGAAGCCGGCGAACCCGGCCAGACGATCCTGCGCGAGGCTCCCGAGGAACCTTGGAAACAG
>CAXTQD010000214.1:0-1106 GCA_964246175.1 uncultured Chthoniobacterales bacterium | reverse complement strand
CAGTATGTGCGGCTGCTCCTCCTCAAGCTGCCGCGCGCGCACGGCCTGCCCGCCTCGCGTGCCTACAACCGCGCCGCCGAACTCACCGCCGACCTTGAACGCCTGCACGCCTCGCTCGTGGAAGTCGGCGCCAAGAGGATCGCTGCGCGCGACGTGCTGCCGGTGTTGCGCATGGTGGACGCGTTCGGCTTTCACCTCGCCACGCTCGACATCCGGCAGAACTCGCGCTTCCACGACCTCGCGCTCGGCCAGTTGATGACGCTCGCAGGCGAGCCGGGTGAAGAGTTCGCCAAGTGGCCGGAGGAACGCCGTCTCGCCTGGGTGGAGCGGGAACTCCAATCCTCACGGCCGTTCGTCCACGCTGGCGCGTCGGCGGGAGCGGAAGCAGACGCCACCTTGTCGTGCTATCGACTGTTGGTCGAGCATGCGGCGGCGCACGGCAACGGAGGATTAGGCGCGCTGATCGTCAGCATGACACGGCAGTTGAGCGACTTGCTCGTCGTCTACCTCCTGGCCCGCGAGGCTGGACTGGCACGGTCCACGCCGGAGGGGCTCGTCTGCGCGCTGTCGGTGACGCCGCTTTTCGAGACGGCCGAGGATCTCGAACGCGCCCCGGGCATCATGCGCGCGTTCTTGGCACACCCAGTCACGCAGCGGAGCCTACGCACGTTGGCCGGCGATAGCGCGGAACCGGTCCAGCAGATCATGATCGGCTACAGCGACAGCAACAAGGAAAGCGGCATCCTCGCCAGCCAGTGGGCACTCCATCGTGCCCAGGGCGCGCTTGTCGAGGCCAGGCGGGAGGCGGGCATGCGTATCCGTTTTTTTCATGGGCGTGGTGGGACGATCAGCCGCGGGGCGGGGCCGACGCATCGCTTCCTGGACGCGCTGCCGGTTGGGACGGTTCACGGCGACCTACGCCTGACCGAACAGGGCGAGACCATCGCACAGAAGTACGCCAACGGCCCGACGGCCACCTTCAACTTGGAACTCCTGCTCGCCGGCACCGCGGCGACGACGCTGCGGCCGGGGGGCATGGCGTTGTCGACGACGCTGGAGGCATCCATGAATCATCTCGTGGCCGTCAGTCGCGAGGTGTACGAAGG
>CAXTQD010000213.1:0-9440 GCA_964246175.1 uncultured Chthoniobacterales bacterium | reverse complement strand
ACGGCTCCAAACTCCCCTTCCCTCCTGGCATCTTTGCTTAACTGAAGATCAATAGCCGCCCGACGTACCGGCCGCGCTGAAGTTCCCGTTCAAACCGTGCGCGCTCCCAACTGAGGCATGCTAACAGGTCGGCAACGGTTTTCCGCTCTATCACTGCCCCGTCAGGCAAGGCGGCCAAGGCCATGTCGCCCGTCTCCAACGTACCGCGCACCACGCGCACGTCGGTTGACCAGAACGCCGACCATGGATGCGGCCACGGCTCGCGGGTATCGATGAGAAGCGTCACCAGCAGGGTGTTGAGAACGTGCTTCCTTTGGCTGGATTTCTGACCTTGTTCCCGCCAAACCCGGAACAAACTCGGAAAAACAGAATACTTATTGCGCGGTAAGGACTTACGTGATTTTTGAAGTCGGAACAGTCTCGATTGTGTTCCGACCTTTTTTCGTCGTAAGTCATTGGACGCAAGTCATTGTTCCATTGTTCCGTCTTTTTCCGGGGGGATGGCGGACAAGTAGCGCGAAAAGGCGTCTTCAAACCCTTCTCTGAAGTAGCCCATGACCAACTCACCGCCTTCCCCGCGGAGCTTTTTCGGGTACACACCAAAAGGACGCAGCAGCCGGGCGAGGCGTGAGGCGGGTCCTTTGACGTTGCCTCGGCTTACGTCTGCCTCCCACCATTGTGCCCAAGGAGCGTCCTCTCGTTCCACAAGCAATTCTAGTAGCCGCCGAGTGGAAAGACGGTCGGCTCCTTCCCTCAAGAAAGCGTCGCGCACATCGGCGAGCAGCTTCTGGTTATGGTTGTCGTCAGCCCGAGTCGCCACGCCGCAGACTGTTTGCAGCGCGACGCGGGCGAGGCCGGGCCACTCGCCGCCGGCCAAGTCTGCAATCGCCAACAGCGGCTCACTGATGTCGGCTTGCCGGTCACCCAGGCTTTCCGGTATATCCGGCTGGACGACTTTCAAGGTATCGATCACCCCCACGCTCTGCGCCCAAGTGTCGAGTTTTGCGCGCAGTGCCTCCGCACGCGGGACGACATCGCGGTGGCG
Source organism: uncultured Chthoniobacterales bacterium (assembly GCA_964246175.1). GTDB lineage: Bacteria > Verrucomicrobiota > Verrucomicrobiia > Chthoniobacterales > SZAS-18 > CAHJWO01. The sequence goes on along the minus strand of CAXTQD010000213.1, from coordinate 8,395 downwards.
AAAGCGGCCGGGCTTTTGGCCAGGCTTGGCGCGCGCGAGGGTGACGACCAAGCAACGGTCCGCCACCGTGTCGGGCAACGTGCCGATGCCGGCGAGCGCCTTCGCGCAGAACACGCTGAACTCCGCCAAGGTGTGCGCTGGCCCCACGCACCGTGGCACTTTGGCCCCGCGCTGGAAACCGCCGTTGAGCACGGCGCGCAGGTCCTCCTTGCCCTCGTCGCCCTTCGTGTGGGCGAACACCGTGTCCACCTCGTCCCACAGCAGGGTCGGCGCGTCCGCTTCGATCTTGCGGAAGAGCACGGCCGGCGACGGTGAGACGATAGCCCAAGGGCGGGCTACCAGCAGCTTGAGGCAATCCAGCAGAGTGCTTTTACCGCAGCGTTTGAGCGGCGAGTTAATGTTCAGGTACGGCGTGAACTCGAAGGCATCGAGGACGTAGGTGTGTGCAATCCACAGCGCGATGAGAACGGCGTGCGCGCCCGCGGAAAACACGATGTAGTCGGCTAAGAATATACCGAGGCCATCGAGCAGTTCGGCCAAGGGGGACACATCCGTTTCGGGCGGGGGCGGCACTTGCGTCCCGCGCAACGCATCTTGAACCCGGCCACTCATCGGGCACCTCCGTTCCGGTGGCCATCGTCGAGGTAGAGCAGGCTCTGGACTTTCTCGCCGCGTCGGCAGCTTGGTAGCCGCGTGATCTGCGTGGGCCGCAACATGGCGGGATCGCACCCGAGCGCGGGCAAGACGGCGGCAAGCTCCTTGCAAACGGCCTCGCCAGGATCGGCAAAAAGCCCGTGCAAGCTCTTGCCGGCCGCATCTACCACCGCGCGCAGGTGAAGGCCCGCCGCGTCGCGCAACCAGCGCAGGATTGCGCCCTGGGCCTCCTTGTCGAGTCGGTCGCTTTCCACGGGTAGGAGCACTCGCCGCGCGATGTTGAGCGCCTTGCGGCTAGACGCGCCAGGGCGATAACTGAACGGCGAGACGTACGGGCCTGGCGGGCAGCTTTCGCGTTCCAACCATTGCACGGCCGGGCGGAAATGCTCCGCGTGGCGAGGTTGGCCGGAGTCGTACCGCTCGCCGATCCAAACCACGTCGTCGGGAGCGTAGAGCGTCGCCAAATACCGCCGCCAGTCGGTGTCGGTGTCATCCAGGCTTGCCGGGGAGTCGGTCCAAATGTCTGCGGGCGTCCAGTGGTACTGGTCGAGGATGGCGGACAGGGCCTGACGCGCCGCGGCGGCGAGTCGGACTGCCTCCGCCTGTTCCTGTTCGCGGGCGCGTTGCGCGACGCTCTGGACGTAGCGCACGGGGCTGACGGTGGCCCCGCGTTCCAAGCGGCCGATCTGCGAACGCAGGGTGCGGTTGGCCTCCGCGACGGCTCCCCCACAACTGGCGTGGAAGCAGGTGATCGTCGGCGCGCCTGTGCCGAGATAAACACGGGTGTCGCGGCGAGCGGTGCGGTTGGAATGGAGCGAAGCTCCCGGGCAGCGGCAGTAGCCGAACCCTTGTTCGGGCTGCCAGTCAATCTGGCCAAGGAGATTTGTGGCGAGTGCTAGAACGGCGTTTGTTGTGACGCCCTCTTGAGTGTTGCGCTGATGGAGCGCAGAGTTTCTTAGTACCATGGACAGGATCGCCCTTGAACGGCTAGCCTGCTTGTGTCATCCTCCGTTGTCGCCCAGAAGATTGTACAAGCAAAGCCTCTACGCCGCACCAAGGCAGTAGAGGTTTTGCGTTATACGGCTACGAGCTTGCTGCGCTTGGGCGTCTTTGATTCCTTGCTAAACTCACCAGCAATGGCGCGTTTCTCGAAGTCCTTGATACTTTGGCGAGTGACGTAGAGCCGCCCAAAGATGTTGACGGTGCTGATCAATCCCTGCTTGCGATAGCGGTAGCCCGTCGTTCTGGTTAAGCTTCTTCCTCGTAGCCATTCATCGAAGGAGAACAAATCCGAAAGGTTGCTGGCGCTTGACGTTTCTTGTCGTTCGTCGGTTATCATGGCACCAGCGAACCACCGGACAGATTACTATGCTATAAGAACCGTTCCGCCACGTAATTCGCAATTAGAAGGCTGACGCATGGCATAAAGCCTAACCTCATACCGCTAAGCGTCTTGTGCTACCTTGCTACAACAGCAGCGCGACGGGCCTTTTCTTGTTGTTGGAGTTGCTGGAGCAGTGACTCCAATCCGTCTCGGATTGCCTGCTTGATCTTATTCCTGTGATCTTTGGCGGTCGTTTTTAACGTTCGCTTACAATACTTACGCTTGTGTTCTGCTGGCATTTTTCCCAAGGGTTGTAAAATTGGTTCATCTTCCGGCCTGCCGTCTGTAGCTCCCAGCAATACCTCCCAGATCACAGCCATCCAATCCGCAAGAGTTTCGTGCGACAAGGGGTCAAGGATCACGGCATTCTTCATCCAAGGTGGTAGATGTGGATGCGCCTCGACCCACTGCTGCAAACCATCAGGCGCTAGAGAAGCAGACCTGATAACTTTGTCGCGTGCTTCTTTAACGTAAGCATACAAACGGCGTGCCCAGTAATTTGAGGGCGTTGCGAACTTCGATTTGTTGCCCCGGCCACCGCCTGCTGTTGCTAGTGGATAAGCGTAATCTTTACCGACCTCCAGCACTTCAACTAGTTCTGCGTTGTCACGCGTCTTCTCTGTATACGGAGATAATACACCTGGGATGCCAAATGCACTTCGCGTTCGATGCAAGAAGAATTCAGGGCGGTTGCTGGCAAGAACATTGAACTGATCGGTCGCTCCCCTGAGACTGGCTAGCAAAACATCCGCCGCTCCCTTGTAACCGTTGGAAGCGAGATCGTGTAAACCTGTAAGAATTATTGTCGCCAAATCTAGCAGGTAATCGAGAGCTAGTTCGGAATGACATGCAGCTTGGCCGAAGAGGATGTCTAATGCTCTTGATGCTGCAATCGCTTCCTCGTGAAGTACAGTATCATCCAGAGTGTTTACCTTGTTTCTCCACTCCGCAGCTAGGCCTCTTAAAAGTGAAGCCAATTCAGGGTTGCCTTTTGCGTCCGCTTGACTTGCTAGAGTTTCGGTTTCTGTCGCCGTCGGCTCCGCGTAGTTGAGCGAGGATGGCTCGAATTCTTTTTGCTCTCTCCACCCTTCTGTAAAAGAAAAGGGTGGGACAGTCGCACGAAGATGCATCGCGCCTTCTTTCATGATTTCTCCTCCTTAAAGAAACTTAGCTTCTTGGCTGCTGCCTTCTTGTGTGTGTCCAGCAAGTGCCCGTACACCTTACCAACCAGAATCCCGCCATCCTTGTGCCCCAACCAATCGCTCGTGGTCATATAGTCGATACCGTTCATCACGCACATGCTGGCGAAGTAGTGCCGGAGATCGTGGAACCCAACGTTAGGTAAAGCGGCCTCCGCGCGCGCCACGTTGAAGGCAGCTCTAAAATTAGTGATGTGCCGATCCTTGCCACCACGGCGCGGAGACGGGAACAAGAATTGGCTATCTGGTACACGGGCCTTCTTCATGTCGCTCAGCAAGCGCCGCAGATCCTCGTTGAAATCAACTAGTCGCGTTTGCCCGTTCTTGCTGATGCGCACTGCCACCCTCTCCCCCACGAAGTCCACTGCCGACCACGGCAGCCTTAGCGCGTCCTGCTCACGAGCACCCGTGAAGGCGAGCAACTCTAAGTAGCAACGAAGCTGCGGGCCATTGCGCCCCGCGCTAGCTGCGGCCTCCAATAACTTTCCTAGCTCGGTCGGCGTGAGCAATCCTCGCTTCGGCGCGGTCCACTTCAGCGGCTTGATCCCCTGCGTGGGTAGCGAGCGAATGTGACCGGCGTCCAGGGCCCGCTTGAGCACATTGCGCAGCATGATCACGTCGAGGTTGACCGTGCGTGGACTGTTCCCCTCTCCTAGCCGCTTCTCGATGAAGGATGCCACCTTGGCCCGTGTAACCTGATCCACACGCACATGGCCTAGGTGCTTGATCCACTGTTCCAAGTTACCGGCTTCCTTGCGTACCGTCGCCGGGCTTTTGTGGAACGCGCCGGGCTGCTTCTGGTTTTTCGCCGCGAGCTTGAGGAACTCGATGTACTCGCGCGCGTATTCGGCAAAGAACGGCTTGTACCCTCGGTTGGGTAGTTCGCCCTGATCCCGGTTCTCGTGGACCCTAGCCATCTCCTTCCTGGCCCCTTCGAGGGTCGTGGCCTCTAGTCGTGTGCGCCGCGGTGACCGCTCGCCTCTGGCCCAGAACTGGACGTAGTACGCGCCGTTGCGCTGCCAGAGCCCGCGGACTTTGCGGTTGCGCGAGTCGCGCACGCTGATGTACCGGTGGCGTTGGCTGCGAGAGTCCTTTGCTTCTGTGTTTTGTGCTGTTTCTTCGCGTTGCACGACGCCAAACTAGCACAATTCATAGCACAAGAGCAAAACGAATCTCGCCACCCGGAGCGTTTTTACCTCTGAGACGGGCTTGTAGCTCAATGGTTAGAGCAGGGGACTCATAATCCCTTGGTTGTGGGTTCGAATCCCACCGGGCCCACTTTTCTTGTTTTGCCTTGCGCGGGTTTCTTGCCCATGGTGGGCTTCCACCATGCTTGGGACCGCCCTCTCTGCCACCGTCATCGGCGTGGAGGCGTGCGAGGTGGTCGTCGAGGTCAACACTGCCCCGGGCATGAAGCCGGTCGTCGTCGTGGTCGGCTTGCCCGATGCCGCCGTCAAGGAGTCGCGCGACCGCGTGTCGACTGCGGTAGTCAACAGTGGGTACGTTTGGAACCAGGGCAAAACAACCATCAACCTCGCCCCCGCCGACGTGCGCAAGGAGGGGGCCAATTTCGACCTGCCCATCGCTGTCGCCCAGATCGCGGCTATGGAAGGCGTCGCGCCGCCAGGGTTGGATGACTGTTATCTCATCGGCGAACTCGCCCTCGACGGCAGCGTGCGGAAGGTGCTCGGCGCGCTGCCCGTCGCCTTGGAAGCGGCCCGGCGCGGCCGCCGACGGGTGTTCGTGCCGGCCGAAAACGCGCGCGAGGTGGCGTTCGTCGCCGGCGTGGAAGTGTATGGCGTCCGGTCGTTGCGCGAGACGTACGAGTTTCTGCGCGGGGGTGAGGACGCGCCGCCGTTGCGGCCGGTGCGGGCTGACGCGGAGAAGTATTTTGCGGCGCACCAGGGGTTCGAAGTGGATTTTACCGAGGTGCGCGGCCAGCACCACGCCCGGCGCGCGTTGGAGATCGCCACCGCCGGTGCGCACAATGTTTTGATGATCGGTCCACCCGGCTCTGGCAAGAGTATGATGGCCAAGCGCATCCCGACGATCATGCCCCCGCTGACGCTCGCCGAGGCGCTGGAGACCACGAAGATTCATTCCATCGCCGGCCAACTCGATGACCGGTACGGCCTCGTCAGCGTGCCGCCCCACCGTGCGCCGCATAGCTCGATTTCCGACGCGGGACTACTCGGCGGCTCGGGTCAACTAACCCCAGGCGAGGTCAGCCTGTGCCACCACGGAGTCCTCTTCTTGGACGAGTTTCCAGCGTTTTTCTCAATTAATCTCACGTCATCCCATCCAGTCTTTCAGGTGCGAGGAAGCGGTTTGGACGCGGACGGGAGTGTCTTAAGTGATGCTCACTGACTCCCATTTGGTCCGCCCTGCCGGATAAAACACCGGACAAAGTCTGAGAACGAGTCGTGGCGGCATCCAAGCGTCCACCGACCGTTGGATGCTCCACGGGTGAGCGTAGAAGCCGAAGGTTGTTCACCTCATGGTGGGCACAAGGGCTTTTGGGGGGGAAATGCCCCTCTATCCAAAAACACACAGGGATGTAGAATTTCGCGCCATGAGCAGACGAGAGCGAGAGGATGAAGTTGCTTGCGCCGCTTCCCTGGAGGAACACTTGCGATTGTTGGGAGAGGCAGATGCGAGAGTCGAAAAAGAGTGCGACGATCCACCAGACTACTGGCTGACACTCGGCGTTGATCGTTTGCCTGTAGAAATTACTTCCCTAGCCGATCAGGAGCTGCTGGGCAGCATCAAACGCTGCAACAAGTTCTTCGAGAGTCTGGAGAAGCGATGCCAAGAAGCTAAGGTGATCACCGTCAGTTGCGAGCTGGATTGTTTTGAACAGATTCTCCTTCCCGGGCCGAAGTCTCGCGAGTGGAACAAGTTGCTCGAACAAGGAGTGGAAGCGGTTCGCAAGCATGCCGCCGATCCAGAAAGGCGTTCGGTGTACCTCAAAGTGGGAGGTCCTGGTAAGATGAGCGTCAGACCGCTCTTCGGAAACAAACCGCGATTGATTTACCATCCGGGGCATGTCCGCCACAGCATAGTGTCAGCATCCCGACTCCAAGAGATCCTCGACGACAAAGGGAAGGTACTCGCAAAAAATCCCGAGTTTATGCGATTGGGACGCGCCATCATCATTTTAGATGACAAGTGGGGCTTCTCGCACACCGAAGATCTCCAAGCTGCCGTTGCTAAAGTTTCGCTTCCCGAGTGGCTGCATTCTTTGTTTTGGGTCTCGATGTTCCCTGATGCTGACACGCCGTGTGTGCCTGGTCACCCCGGGACGCGAGGCACATTTTTGTTCACGCGCGAGAGCCGATGGCAAAAGCCAGGGAGCGGTTGAGACACGTTGGTCTTCAGGCAAGCACACAGCCAAGAGCACTGTTTCACCCTTCAGAACGTCACCAGAAGACCGGCGCCACAGGGCACTGAGCAAGCTGCCGCGGGGTCGAGATTAGACTTCATAACCCCAAGGTGGCAAATTTGCCACCTTGCCTTTTAGCTCCCGTTTTTCATCAAAGCTGGGAAAGTCGCCGTTCTGCTTACCAGTCGTAGCTGCGCTGCTTGCGCCATGCGCGTGCCCATGGCCATCTACAAGCTTGGCCATCGCTTTATCAAGGCAGGCGTGCTCTGCTTAGAGCTGGTGCCGGATGATGAGAAGCAGGCGATCCTCTCCGCCCGGTGGACCCGGAGCGCGAGGACAAGGAGCGTCGGTTCATGGTAGCCGTAGACAAGCTCGTCTTTCAGAGTGGCAACGACGTGCGAATCGCCCACAAACACCCCACCAAATTCGTGCCGGACAGCGGAGACACCGAGAAGGCAGTCTAATAAGTTGCTCATAAATAGCTGATTTTCGGTTGATCCCGATCTGGGTTTGGATTGCAGAGATCGGGTTCCTGGGATATACCGCTACGAGTCACCATGCCACGCGCCGATCTATTGCTCTCCCTTGTTCGAGCAAACAAGCGGGGTGACCACATGCTGTTCAACAAGGCTGTTGAAGCCATTGTTTCAGAGGAGCGAGCCAAGCGGCATCATGTTTTGGCTGACCAACTTGCCAGCGCGCTTTTGGAAAGCAAAAGTGTGAGTAGTGAAATATTGCCAAAGGCGAACGGTGCGTTCCACGGCCCTCTCTGGTACGAGTTGCTACCAAAACGTAGCTTGCAAGCCCTTATATTGCCCGATACGGTACGATTAAGTTGCTCAGAACTCGTTGAGGAGCAAATGAGGGCAGAGCTTCTACGATCTCACGGTTTAGAGCCGAGACACAGAGTGCTTCTCTCCGGGCCGCCTGGGAACGGTAAGACGGCTCTGGCAGAGGCTCTGGCGGAGGCAATGATGATGCCAGTGATTCTTCCAAGGTATGAATCAATTATCGGGAGCTACCTTGGTGAAACATCCACTCGTCTCGGTAAGCTGTTTGAACATGTGCGAGGTCGGAAGTGCGTACTCTTCTTGGATGAGTTTGACACTCTCGGAAAGGAGCGCGGGGATTCCCAAGAAACGGGTGAGATAAAACGTGTAGTTAGCACGCTGCTGCTCCAAGTCGATGCCCTTCCGAGCCATGTAGTGATCGTAGCTGCTACCAATCATCCAGAAAGTCTAGATCGAGCGGTTTGGAGACGTTTTCAATTGCGGCTTGAACTTCCTGCGCCTTCGCTTTCTCAGGCAACGGAATGGCTAGAAAATGCAAGCAAGATGCTCAATTGGCCTGCCAGCTGTGCGGCCAAAACACTCGCCGCCAAGCTAGCGGCAAACAGCTTCGCTGAACTTGAAGATTTCTGTCTCGATGTCCAACGGCGGACCGTGTTGGAACAAGGCATTTGCAGCAAAAAGGATGTGATCAACGAACGACTGCACATCTGGACTCGAAGGTTGAAGCCGATCTCCGGCAACATTTAAGGAGCGGTTTGTTCCAATTTATCTGGTAGCGACATGCCGAAACGTCCCTTGCTCATCTTCCCAGTGCCTGCGCCGGTTGAGCGGGAGAAGCTTCCAAGATCGCGGATACCTCGTAGTACGCTACCGACCGCTTGGCAGGAGACGCATGTACGGACGCCCATTGTGCAGTTGGAAAGTTCGCTGAGAGACTGTCTAATAAAGCCGTTTTGCCAGTCGCCTGACCATGAGTTTTGTGGCG
>CAXTQD010000212.1:7837-9483 GCA_964246175.1 uncultured Chthoniobacterales bacterium | reverse complement strand
TTCTTCCCCCGCCCGCCACCCAGCCGCGGCGCTCCTCGCGCTGTTGGGCGGCGCGGTGTTCCTCGGGGCCGATCTGTCGCTCGCGCAAGTCGCCAGCACGGTGCGCGACAACGAGTTCCGTTCGCGCTGGGCCGATTACCAGGTGGACCGCCCGCAAACACCCGCCAGCAACACCGCCAGCAACACCGCCAACAACCCGGCGCAGACCGAGGAGCCGGGTGGCTTGCTGGCCGCCTTCGGTCGGTCTTACGCGGACCTGTTCAGAAACGGTCCACTCCAGACCCGCGCCACGTTCAGCAGCGGCTGGGAATTTTCCAACGAACAGGTGCTCACTGGACAGCAGCGCACCGGTAGTTCGGACAACAGCTTCTTCGTCGCCCCGAGCATCGCCCTCTTTTACAACAACCAGGCGGGGCCGGCGACGATCTCGGCACGTTATTCGGGCGGCTACGTCTATTATCTAGATCACAACTACGTCGCCGCGCGCGACGGTGGCGGCATTTTCTCGAACACCGCCGCCTTAGACTTGCAGGTGGCAGGCACCCGCTCGGCGATCACCTCCAACGGCACTTTATCCTACGGTGACGGCGATGACATCGAGAGCGGGACGTTGCGCACGCAACTCACCGTCAGCGAAACCGCGACGGCGAGCTACCTCCTGTCCACGTTCACGCGCCTCGGGGCGACCGGTGGCGTCAACTACAGTGACTACAGCGGCGGGGGGGTTGACGACACGGACGTGTTCTCCGACACGGCCAGTGTCTACATGGAGTACGCCTACTCGCCCAAGACGCGCGGCCGGCTGGAGTTGGCAGCCGGCCAGGAGTTGCAGAACAGCGACGCTGGGACCCCTGGCACCAGCAGCAGCGCGGACCGCTACTACTACCAGGCGCTGCTCTCGGCGGACTACCTGCCCACGGCTAAACTGAGCCTGAGCGCCGGAGCGGGTTACGGCTTCCAAGAAAACTCCGACGTGATCGGCCGCGGGCGCAGCGGCTCACATCCCATCTATCGAATCACGGTCCAGTACGCGCCGACTGTCAAGACGACAGCCTCCCTGCGCTTCGGCTACGAGGGCGTGGACGTGGCCCCGAGCTTCGGCCTCCAAGTCGGCTGGCAGTTCCGGGTGAACACCTCGGCTTCCCTGTCCCTTTACCAGAGCACGAACTTTTCGACCTACGAAACCGATCAGAACCTGCTCACCCGCGGCGCGTTGGCGGCGGTGCAGCAGCGGTTCTTCGGCCGCGTGGACGTGTCGCTGTCCGGTGGGGTCGAGCAGTCGGAAGGCTACGGAAGGCAACTTCCCGGGCAGGCACCTTTCGACGAGGACCCATACCTGTTCATCGGGGTAACCGGGCTTTGGCAGATCAACTCGTACCTGGCACTGCAAGCCTACTACCGCGGCTACACCGGCGCGGCCGGCGCGGTGGTCCAACAGAGCGGTTTACAGTCGCGCGCGTCGGTGAGTTTGCGCTTGACGTTTTGAGCCCGCTGACAAACGTTGGTCGGCCATTCCGATGACCCCCCTTCCGCGCTTTTTTGTGCTCTCGGTGGTGCTCGCTCTCGGCTGGGCCGCCGCGGCGTCGGCGCAGAACCCGATCCCCCCACCCCCGCGCGCACCGGCGGCTCCTCGCACCACGCCAACG
>CAXTQD010000212.1:0-7827 GCA_964246175.1 uncultured Chthoniobacterales bacterium | reverse complement strand
GATGTAGTCGCCGCCGGCGGGCTCGTCGAACTCCGCGCCCCCCGCTGCCAACAACACGGCCGCCGGCGGCGACTACATCCTGGCCTCGGCCGACGCGGTGGAGATGTCCGTCTTCCACCAGCCCGACCTGACGACGCAGGCGCGCATCGCCAGCGATGGCTCGGTGCAGTTCCCACTGATTGGCGAGGTCAAGATCGGCGGGTTGACCCTGCGCGACGCCCGGGAGACCATCCGCCGACGCTACAACGCGGACTACCTCGTCGAGCCGCAAGTTTACCTCAACGTCATCAGCTACGCCCAGCGCAAGTTCACGATCCTCGGCCAGGTCAACACGCCGGGCACCTACGTCATGCCCGGCGGCGAGCACCTCGGGTTGATGGAAGCCATCGGCATGGCCGGCGGCTTCACCCGGATCGCCGACAAGAACTCGGTGTCGATCAAGCGGACGGCCCGCGGCGCGGACGAGACGTTCAAGGTCAACACCAAGAAACTCACGACCCAGCAGGGCAAGGCGTTCGAGTTGCAGGCCGGCGACGTGGTCACCGTGGGGGAAACGTGGTTGTGAGCGCAGGAAGTTGCGCGCACCGGCGGCCGGGTGGACCCGACGCGGCTGTCCCTGCCACTTTCTGACGACCGGAAACGATCTTCTATGGACAGCGATGCCACGCCCATGACCGATGATCTCGCCGGGGGAGCCCACCAAGGCATCGACTGGCAGGCGTGTTTCCACGCCGTGCGAGAACGGTTGTGGATCGTCGTGCTCTGCTTGGTGCTCGGCGCGATGGCGGCGACGGCCTTTTTGCTCAACCAGCGCCAGCAGTTCCAGGCGCGCTCGGTGTTGTTCATCGAGCAGGAGCAGTCCCGGGTGCTCGACAAGGTCCAGGGCGTCGGCCAGGAGCAGATCCTCAGCCTGGACATGATCAACACGGTCGTCGATTTGATCCGCTCCTACCCTTTTGCCCAGCGCGTCGCCACGCGCCTCAATCTCCAGAAAGACCCGCGCTTCCTGCGCGGCTTGCTGGAAAAGTCCACCGGTGAGCTTACTTCTGACGACGCCGCGGCGTACCTCGCGCAGTCCGTCGCAGCGAGCTACCGACCGCGCACGCGGCTCATCGACATCTTCGTCAACCAAGCCGACAACACCCTCGCCACCGAACTCGCCAACGCCTACGCGGAGGAATACCTGCGCTACGGCGTGGACCGGCGCGCCGAGGCCAACAAGGCTGCCAACCAGTTCCTGCTCGACGAGGAAGTCCGCCTGCGCAAGGACGTGCGTCGTTCGGAGGAAGCCATGCAGGTTTTCCGCGAGCGTGAGCGTTCCACCTCGCTCGAACGTCTCGAACAAGGCGTCGAGTTGAAGGTCGCTGAGATCACCAAGAACATCGACGATCTCGAAAACCGGCTCGTCCAACTCGACACGGACCTAAAGGAGGCCAGCGCCACGCCCAACGACGCCGAGGCGCTCCTGCGTCTGCCCAGCGTGGCCGCGCAGCCGAAGGTTGCCGAAATCAACCAGGCTCTCGCCGAGTCGGAGCGGCAGTTCACTCTCCTCAAGCAAACCTATCGCGCCAAGCACCCGCTCTACATCGCCGCGCAAACCGGCATCGACACCTTGCGCCGCAACCGCAACCAAGTGCTGCAGGACGTGGTGACGCTCCTGCGCGGTGAGAAGGACCGCATCCAGGCACAACACGATGAACTGGTCAAAGCCCGGGACACGCAGCAGGGCCAACTCGTCTCGTACTCGGGCAAGTCTGTCGAGTACAACGATCTCAAGCGCGCCCTGGACACCAACACGGCGATGCACAACAACATCGTCACCCGTTTGGCTGAAATCGACGTGACCAAGGGCCTGACGGATTCCCAGGTACGCGTCCACGAACGCGCCGTCGGCGCGGCTCCGCTGCGCGCGAGCGCGGTCAAGGTCTCGCTGTTGGGCGTGATCGGCGGGATCGTCACGGGGCTGGGCATCGCGTTGGCCCTGCACTTCCTCGACCGTTCGGTCAAGACGGTAGACCAAGCGGAGGACATCGCTGGACTGCCCGTCATCAGCGCCATCCCGAAGCGGACGCACGGCCGGCACCAAGTGCTCGATGTTGTCAACGAACGAGAGGGCATGGTAGCCGAAGGGTTCCGTTCGCTGCGAACCTCGCTGGCCATGGCGTCGCACACGGAGGAACGTCGCTCGTTTCTGTTCACCAGCGCGCAGCCAGCCGAGGGCAAGACGTTTTGCAGCACGAACTTCGCAGCCACCCTCTGCCAACAAGGGTTTAAGACGCTCCTGATCGACGCTGACCTGCGGCGTCCGATGGTCTCGCGCGTGTTCTTCAACGCGAATCGCCAGCCGGGACTCTCCGAGGTGCTGCTCGGCAAGATCGAACTGGCCGACGCTATCCTCCGTACAGAAGTGCCTGACTTGGCGATCCTCTCCGCCGGTGGGCGAGTGGCGAACCCGGCGGAAATCCTTGCCACGGCACGGATGCGCGAGGTGCTGTCCGAGGCGCTGCTCACCTTCGACCGCGTGGTGATCGACACCGCCCCCGCCCTTGCCGTCAGCGACTCGCTGCTGCTCGCCCCGCACGTGGACGTGACATGCTTGGTTTTGCGTTCCTTCAAGACCCCGCGCAAAACGTTCGCGCGGGCGATCAAGGCACTCGCAGACATCAACTGCCAACCCGTCGGCGTGGTGCTTAACTTCCTGCCTTCGGGCCTGGGCACCTATTATTATTACTCGGGCCGGTACTACGGCAGCTATGGGGAAAAGGGTGTCTACGGCACTTAACCGTCGCAGGATTTCAGGCCACCACCTTCAACGCTCGCCGCAACGCCCGCAGACGCAGCGGCAGCCGGCCGACGGCGTAGCCATCGACGTGGAAGGGTAGGTCCGTCGCCGCGCTGATGTTGATCTCGCTGGCCGTGAACGTGTCGATCTTCGGACTGTACGCGTAGCGCCGCCGGCTGATGGACCAAAAGTGACGCAGCAACTCGCGCTTACTGAAGTTGCGGAAAAGCCGGATGTTGAAGAGTCCGTCGTCCATCACGGCGTTGGGAGCGACCGTGAACCCGCTCCCGTAGTACCGGCCGTTGGCGACGATGAGCATGAAGGCAGAGAAATCCAGCGCGCGGCCCTGGTCGGCCGCGTAAGGCCGGGCAGCGCGCCCGCCCAATGAGCGGCGGCCGTCGAGATAGGCGTCGGACAGCGGCAGGTCGAGCTTCAGGTGCATGCGCGCGGGTTCCGCCTGGTAGGCGAGCCGGACTGCCTGCCACAAGCGTGTCCAGTTGCCAGACTTGATTTCCTCACCCAGGGGAAACAGCTCTGCGTCGATGCCGACCCCGGCGGCTTCCAGGAAGTAATGCTCGTCGTTGGCGACCCCTACGTCGATGCGCCGCATCCGTCCGCGAGCCAGCACGCGGCAGGCTCCTTCCAAATCCTCCGGCAGCCGGAGCGCCCGCGCAAAATTGTTGTACGTGCCCACCGGCAGGATGCCCAGCGGGCAGTTCGTGCCGACGAGGCCCTTGGCCGTTGCACCGACCGTGCCGTCGCCGCCGGCGGCGATGACCAGCGAGTACCCCGCCTCGGCCGCCCGCCGGGCCACGTCACCAGGCGGTTCGTCGGGCTTGGTTTCGACGATCTCCACCCAGATGCCGGCCGCACGCAGGGCTGCCCAGATGTGCGGCGTCTGCCCGGCGAGGTCGCGGCCCTGCTTGGCGCCGGAAGCCGGGTTGAGCAGCAAGCACGCGCGCCGTTGCGAACCCGTGACCACCGGCCCGTGATCCTCGGGCAACGGCGGGTCGGCGAACGGTCGGGAGGACATGGCCGGTACAGCGGGGCGCGAGACTTACCAGAAATAGGTGAAGCGGGCCAAGCGGCGTTCGAGTTCCTCGACGACGCGGCGCTCGGCCGCCTCGCCGCCGGGAGCCTGGAACGTCACGCTGAAACGCAGGTACGCGCCTGCGTCATCCCATGGCACCGTGGAAACGAGGTGCTCGGTGATCATCCACTGCGCGCATGCCTCGGCGGACTCGAAAGCTATTTCCTGCCCGTCCGCACCACGCGCTTTCTTCGGCGCGGGCACGTAGAGAAAGAAGCTCCCCCGCGGCTTCTCGACCGCGAAGCCAAGCCGCCGTAGCGCCGGCACCAGGAGGTCCATGCGCCGGGAATACTTGGCGGCGATCTCGGCCGTGATCTCCGGGTGGTCAAACGCGTAGGCGCTTGCGTTCTGGATCCCCAGGAACTGTCCCGAGTCCGTGTTATCCTTGACCGCCCCGTACGCCTTGACAAGCCGTTCGTTGCCAGCCACGAACCCACACCGCCAACCGGTCATATTGAAGTTCTTGCTGGTCGAATGCAGTTCGACTCCTACATCCATCGCGCCCGGTGTCGCCAGGAAACTCAGCGGCTTGCCCTCAAAGACGAGCGCCGCGTACGCAAAGTCGTGGATCACCGCGATCCGGTGCTCTTTCGCGAATGCCACCACCCGCGCGAAGAACTCCGGTGTGGCGCTCGCGCCGGTCGGGTTATTAGGGTAGTTAAGGACCAGGACCTTCGCGCGCGCGAGGGCGTCGGCCGGGATCGCGTCGAGGTCCGGCAAAAAGTGGTTCTCCGGCGTCAGCGGCAGCGGGTGGACCTGCCCACCGTAGTACCGCGCGTGCGTGCCGAACACGGGATAACCTGGCACGGTCATTAGCGCCACGTCGCCCGGGTTGATGAGCGTCGCCGCCAGCATTGCTAACGCCGGTTTGCTGCCGATGGAATGGATCACCTGCGAGTTGGCGTCGACCTCCACCCCACACATCTCGCGCAGGTAGCGGACGGCGGCGCGCTTGAGCGGTTCACCGCCGTTGTCGGAGTAGCCGCGGTTCTCGGGCTTGCGCGCCTCGGCGGCGAGCGTATCCACCACGGCCGGGAACGCCATCTCGTCGGGTTCGCCAACGCCGAGGTCGAAGAGTTCCAGCCCCGGGTTGGCCGCCTGCGCGGCGCGCTTGGCGCGTTTGATCTTCTCGAACTTGTAGATGGCGGTGTCCTTGCCGAAACGGTTGCCGCCGATGCGTTCGGCAAAGAGTTCCTGTAAAAACGGTTCCTGGGTCATGGCTGGTGACCGGGACGATGGCACATCCCCACTCCCTTTCACAGCGTCCGCTGCAAAAACGCCTCGAACGCCCCGCCGAAGAGTGCCTCCGCGTCGCGCGCCACCTCCGCCTCACCCACCTCCCAGCCGGCATCGGCCAGCGCGAGATACTTGCCCCGGAGCACGTCGGCGACCACTCGCCGCGCGTCGCGCCAACGCGCGATCAGGTGTTCAAGCACGCGGGCGTTGGAATGGTGCGGCGTCATGCTCAAGCCGAGCAGTTCGACCCGCAGGCGAGCCGTCTCTTCCATCAAGGAAGGCACGCTGGTGAGCCACGGGCAGCCGAAGACATGGAGATTGCGGAACTTGCGCGCGAGCACACAGACCTCATGCTGGTTTTCACGCGCGAGCACCGTCAGAAGAAATTTGTGCTGCGGGTGGCTACCGAGAAGACGTTCGTATGCGGCGAGGTTGACGCGTACGGCCGTGTCGCCCGCGTCGTGCAGGGACGGGTTGACCGCCCGGCGCACTCCAGGGATGAGCGCGAGCGGCCGGTTGGTCTCCGCGCAGTGTGGCAGCACGGCACCGTCGAGCAGGCACGCGGCCGTGGTATTGCCCGGATAGTCGAACTCTGGCCCCATCGCGGCGAACAGATAAAGAGGGTTAACCCGCCGGGACCAGTCCGCCAGGAACCGCCGCACGGCTGCAAACGTCGCTGGCGAGAGGCTGCCATCGGTGCGGTAGCCCCAACGGTCGAGCGCCCGCGCCGCCGCAGGCCAGTCGCGCAAGAGGTCGTCGACCCGCAGTGCGGCCGTGAACCGCCGGTCCGGGGCGGCGCCGCGTTCCCACACGGCACGCTCCTCTTCGTCGAAGGGCGAGGTGGCCATGCAGATTGTCCGCACGCCCGCCAAGTCCATCGCACGCAGGAGTAGCCCATCGACGCTGTGCGACGCGTACCAACGGCGGACCGACGCGAGGTCACGGTTTTTGAGGTCTGCGCCCAACGCGTGCAGTGCCGTCAGCACGTGGCGGCATGCTTCCGACACCGGCGAGCGTTGGACGAAAAGCGTTGTCCAGATCAACTCGGCCTGCGTCGGCTGGTCGAGTTCCCAGAATCGCTCGTACGGTATCTCCCAATGGCGAAAACCCTCCGCCACCAACGAGTGGAACGTCAGCAGTTCGTCCACTCCCCACCGCAGCCGCGAGCCAAATGCCGGGGAGTACAGGTGCGTATGGATATCGTGCGCCGGGGTGGCGGCGACGACGCGCTCGACCGTCGCGCCGATCTGGCCGGCGAGTTTGGGTGCGACGCTCAAGGCCGGCGGGCGCTTTACGCGCAAAGGTGTTCGGCGATGTACCGGTAGGACTTCGCCACGGAGTCGAACGGGTCGCCGGGGCAGGTGTCCTGCTCCACGATAAACCACCGGCAGCCGCTGCCCTCCGCCGCGGCGATGATCTTTTTCCAGTCCAGGTTGCCCGCGCCGATCTCGGTGTACGTCGGCTTATTGTCGATTGTAAAAGCGTAGTCCTTCAGGTGCAGCAGCGGCAGCCGGCCGGCCAGCTTTTCGCACCAAGCGATCGGATCGCCCCCGCCGTACTGGACCCAGTAGGTGTCGATCTCGGCCTGGAGGTACTCTGGATTGGTGTTCGCGTAGAGGAAATCAAGGAACGTCATCTCCCCCATACGCACGAACTCGATGGCGTGATTGTGATAGGTCAACACTTGACCCGCCTCCTGGAGAATTTTACCGGCCACCTCGAGGCGTTCGGCAAGCTGGCGCATTTGCGTCTCGTCGGCGAAGTTGATCCCGGTTGGATAGGGATATGCGGTGTAGGCGCAACTCAGCTTCTTGAGCCGCTCGACGACAGCTTGCGGCTCGTTGAGGACGGTATCGCTCGGCTCGTGTGTGGCGCACAAGGTGAGACCTTCGCCATCAAGGATCGAGAGGAATTCAGCTTCTGGGATGGGTCCCATCCCACTCGCCTGCACCGCTTGGTAGCCGATGCCACGCACTTTCTTGAGGGAAGCGGCGATGTCGGCGGGGGTCTTGAGATGGTCGCGCAGGGTGTAAAGCTGGAGGGCTACTTGTTCGATTTCCATGCTGCTTCGAGAAAGGAGGCTTGCGTCTAGCGGGCGAAAGATTGGCTGAAGTCCGTCGCGGCGATGGTCCCGTTTTTTGGGGTTGGCTTCACGTAGGTCGAAGTGGCGATGAGTTCCTGGAGTTTTTGTTCGTAGGCTGCCGCGTCGAGAGGAAGTTCGACGGTTTCTTGCCGCAACGAGGACAAGAGCATGGCGTTGGCGAGTTCGAGCGAGTGGCGGCCTTCCTGGCCCGGGGCAAGCAGCGGCGCGCCCGTGAGGATGGCGGCCGCAAAGTTGGCCAGGACCGCGTGGTGCTGGCCGCCGGTGCCTTCGGCCTGGGGCAGCCGGACCTCCCAGGCTTCCGGGCGCGCGAAGCTCTGGCGGCTTTGGCGGCTAAACTCCGTCGCTCCTTGGGCGTTGCGCCAGTAGGAGAACTGCCCGCCCTCCAAGACCACGCGCCCGCGCTCGGCCGCTACTTCCAGCCGGTTGGTGCCCGGCGCCTCGCCCGTGCTGGTGACAAAGACCCCCGTCGTGCCGTCGGGGTACTCCAGGAAGGCGCTGACCTCGTCCTCGACCTCGATGGGATGGTGCCGGCCCAAGGCACAGAAGGCGCGCACCCGGGCCGGCGCCCCAAAGAGCCACCACCACAGGTCCAGGTGGTGCGGGCACTGGTTGAGG
>CAXTQD010000211.1:8831-9526 GCA_964246175.1 uncultured Chthoniobacterales bacterium | reverse complement strand
TGCCGAGGAAGCCGAGGTTCATCGGGTACTCGTCGGCGGCTTCGAGCATGCGGTGGAGGTTCCAGATGCCGGGCGTGCAGGTGGTGGCGTTGGTGCCCGTGGCCGGGCCGGTGCCGCCACCGATCATCGTCGTGATGCCACTAGCGAGGGCGTGTTCGATCTGCTGCGGGCAGATGAAGTGGATGTGCCCGTCGATGCCGCCGGCCGTGACGATGCAGCCTTCCGCCGCGATGACTTCCGTGGCCGCGCCGATGGTCATGCCGGGCGTGATGCCGCTTTGCACGAGCGGATTGCCGGCGTGGCCGACCGCGCTGATGCGGCCGTTCTTCACGCCGATATCCGCTTTGATGACGCCCTGCACGGCGTCGAGGATCAGCGCGTTGGTCAGCACGAGGTCCAGACACTCGGCGTCGAGCGCGAGGGAGGATTGGCCCATGCCGTCGCGGATGACCTTGCCGCCGCCGAACTTTACCTCGTTGCCGTAGCCGCCGCCCTCGGCGATGAGGTCGCGTTCGACCTCGATGAAAAGCTCCGTGTCGGCCAACCGCACGCGGTCGCCCGTCGTCGGTCCGAACATCTCGGCGTACTGCCGCCGTGGCAGGTGCAATCCCATGGGGTGCGAGTTAAAAGCAAGCGCGTTCCCCGGGGGGGGGGGGGGGGGGTGAAGAAGGGGGGGGGGGGGGGGGGGGGGGGGG
>CAXTQD010000211.1:0-8821 GCA_964246175.1 uncultured Chthoniobacterales bacterium | reverse complement strand
TTAAAGTTCCGCTCGACCCGGGAACACACGTGCCGTTAACTCACACCCCGTCCGCGTGCACCTGACCCAACTCGTTCCCCTTTTGCCGCCCGCGCTCAGCGGCATCGGCGACTACGCGACGCTCCTCGCCCGCGAACTTCTTGCCTACCACGGCGTCGGCACCCGCTTCGTCGTCGGTGCCCCCGGCTGGAAGCCGGATGCCCATACCGACGCATCCTTCCCCGCCACCCCCGTCGCGGCGCACACGGCCCGCGCGTTGGGGGCCGCGCTCAGTGGCGCGGGCACGGTGCTGCTGCACTACGTCGGCTATGGCTACGCCACGCGCGGCTGTCCGTTCTGGCTCATGGACGGCCTCGAACGCTGGCGGCGCGCCGGTTCCGGCCGCCGGCTGGTCGTCATTTTCCACGAGGTTTATGCGTCGGGACCGCCGTGGAGCAGCGCATTCTGGACAAGCCCCTTCCAACGCCGTCTCGCCGCGCGCCTCGCCCGCCTGGCCGACGCGCGGCGTATCACCACGACGATCTCCCTGCGCGAACTCCGCAGCACCCTGCGGCGTTCCGAGAAGAACCGTTATCCCACCACGGTCGCCCCCGTGTTCTCCAACCTCGGTGAACCCGCCCACCTCTCGCCGCCCGCCGCGCGCGAACGCCAGGTCATCGTCTTCGGCAGCCGCCACTGGCGCGAGTCGGCCTACGCTCACCCGGCGGCGCTCGTGGCGTTCTGCCGGGCGCACGGTGTCGGGCGCGTCGTGGATGTGGGCGCGCCGCTAGCCAGGAACGTGGCGCGGTTGCCAGGCGGGATCGAAGTTCGCGCGGCCGGCGTGCTCGCGGCGGCGGAGGCGGGCGCACTTTTCGCGCGTTCGCTGGCGGGGTACTTTCATTACCCGACCCTGCACCTGGGAAAGTCGACGATCTTCGCCGCGTACTGCGCCCACGGCCTCGTGCCCGTGACCTATCCCGCCAACCGCGCCCCCGCCGACGGTGTGCGCTAGGGGTAACAGTTCATCGCCCGCTAGATCGACGCCCCGCTCGACGGTGTCGCCGCGGCGGCGGCGGCGTGGTACCGCGAACACCGGCTCGAAACTCACGCCCGCGACCTCGCCGCGCTCGCCGGAGCCTG
Source organism: uncultured Chthoniobacterales bacterium (assembly GCA_964246175.1). Taxonomy (GTDB): domain Bacteria; phylum Verrucomicrobiota; class Verrucomicrobiia; order Chthoniobacterales; family SZAS-18; genus CAHJWO01. The sequence goes on along the minus strand of CAXTQD010000211.1, from coordinate 7,702 downwards.
ACGGGAAGGCGCGGCATCCATCCTGCGGAAGGAAAAACCTACCGTGCCTACCCTCGGCGTTCTCGTCACCAACTACAACACCTGGGAACTCGCCCTGACGTGCGTCCGCGCCCACCGCCGTCTCCATGGAGACCGGCTCGCGCGCGTGATCCTGCTCGACGACTGTTCGCCGCAGGCCTCGCCCGCGGGGGCCTTCGACGAACCCGGCGTCACCGTCCTGCGCAACGAACACAACCTTGGCTTCTCCGCCAACCTCAACAAAGGTGTGCGCGCCGTTGGCACCGAAGTAGTGCTTATCTTTGACGCCGATGCCCTGCCGCTCGCGCCGTATTTCGACCGGATCGTGGAAGCATTTAGTGCAGACCCGCGTTTGGCCGTGCTCGGCTTTCGCACGCAGGACGACGCCGGCCACGCGACCGCCTGCGAACACGCGGAACCCGGCGCGATGGGCCTCGTGCTCGGACCCAGTTGGCTGGTGCCGTGGCAGCGGGTGTTCCCCGAACGAGAGACACGCCGCTGCCTGCCCACGGCGGCTATCGCGGTGCGGCGGGCGGCGTTCGACGCGGTGAGCGGGTTCGACGAACACCTGCGCTGGCTCGACGTGGACTTCGATTTTTGCATGAAGCTCAACCGCGCCGTGCCGCCGTGGACGCTCCGGGTAGACGACGCGCTCCTGGCGCAGCACGACTACGGCGGTACACCGGTGTCCAGCCGCGCGCGGGTGCTCCAGACCCACGCGGCGCGCTGGTATCTCTTGCGTAAGCACGGCAAGATCGCGCACCCGCGGCTGGTCAAGGCCGCCGTGCTCTCGCGGTTGGCGCTGCAATGGGGGCTCCTCGCGGTGTGGGGGCGGCGGGTTTTCCCGGGCGACCCGGCCGTGCGCCGAGACAAGCTTGCCAGCCGGCGCGAACTACTCGCGTACTGCTGGCGGCATTATGTCTGAACAGGCCGCAAAGCGGCCGGTCGTCACAATCGGTAGGACGCGTCTCCGACGGGTCCCAATTGTTTCTGGTCGGCTCGGTGCGTACGAAGGTCATCGCCGGAAAATTCAGGGACCGCTCGGAGAGCCGTGCCTACCGGTTGCTACGCCGCCGCGCAGACACGGCGGGCGACAAGTGCATCACCTCGCTGCCTTGCCCTGGTAGCCGATCGCCTGGTCGTAGCCCGTCTTCCACTTCGCCTCGACGCTCTCCAGGTCGGCGCTGAGCTTCCCCTCAAATGAACCCGCCTTCAGCGCGTCGCCGCCGCCCGCGCCGCTGGCGTCCTCGATCTGGACCTCACCACCCGGCGCGGAGATCGTGCCGCGCATGGGCGCCTCGCCGCGTTGGGTGCCCTCGTCGCCGCCGTCCACCTGGTAGGCCACGCGGTTGAACTCCAGGTGGTGTTCTTCGCGCACCTTGAGGTCGAGCAACTCGACACCGAGCGTGCGCGTGCCCGTCTCACCCTGGACCCGCAGTTCGCCGCGGTAACGCCGCGGCATCTTGTCGAACAATTCCCCGGCCGTCTGCGGCCCGCGGGAACAACCCGCCACCAGCAAACAACCGCCCAGCACAAGCACGGGCGCCTTTTTCATTTTTCGCTTTCCTCGCCGCCGAACTCCAACATCCGCGCTCGTCGGTCGCCGTGCGGCAGGCGGATGACCACCGTCAACCCGCGCCCCGTGTCGTTGCGTAGTTCAATCTCGCCGCCGTGCTCGCGCACGATCCGGCGCACGATCAGCAGCCCCAACCCACTGCCGCTGCTCTTGGTCGTGAAGTACGCATCGAACACTTTGCTCATGCTCTCCGGCGCGATGCCGCCGCCCGAGTCCGTGAAGTTCACCGCCACGTAGTCAGGCTCCAAGGTCGTCGCGATCCGCAGAATGCCACCGTTGCGCATCGCTTGGAAGCTGTTGCGAATGACGTTGTAGAACGCCTGTTTCATCTGGTCGTGGTCCAGCTCGATGGGGGGCAGCGCTGGGTCGAGTTCGAGTTCGACGAGGATGTCGCGGTCGGCGATCTCGGCGTTGAGGAAACTGACGCTCTCTTGCAGGATGGCGTTCACGTCGTCCGGGCGCGTCTCGACGACGCCGGGACGGATGGCTCGCAGGAACTGGCTGATGATGAAGTCCAGCCGGCGGATCTCGTCCTGCGCGACACGGACGCTCTCGGCGAGGCCGTCGCGCAGGTCGGGCGGCAGCTTGCGCAACTTTCTTTCCATCAACTGCAAGTGGATCGTCAACGAATTGAGCGGGTTGCCGATCTCGTGGGCGACGCCCGCGGCGAGCAGCGTTAGGGCGGAGAGGCGTTCGTTCTCGATGGTGGTCTGCGTCTCGCGGCGGTCCGCGGTGATGTCGCGCACGATCATTGCGTGGCCGAGCTGACCCGCCGCGGTGTCATCCTGCATTTGCAGGGGCACGACATAGAAATTCAGGAAGCGGTGCGCGGGATAAAAGACCTCCATGTCGCGGCTGACGAGGTCGCCCGCGCCGGTGAGCGCCGGCCAGTCGAGGCCGCGAACCTGTTCCTGCAAAGGCTGTCCGACGGAAGACTGCGCGCTCAGGCCGAAGAAGCCGACGGCCGCGCCGTTAAGGTAAACGATCCTGCCGCGCGGGTCAGTGACAACGATGCCTTCCTGAAGCGCGTTGAAGATCGTTTCAAGGAAGCCTTTTTCGCGGACGACGCGCAGGATGTGCCGACGGGCTTCCTCCGGCCCGACGCGGCCGAGGCGGGAGATGAGGCGGTCGATGAAGCCGGTTTTCACGGGCGGGGGTCGTGACATCTTAATGGCCCCGCGCCCGCCCGTGAATCTATTTTCTGCTGCCGGTGGTCAGGGCTGGCCCAGGCCGCCCGTCACGCCGTAGACGTGACCGGTCGTGTAGCTGCTCTCCTGGCCGGCGAGCAGCACGTAGACGGGGGCGAGTTCCACCGGCTGGCCGGGGCGCTTGAGCGGCGTGTTGCTGCCGAAGGTCTTGATCTTTTCCTGTGGCTGGCCGCCGCTGACCTGCAAGGCCGTCCAGATCGGTCCCGGGGCCACGGCGTTGACGCGGATGCCCTTTTCCGCCAATTGCCCGGCCAGCGCGCGGGTGAAGGCGATCTGCGCCGCCTTGGTCTGCGCGTAGTCGAGGAGGTTTTCGCTCGGGTCGAAGCCCTGGATGCTCGTCGTGTTGATAATCGTCGCGCCCGGGGGCAGATGCGGCACGGCGGCCTTGGTGATCCAGAACATCGCGTAGATGTTCGTCTTGAAGGTGGCGTCGAATTGCTCGGTGGTCAGTTCGTCGATGGACTCGGTGGCGTGCTGCTTGCCGGCGTTGTTGACGACGATGTCCAAGCCGCCGAGTTCGCGCACGGTGGTTTCAACGAGTTGCTGGCAGAAAGTCTCGCTCTTGATGTCGCCCGCGATACCGACGCCCTTGCGGCCAGCGGCCTTGATGAGGGCGAGGGTTTCCTGCGCGTCCTTTTCTTCCTCGGGCAGGTAGTTGATTGCCACGTCCGCACCTTCGCGGGCGAAGGCGATGGCCGCCGCGCGCCCGATGCCGGAGTCGCCGCCGGTGATGAGCGCCTTGCGGCCGGGCAGCTTGCCGCCGCCGACGTAGCTCTTTTCACCGTGGTCGGGCTTGGGGTGCATGTCCTCGGCCAGGCCCGGGACACTCTGCGGCTGCTTGCTGAACGACGGCTTGGGATACATCGACAGCGGATCGCGCATTTCGTAGAGGCTGGTGATGTCGCCGGTTTCCTTGGGAGCACCTTCCGAATCCACGCCGGGGGTGAGGGCGTTAGTGACTTTGGAGACGATGCTGCCGAGGGTGCTTTGTTCGTTGTCGGATGCCATAGAGTTACGTTCGTTCAGGGATAATGAAAACGCTCGGGATGGTGGGGCTGGATGCGCACATGATGGTTAGCACCGCTGTGGTTTTAGAAGGGCGGTAGGATAATACCTACGCACACGGGGTAGAACTCTCTTGCCTAATTATCGACTGATCCTATACACCAAGCAGATATTAATTTGATATGTGTTGCACCCTTTATGGCCTCGAAAAAAGTGACACCCAAAGCATCGGACAAACAAAAGTCGCCTACCATTGCTCCGGCACAAGAACCTTCAAAGAAGTCTAGGGTTTCTCAGGCTGATGTGCCTCGCCATACTGTCCAAGAAGCACTGCGCATTCCTCAAGCTATTGCAGAGGAATATGCAGGAGCGGCAACAAAACCGCTCAACGTTGCCGCCGTGGGGTACTGTTCAACTCATTGTTGCTCGCCGTCGGATGGCGACGTTGTAGGTGGTGATGAAGAGGTGGATGGCCTCGAGGTGGTTCTCGGAAAGCGGCTTGGTAGGCTCGCCAAAGATCACTGCGCGTCGCGCAACGCCGGTAGTCCTTGGGGCAGCGAGGCTCGCCGGTCCGCCGCTCCCTGTTTACTGCGATCACCCAGCGTCCAAGCCACCGCCGGGCGGGTCCTTCGGCAAAGCGCCACCCACCGCCAGAGAGGGTTGGCTTTGCCGCCGACAAAGCTCCAGAGTTCGTCGAAGCTCCAGCACGTCGCCCCGTCGGCTGGGCAGCAGCGTGTCCACGCACGCGGGCAGTTGGCCTGCTTTTTTCCCCACCCACCGCCGCACGGCCTCGTAGCAGACGCCGCAGGTGCGCTGGATGCCGCGCAGGCTCATGCGATCTTGGTCGGCGGCGAGCACCTGCGCTTTGAAGGCTGGATCGTAGCGCGGGCCGACGGGTTGCACGATGAACGTGCGCCCGCACGCCAGGCACTTGGCGCGTTGCGCCCCGTTGATGGCGCGGCCATTTTTGCGGATCTTCTCGCTGCCACAACGTAAGCAGACGTGGACAATCGTCGTCGCAAGCATCCCAGAACGTCGCCTCCACTCGCCCTGTCGGCAACAAAGAGCTGAACACTACCTGTATCGTGAACACACTCTAGAACAACTCTCCCTGCCCGCGCTTAGATGTCTTACCGCTGCCGTCGTCCTTCGGCACAAACTCCTCGTACTTCTTCGCCAGCTCATCCAGCTTGCCGACGTAGTACTCCACGTTCTCGTCGCGCGCGTTTTTGTCCCACTCGCTCGCCAGCTTGGCGTTCTCGTAGGAACTGACCTTTTTCTTCGTGCCTGTGATGTAGTAGCGAATCTGGTCGCCCGGTTGGTAGGCGCGGTTGGAGCGTAACGCGAGTTCGTAGGGCGCGGAACGGTTGCGCGCGCTGCCCTCGATCTTCTTGGAATACTGGCTGAGTGAATCCTGTAAGGTGTCCGCCTTCGCCAGCATCTCGATGGACCATTTGCGCTCGCGGATCGCCTCGGTGAACTCCTTCCGCAACGCGGGCACCTCGACAGCCTTGCCTTCGAGGAGCAGGCGGATCGAGCGTTCGAGGTACTGCCGCTGGAAACGCTCCATGCCGCGCGACTTGAGCGCACCGCCCTTCAGGATCAGCCGGCCGTCCTCGTCGAGCAGCGCGTAGTTCTTCGCCTTGTAGGAAAACATCGCGCGGTACTTCGCGTCGAACTCGATGTCGATGCCCGGCGGCAAGACCTCGTGCAGACCCGTTTGCAGCATGTTCGCCGTCGCCTTCTCGGGCGGCACGAAGTAGATGCCGTCCGTGTCGATCTCGATCACGTTGGCATCGTGGCCTTGGAGCCATGCGACCATCTGCTTGAGCAGGTCGCGGCCGATCTCGGTCACGCGTGCGGCGGCGTCGTAGTCGGCGAAGTGCCCCTGCGCGAAGCCGAGGTAGCCGTAGAACGCGTTGATGAGCACCTTGAAGACGTTTTGGAGCGCGTTGACCCGCGCGTACTCGCGCGAGTGCGGTTTGAAGGCGCGCATCTCGGCTTTCGCCGCGAGCCGGAACTTGCGCAGGTCCGCGACCAACCCGTGGAAGATACCCAGCTTGTCGTTGGCCGGGAACACGTTGAACTTGAGCATCACCGACGGGTACAGGGAGGCCACGTCGCAGTGCCACACGTTCTCGGCCACGCCCGTCACGAAGATGTCCGTGTAGCCGCCCTCGAAGTTTCTAACTTCCGGTAAGTTAGAAAGCGAGTGTCCCCGACGGTAGTATTCGCGCAGGAAGAGAGAATTCACCCGCGTCGCCTGTCCGCGTACGGGGACTTCTTGGTAGTTGAACGGGAAAATCTGCGCCTGGATGAAGTACGAACGGCTCAGCAGGTCGGCCAGCGCGCGGGTCTCGCGCACGTCTTCGAGCGCATAGCGTTTGAAGGCTTCCACGTCGTTCGCGTAGGCACCCTGGATGCCCTTGCCTTCAAGGTAGGTACGTTCGGGAGTATCGGTCTCACTGTCGGCCGCGTCGGGTGCGGCGGCCCCATCCACCGTACCACCACCGACGATGCCGAAGTGGCGCGCGGCGTCCTTCAACCCGAAGCTCTCCAGCTCGCGCGTGCCGATGTCGTAGAGTTGCAGCAAGAGGAACGTGTCGATGATGTGCCGGCCGCGCACCTCGAATTTGGGGTAATGGATTGTCTTCTCGGCAATCTGCACGCGCGAGGGACGCGATGTGAGCAGCGTGCCGTCGCGTCCCCACGCGAGCTTGACCTTGTGGCGCTTGGCGCGCGCGGCGAGGTAAGGCAGGTCGAACTTGAAGATGTTGTGCCCTTCGAACACGTCGGGGTCCTTTTCGGCGATGAGCGCATTGAGGCGTTCGAGCGCCGCCTTCTCGCTTTTAGGAGCGTCGGCGGCGTCCACCATGATGATCTCCTCCCAGCCCGTGTGGTCGCTGACGGCAATGGCCATCAGGTGATCGCCCGCGCGCTCGGCGTTGGGGAACTCATAGCCCTCCGTGCAGAAGGTCTCGATGTCGATCTGCATGCGACGCAGTTCGGCGAAGTCCATCCCCTTAAACATCGTCCGGCCCGACGCCGTGAGGTACTGCTGGACGGGGTCGTTGAGGGAGAAATACCGGATGCCCGGAATGTCGCGCAGGGTGCCGTTTTGCAGCGCCTTGAAGTCGCCCCAGCCCGCGCAGCGCACCAGCCGGTCGAAGACGAGGCCACCCGCGAGGGGTTCGCTGTGAACACCCTCCTGCTCGCCCTGCATCCATAAGAAAGGCTGGAAGCTAGCCTTCTCCAGTTGCGTCGGGCCGTCGTTGGGCGGCCGGCGGTAGACGTGAATCTCGTTCTCGCCGGCGAGTTCCACGGAGACGATGCGCGCGGTGTGGTCCGCGCCGAACAGGATGCTGTTTTCCTCGAAATTCATGGGGTGTGCACCGAATCGTTCGCAACATGGCGCGAAAGTGGCTCCCTGTCAGTTGGGAAGGGAGGAAAACGGTTCGCGGGAACATTCGACAAAGGAAGGGGTTTCCGGTACATTGTAGACGGTTCGCGCGAGAGTCCCCCTTTCCCCGCCCGACGGCGGTCGCCTGCCTGTTGGCGGCGAGCCTCGTGGGGTTGGTGACCAGCTTTCTCGTGGGTCTTTCCGGCCACGAGGACACGCTGGCGGAGTGGGCCGGGCTGACAGTCCGCAGCCTCGGCGAGGGCCGATGGTGGGGAGCCCTGACGCACCTCTTCCTGCCTGGGCGCGTCTTGTGGCTGCTGCTGGTGGAACTGCCTGTCCTGGTCCTGGCCGGTCGGCATCTGGAAGCCATCGTCGGCCGGCGGCATCTCGCGGCCGTCTTCCTGGCGGCGGGTGCAGCGGGCGGGGTGACCCGGGCTGGCGCGGGCTGGCTGCACGGCGTGCCCGACTGGCCGCTGGCCGGACCGGGGCTGGGGG
>CAXTQD010000210.1:0-9539 GCA_964246175.1 uncultured Chthoniobacterales bacterium | reverse complement strand
GTCCGGGTTGTGGCTGCTCGTGAGCATGGTCGCATCCCACCTGGCCGCACCAAAGTTCCGCTCGATGGGCGTGACGGGCGTACCGATTTACTCGCAGATCGAGGCCACGCCCAAGGTTGCCCTCGGCCTGCTTTACCTGGGTACGGCGGCGTACGTCTTGTTTTCGGTCGACCTGCTGGCATTCACCGAACACCGCCGGGCGCACGGCCGGGTGTGGTCGGCCTTGTTGGTGACGCTCTTCGCGTACGCCTGCGCGGTGCTGGTCTTGGGCGCGCAGCCGATCTACAACGCCTGGCTGCAAACCCGCCGCCCCGACGCCATGGCGTTCGGTGAGGACACGCTGCGCAAGATGGCCGACGCGTGGGACCCCGCCAGCATCGACGACCGCATCGACCCCGGCTTTGCCCAGAGCTTCACGCCGGACGGGCGTAAGGCGACCTTCGCTGGCTTCAAGGACCTCGGCCGCCTGCGCGATGCCCACACCGCCGCGCCGCTCTACGTCACCTCCGTGCGATCTGACCCGTTGCAGAACCTCGTGCCCGTTCCGAACGATGTCGCCACGGGCGTAGCCGGGGACGGCTTGGGCTTCCAGGTCCGCGCGCGCTACAACACGACGGGCGCGACCTTCGAGCACGGGAGGGTGCAGTTCGGCCTCGACCTGGCGCGCGAGTTGTTCGGCCCGTGGCGGATCGTCGGGCTGGACGCCCGGCAGGTGGACATCGAGCGTCCCCACCCGCCGGCTCCGCCACCAGCCGCTAGCCCAGCAGACCCTCCAACTCCGTCAACCGGCGGCTGAACAGGTCCAGCGCCGCGTCCACCGGCGCGGGCGTGGACAGATCGACGCCGGCCTTTTGGAGGGTTTCCAGCGGGTACTCGCTGCCGCCGGATTGCAGGAAGCCGAGGTACGCCTCCAGGTCGGCCGCGTCGCCGTGCAAGACCTTCTGCGAGAGCGCCACCGCCGCCGAGATACCCGTGGCGTATTTGTAGACGTAGAACGCGTTGTAGAAGTGCGGGATGCGCAGGCACTCGATGTCGAGTTCCGCGTCGAGCACGAAGTCGGGGCCGAAGTACGCTTCCAGCAGCCCGTGGTACGTCGTGCGGAAGCTGTCGATGGTCAGCGGTTCGCCGGCTTCCTCCATCGCGTGGACGAGCTTCTCGAACTCCGCGAACATCGTCTGCCGGTAGAGCGTGCCGCGCAGGTCGTCGATCTGGCGGTTGATGAGGTAGGCGCGCGTCTGCGGGTCGTCGGTCTTTTCGAGGAGATGGTGGGTGAGGAGTTCCTCGTTGAAGGTGCTCGCCACCTCGGCCAGAAAGATCGGGTAGTGGTAGTCCTGGTAGGTCTGGTGGCGCTGCGAATGCCAGGTGTGCATCGAGTGGCCGGCCTCGTGCGCGAGCGTGTAAACGTCCGAGAACACGTCGGCCTTGTAGTTCATCAGGATATATGGCGGGTTGCCGTAGGAGCCCGAGGAGAAAGCGCCGCTGCGCTTACCCTTGGTCTCGTAGCGGTCGCACCAACGCCCACGCGTCAGTCCTTCCTCCAGGGTCGCGGTATACTCGCCGCCGAGCGGGGCAAGCGCGTCCACGACCAAGCGCGTCGCCTCGTCGAATGTGGTCTGTTTCTGCACCCCGGAGACCATCGGCACGTAGGTGTCGTACTGGTGGATCTCACTCAGCCCGAGCACGCGGCGGCGCAGGGCGTAGTAGCGCCGGAGCGGCTCGAAGTGATTGCGCACCGACACGATCAGGTTGTCGTAGATGCTGACCGGGATGCGGTCGGAGAACAGCGCCGCTTCCAACGCCGACGGATGGTTGCGCGCCCGCGCCCGGAACACGTCCGCCTTTACCGAACTGCTCAGCGACGCCGCCAGCGTATACTGGTGGTCGCCGAATTCCTTGTAGAACTGGTGGAACGCCGCCTTGCGCAGTTCCGGCTGGCGCTTGTAGAGGAACGACGAGTAGGCGCTTTGCGAGAGTTCGACCTCATGGCCGTTCTCGTCGCGGATCGTGCCGAACTTCATGTCCACGTTGGTCAACTGCCCGAACGTCTCGCGGTGCCCGGCCAGCGCCGACGCGCCGAGAGCCAAGAGGCGTTCCTCCGCTTCCGAGAGGATGTGCGGCTTGAAGCGGCGCAGCTTGTGCAGGCGGGTCTTCCATGGGGCGAGGACCGGATCGGCCAAAAGCCCGCCGAACACCTCGTCGGAGATGGCTTGAATCTCGGGCTCGAAGAACGCACTGGCCTCGCCGATGCGCGTGTAGAGGTTGTCGAGTTGTCCCTCGCGGGCGAGGAACTCCGTGTTGGAGCCGTCCTCACTGGTCTGGAGCGAGGCGTAGCTGTAGAGGCGTTCCAGTTTGAGGCTGAGCGCCTTCTCGAATTCCAGCGCCTCGAACAGGTCGCGCGCCGTGCGTCCGAGCCGGCCCTTGTAGTCGGCTATCCGGGGGTACTCCACGCGCACGGCGTCGAGGTCAGCCTGCCACGCCGCCACGTCGGGGTAGAGCGGCGTGAGGTCCCAGGTGTCGCTGGTAGGAATTTCGGCGCGGGTGGGCACCGTGCGGGCGGCGGGCGTGTTGTCGTCCTCTTGCTTGTGGAAAATCATCGGAAAGGATTGGTTTCTTTTGCTTCTATCCTTCATCCTGCATCGTTATCGCCTCTGCAAGGCGATGTCTCGCAGACTGGGCTCATCCTTTTTCTCAGCCGTGCACACGCCTCCCCTGCCCGCCGATCTGCCGCTCCGCACGCGCGTCAACATCAACCCGGACGTGGATCACCCCATCCTGCGTGACAGGGGTTCGATCCCCAACAACACCCGCCTGCCCCTGATGGTCTACCGGCGCGTCTTGCGGATGCCCTCTGAAGACCCGGCGAGCGCGTGGGAACAAATCTTCAAGTATTGGAACTGGCTCGGCCAGTGGCGGAACGGTATCTATCCTTTCCACCACTACCATTCGACGAGCCACGAAGTGCTCGGGGTCTACGCCGGCCAGGCGCGGGTGCGCCTCGGCGGCGAGGGCGAGGTGGGCTTCACGACGGACGTGGGCGCGGGCGACGTGCTCGTCATCCCCGCGGGCGTGGGGCATTGCAACTTGGGGTCGAGCGCCGACTTCGGCGTGGTCGGCGCGTACCCCGACGGCCGCAAGTGGGACTTACTGCGCGGCAACCCTGGCGAGCGTCCGCAGGCCGACGTGAACATCGCGCACGTTCCCCTGCCCGCCAACGACCCGGTCTTCGGTCCGGACGGACCGCTGCGGATGTTCTGGCAGGATTGACCATCCCTATCCGTCATGTCTTTGCCCAAGAGTATTTTGAACCGCATCGACTGGCTTTCGCTTTACGCCGTTGCAGGTTCCATTCTAATTTTCTGTATCTTGGCGTTGCTCAGCGCCGATGGCTGGTCCGAGTACGCCCCAGCCGCAATGGCAATCTCTTTGGTCTTGGCAACGCGCATGTTCTGGGCTCCGGGCAGACGAGCCAGCATGGCGGGACTGTTTGTCATCCACCTGTTGGCGGCGTGGTTGTTGCTCGCAAACTTTCTTCCCGTCCGCGATGCGCTCCGCTGGGGTCTTTGGTCCAGGCGTTACAAATCCGCTCTCGCGGCACAACGCTCCCCGCCCATCGGAGAGTTCGGGCATGTCGAGTGGGATGGTTGGGGTTTTCCCGGCGCGGGCAACACGACGGTTTATCTCGTTTTCGATCCGAAAGATTCGCTGGCCGTCGCGGCTCAAGGCAACTACCCCGATGGCTTCCTTGGTCTTCCTGCTGATGCCGCCCGCGTTCGACGTTTGGAGAAGTTTTGGTACGCGGTAACGTTCTTCACCGACACAACCTGGGAGGTTGATCCTTAAGTATTTACTTGGCCGCCGTACTTTCGGCTGGCGGTGGACTCGTCGCTCGGCAATGTCTTGCTCAGGTGGCCGTACTGCGTGAGCCATTCATCGGAGAGCCGGATCGGCTTCCCGGCGGGCATCTGCACGAGCGCAAGCATTTGCCGGCAGCGCACCAGCACCGTGTCGTCATCCCCCTGGCGCTTGATCGTGAACCCACACCAGAACCGGATGCGTTCCAGCCGCTCCAACCAACCGTCCACGATCAGCGTGTCGCCCAGCGTCGCCGGCCGCTTGTAGTCGATTTCGGTGCGGACCACGACGGGATACTGCTGACTGCGCGCCATCTCCGCCAGGCTCATGCCGAGGTGACCAGCCAGGAGGGTACGCGCCGTTTCGATAAAGCGCAGGTACGCGATGTTGTGAACCACGGCGGCGGCATCGGTATCGAAAAACATCACCTGCACTTCCGTGCGGATGCGAGCTTCGGCGGGCAGGGTCATGGAAGTCAGGCCAGCGCCGTGCCGAAGAGGTCGAGCTGCAACAGGTCGCTGCGCTTGCGCGAGACCCGCGGCGGGGTTTCCTCGCCCACGCGTCCAGCCCCTTCGACCTCCAAAGCGGCGGCGATCTCCTCCGGGCGTTCCTCCACGGTGAACCGCGCGCTGACCTCTCCCTGCGTCGCGGCGATGATCTCCAACTCCGCCGCCCCGCCCCCGCCCTGTTGGCGGATGGCGTCGATGGCGAGTTCGGGCCGATTACAGTCGCGGCTCAGGTGACCGAGCACGGCGCGCCGGAGCTTCGCGCCGCCGTTAAGCATCTGCCGGACGACGGCTGCCGCCGCCTCGTTGGAAAGGTGTCCGTGCCGGCTGGTGATGCGCTGCTTGACCGACCACGGCCGCTTGGTGTCGGCGTTGAGGAGCGCGGTGTCGTGGTTGGTCTCGATGAGGAGCGTCGTGGCTTCGCGCACGCGTTCGTGGACCAACTTGGTGGCGAACCCGAGGTCCGTCAGGTAGCCCAGCGCCGCCCGGCCGTGATGGAACATGTAGCCGACGGGTTCCACGGCGTCGTGCGGCACGGCGAAGGTCTGCACGTCCACGTCTTTGACCGCGAAGTCGGTGCCCGTCGTGAACACCCGCCAGTTCTTGTGCGCCTTCAGGCACTCGCCTTCCCGCCGCATGACCTCGGCCGTCAGCGCGTTGCAATAGATCGGCACGTCCTTGAACCGTCGGCAGAGCACGTCGAGCGCGCGGGAGTGGTCGCCGTGTTCGTGGGTGAGCAGAACGCCGTCGAGTTCCTCCGCAGCGACGCCGAGCTGCGCGAGGCGCTCGACCGTCTGACGGGCGCTCAGGCCGGCGTCCACCAGGAGGCGGCAACTGTCGGTCGTAACCAGGGCGCAGTTGCCCGCGCTGCCGCTGCCCAGAACGGTGAGGGTGAACACGCCGCCAATAAACCGGAAATCGGCGCGCGGTGCAAACCTCCAGAGCTTTTTTTCAGGAAAGTCGCCGCCGTCCGGAGCGCCTAGGAGAAGCTCGTCAGCCGACGTGCTGATCGATGAGGATGGGGTTGCCGTCCGGATCAGCGAGCATCAGGTGCGCGGGGCCGGTCGTTGATTCATCGGCTTCGGTCGTCAGGGTCAAGCCGCGGGCCTTGAGTTCCCGCTGGATTTGCCGCACGTCCTCGAACTCCGCCAGCGGCTGCGCCTGGCTGTCCCAGCCCGGGTTGAAGGTCAACATGTTGCGCTCGAACATGTCTTGGAACAGCCCGATAGTGATGCCCGTGCCGCTGCGCAGGACCAGCCAGTTCTTGGCCTGGTCACCGCTCGTCACCCGGAAGCCGAGGGTCTCGTAAAAGGCACGGGAGGCAGCGATATCTTTGACGGCGAGGCTGAGGCAAAAGGCTCCGAGTTTCATGGTTGGTGATGTTTTCCGGCGTAAGATTCTGCTAAGAGTTTCTCTGCGTTGCCATTTTGATTAAGGCATCCTGCGGTCGGCGCGCTTGCCAAATCTTGCGAAACTTGAGCGAAAACAACGACCAACCGCCTCTGGCCTACGTGGACCGGGTCAACCGGGCCATCGACTTTGTCCTGCGCCACCTGGACGGACCGTTGCGGCTCGAAGCGGTGGCGCGGGCGGCGTGCTTTTCGCCTTACCACTTTCACCGGGTCTTCCGGCGGCTGGTGGGCGAGTCGCTGGGCGAGTTCGTCAAGCGTCTGCGGCTTGAGCGCGCACTGACCCTGATGTCGCCAAAGGATGGTGCTGCCCGGCGGCCACGCTCGCTCACCGACATCGCGTTTGCCTGCGGCTTCTCCTCTTCGTCGGACTTCACGCGCTGCTTCAAGGGCCGCTTCGGCGTGTCGCCCAGCCGCTTCGATCTGCAAGGGTACCGGCAGGAGCGCCGCCAGCAGTGGCAGCAGGAGGCCGCGGACCCCGCGCACTCCCACCGGCTCGCCGGCCTGCCGCCCGGTGAGAACCCCGACGGCTTCGTGGCGCGGCGTCGTCATCTGCCCGCCCGCCAGGTGGCGTACCTGCGCGTGCCCCGTCCCTTTCGTCCCGGCGTGGTGCAGCGGGCGGCCGAGCGGCTGGTGCGCTGGGCGGCGGCGCGCGGCTTGGCGGACGGGCAGTGGCTTGGCTACATGTGGGATGACCCGGACATCACTCCCCATGAGCAATGCCGCTACGACGTGGGGGTGGAGGTCTCCGCGCCGTTTGCGCCCGAGGGTGAGGTCGGCCGGCTGGTGTTCCCGGCCATGCAGGTGGCCGAGGTCGAGATCCGCGGCGGCCTCGACCTGGAATTGCGCGCCTTCGATTGGCTCTACGGCACCTGGCTGCCCGCCAGCGGCTTCGTGCCAGCCGACCAACCTTGCTTTGAAGCTTGGATTGGACGGCCGTTTGCGTACGGAGCCGAACACTTCGAGCTGCGCGTGCAGTTGCCCGTCTCCACCTGGTAGCATGCCGGTGAACCATCGGTCCTTCACCCGACAGCTTTTGAGCACAGGGCAGACGAGAGCGTTCTGCAATCGGATGAGAGCCTCTCGCCGCGCCGGCACGGTGGGAGGCTCATCCAAGCGCACCGTGCTCTAACGTTCTGCCTCCGGCGTTTGGCGGCGTGGAGCTGGCAGGGCGAGGATGTGCTGCTTTTTCGCCGGGTAGTCGAGCGCGTGGAAGGCGCGGATTTCCTCCAGCCGGCGCAGACCGTTGATCGTGTCGAGGTAGCGCGTGTAGCGCCGCGCGAGTCGCGTCGTTTCCAGGTAGCGCCCGCGCAGGTTCGGGTCGCGGTACGCGCGGGGGTCATGCCGCGCGAACAGGTGGAAGCGCAGCCACCGCCGGTCCATGCGCGACACCCGCTGCGCCTTGCGGAAAAACGCCACGAAAAGCAGCAGCACGAGGTACGTGTCCACCTGCGCCTGGAGTTCGAGGTTGCGCGCGAAATCCTCGCTGGCGATGCCGCGCACCCCGCGCTGGAAGCTCAACGCCGCGTGCAGCGCGTGGTTGATCTCCTCCACGAAGGCCACCAGCGAACGGATGTTGGCGTCGTTGAGACCCGCGCGCGGGTCATGGCGTTCGAGTTGTTCGATCAACCAGCCCGAATAGTAGATGCCGACGTGGAGTTGCCCGTCGGCTGCGCGCAGGAACGTGCGGGCCAGTTCGCTCAACTCCCGCGCCGACGCTCCGGCCGCCCGCGAGAGCTGGCCGCAACGCCGCTGGTTGATGAGACAGTCTTCGAGGTTGATGCCGACCGTGGCGTACGTGCGCTCGAAAAGGCGTTGAATTTCACTGAAGAGCGTCGGGGTCATGGCGGTTTGCTTAACCCAGCAGCGCAAGTCCCTGCGTGACCGTTGGCGCATGATCGTCGCCGAGGTTGAAGAGCCGGTCGGCGAGTTGGTTGAGCGCGAGCCGCACCTCGTGGAACTGCTCGGCCAGCCGGTCGAAAACCTCCGTCAACCCACGGTGCCGCGCGACTTCGTGCCGCGCGACCACCCGGTAGCTCTGCCGGCCCATTTCCTCGTAGAACGAACACCCCGGCGCGCCCCGGCGTGCGCGGCGGCGCTCGATGTTCTCGTGGAAAATGCCGGTCAGAAACAGCGTGTAGTCTCCCAGCCGCGCCCGCAGGAAGAAGGCCTGCGACGGGCTCGCCTCGCGCAACGCCAGCAAGAGGTCGGACAGGTACACCAACCCGCGGGTGGCTCCCCCTCCCACTGCACCCGGCGGCGGACGCAACGCGGCCGTGCGGCTGAACTCTTCCAGCAAGGATGCCAGGTAATCGCACAGCGCGCGGTCCTCCAATCCCGAGCGCCGCAGCACACGTCTGGTCAAAACGTAAAAGTACAACTGCGGCGAAATAGCCAAGTGACTATTTTGTGACAGGATCGCATCGCACAGCGCCTCGTGGTCGAGGAGTGCGTCGAGCGTGTCGGCGTCGGTGAGCAGCTTGACGAGAGAGACCGAGTCCCTCTGAGAGCGGGCGAGCGTGCGGACGATGAAGTCGAAATCCGCCGCCGTAAACCGTGTCCGGCAATTAGCTTGAACCACGGAACTCAGTTTGTAGCAGCGCGCGTGCCGGAGAGGAAGCCTAAAATGCCCCGCGCGCCAGATTTCACCTTGGCAACTCCCCGCTCGCAACCCGTTTCCCCCGTGCTAGGCTGCCCTCAATGGCCGAGTCTGCTTCTCCGCCCAGAAAACGCAAATGGCGCCACCGGCTCGGTACGCTGGTGGTAGTTCTTGCGCTGTTTGGAGGATTGCTTTGGAGCGGCTGGTACGTCTACAATCGCGGCTTCACCCGCAAGTGGCGCGAACTTCTCGCCGCCGAACTGCGCCGTCGTGGCTTCGACTTCTCCGCGCGCCGGCTCACGCTCAATCCCTTCGAGGGCCTCATCGCCGAGAACGTTCGCCTCTACTCCCTCGACGCCGACCACACCCAGCTCCTCTACGTGGACCGTGTCGCCGTGGACATCGACCTCGTCGCCTTCATTCGCCAAAAGCCCTTTCTTAATTCGCTCGACTTGCGCGGCGCGCGCCTGACGCTCCCCGTCGAGGTGGCCGCTGGCCCCGACGCCTCGCGCAAGCTCAAGCTGCGCCGGCTCTCGGCGAAGGTCGCTTTCCTGCCCGACGAGGTCCGCGTCACGCAGGCGGAGGGCGAGTTCTACGGCTTGCAACTCTCCGCCAGCGGCTCGCTGCTGCACCCGGAAGCCTTCGCTCCCTCTGCGGGCAGCGTCAGCGAGGCCGAGGCGGCGCGCCGTCGCCAATGGGTACGCCAGTGTATCGACGAACTTGACCGTCTCACCCCGGAGCGCGGCCCGCCCCGGCTAGAAGTCCGCTTCCAGGGCGACCTCGCCAAACCCGGCAGCCTGCGTGCATCCATGCAGTTGGAGGGCGAGGCGCTCCGACGCGGCACGGTGCGCGCGGAACACCTCCTCGCCCGCCTGGAGTACGTCGCTGGCGCGTTCTACCTCCAGCAGGGCGAACTCACCGACCGTCACGGCACCCTCTCGGCGCAGGGCGATTTCAATCCCGACACTTCCGAAGCTCACTTCCAGATGCAGGGAGACCTGGACCTGCTCGCCTTTGCGCGTGAGTTCTACGACCCGCATCTGTTCGCCGACCTGCGCCTGCGTGAGTCCCCGCGGCTCCAGCTCGAAGGCCACGCACGGTTCAATCCTCTCGTCGCACATCCTCCACCTGCGGCCCCCGCTGGCGTGCGCACCGCGGCGAACGATCCCGCCC
>CAXTQD010000209.1:0-9553 GCA_964246175.1 uncultured Chthoniobacterales bacterium | reverse complement strand
GGCGATGGATTTCTGCGCGTCCTTCGGGTAAGCCAGATCGTGCAAGGGCACGGTCCCGCCGACGCAGATGGGCAGGTCGTACTGCGAAATCTGGTAGTTCTTGGGCATGTCCGGGTAGAAATAATTCTTCCGGTCGAACTTGCAGACGGGCGCGACCTCGCAGCCGAGCATCAGGCCGGTGAGCGCGGTGAGTTCGAGCGCGTGGCCGTTCATCACCGGCAGCGCGCCCGGCAGCCCGAGGCAGGTCGGGCA
The DNA here is from genome assembly GCA_964246175.1 of uncultured Chthoniobacterales bacterium. Classification (GTDB taxonomy): domain Bacteria; phylum Verrucomicrobiota; class Verrucomicrobiia; order Chthoniobacterales; family SZAS-18; genus CAHJWO01. Next base: position 9,301 of record CAXTQD010000209.1, on the reverse strand, counting down.
GGTGTGGGTGTTCGTCGGCGCGCCGTACTCGACCGCGCAGGGGCAGAACATTTTGGAGCGGGTCTTGAGTTGGACGTGGACTTCCAGGCCGATGGTCGTCAGGTATTTCTTCATACTTCGCGCGAAATCCGAAGATGCAGGAACCTACGGGAAAAGAAAAGGGCCGCTTTTGCCATGGGGCCAGCCGCCGTTTTGGTGCAGGCAGGGCGGGGGCTAAAGGCTGCCCGCGGGGCCGGCGCCCCGCGGGGCGCCGGTGGGACCGTTGGTGGCCGGTTGGTGGCCGCCGGGACCGACGCCCGAGGAGCGCACGTCAGTTTGCCCGCTCGGGCCGCTGTGGCCGGCGATGTTGCTCACGTTGCTGGTATCGGCACAGCCTGCAACGCAGAAAGCGAGGCCAGCAGCAGCCGTAGCCAAGGCAAGTGACCGGATGGTCAATAATGTCTTCATTAACCCTGATACGTCGGCGGGAGCAGGGAGCGGTGCAACAAAATTGGCGGCTATTGACTGCCGGCCGGACCCGCGCCCGACGCATGGGTGGAGCTGTTCGTCGCCGGCTGGTGACCGCCGACGCCGACGCCCGAGGAGCGCACGTCGGTTTGTCCGCTCGGGCCGCTAGAACCGCCGACGTTGCTGGTGTTGCCTTGGCACCCCGCGGCAGCGAGCGCGAGGGCAGCGGCGGCAGTGACGAGGAAGGTGGAGCGAAGAGTAGCGGATGATTTCACGTCCGCTAAATCGTGGCAACCCTCACCGCCACGCGTCGAAAATCTTCGCTGCTTTTGGCTGTCCGAGAGCGTGTTGTCGATAGAATGGCGCTGATGCTGACGGCGCCTGTTCTACGTTGCAGTGCGTGGCGGCCGCTCGCGGCGGCTTCGGTGTTGACTGCCGCGCCAGTGGACGCCCTCGTCGCCCCCTCGCAGGCAACCCGCGACGCGGCGGCGCGCTTGCTCCGACGCACCGATCAATCCGCTCCGCCCGCTGGCCGTGGCGAGAAGCCCTCATCAAATGATCCGCTGCTCCGGCTCGGCGGCTGGGCGGGCGGTGGGAAGTCGAACCGACTTGCCCCAGTGCCCGCCCGCGTCGAAAGTGGCAGCCTCCCATTCATTTCCTTATGACCCTCTCCGAACAGGTCGACCACGACATCAAGGAAGCCATGAAGGCCAAGCAAGCCGACCGGCTCGGCGTGTTGCGCCTGCTCAAGGCCGCCATCAAGAACGCCGCCATCGAAAAAGGCGGTCAGGCCGGCGTGCTCGACGACACGGAGGCGACGTCGGTGATCCGCAAGCAGGTCAAGCAGCGGCAGGATTCCATTGAGGGATTCGAAAAGGGCAACCGTCCCGAGTTGGCCGCCAAGGAACGGGCCGAGATCGAAGTGCTCAACACCTATCTGCCGCAGGCACTCTCCCCCGAGGAACTCGGCCGCCTAGTGGACGAGGCCATCGCGGAGGTCGGGACTGCGGGCAAGGCGCAGATGGGTGCCGTGATGAAGGCGCTCACCCCCAAGGTCAACGGCCGCGCCGACGGTCGCACGCTCAGCCAGGAAGTGCAGAAGCGGCTGAAGTAAGCCCGCGCACGCATGTTGACGGCGATCATCGTCGCCGCGGGCACCAGCCAGCGGATGGGGTTCGACAAACTGTTCGCCGATCTCGGCAGCCGGCCGGTCGTGGCGTGGAGCGTCGCGGCGTTCCAGGCATGCGCGGCGGTGGATGGGATCGTGCTGGTCACCCGCCCTGAAAAGGAGGCGGTCTTCCGCGAACTCGCCGGACGAGAAGGGTGGACGAAGCTGCGCGCGGTCCTACCCGGCGGCGCCCAGCGTCATCTGTCGGTCTGGAACGGCCTGCAAACGCTCGCCGCCGAGGGTGACACGGACCCCGGACGCTACGTGGCCGTTCACGATGGGGCGCGTCCGCTGGTGACCCCCGACATGATTACGCGTTGCCTCGAACTCGCGCGGACCGCGGGGGCGGCGTGTTGCGCGTCGCCGGTGACCGACACGCTCAAGCGCGCCGACGCCGCCGGCCGGATCGCGTCCGGGGTGGACCGCACCAACCTCTGGGCGATGCAAACCCCGCAGACCTTCGCCGCCGATGCGCTCGTGCAGGCATACCGCGCCGTGATGGACGCAGGCGAGGCCGTCACGGACGAAACCTCTGCCTTGGAACGCATTGGCCAGCCGGTGGCGTTGCTCAACAGCGGCGACTTCAACCTGAAGATCACCTACCCGCAGGACTTGGAGTTGGCGCGCCACCTGTTGGCGATGCGTTAATGGGCCTCACGCAAAGTCCGCCAAGCCGCAGAAGGAAGAAAAGGGTAGAAGAGTTGTGTTTCCTTCTTCCCACCCTTCTCTTGCTTTGCGGCTTGGCGGACTTTGCATGAGGCTTTTCTTCATTTCGAATGCACCACTTGACGACCCTCCCCAACGGCCTACGCGTCGCCACCGCCGAGATGCCCCACATGGCCAGCGTGTGCGTGGGACTGTGGGCCGGCGTCGGCAGCCGGCACGAACCGGCCCGGCTCAACGGCGCGGCGCACTTCTTGGAGCACCTGCTTTTTAAGGGCACCCGGCGGCGTTCGGCGCGGCGGATTTCGGGTGAGGTGGAGGGGGTAGGTGGCTATCTGGACGCGTTCACGGCGGAGGACCATACTTGTTACTACGCGAAGGCCGAGGCTTCCCGGCTCGCGCAGATCGGCGACGTGCTGGCCGACCTTTACACCGAGTCACGCCTGCCGGCGGTGGAGATCGAGCGGGAACGCGGCGTCATCCGCGAGGAGATCCAGATGTACCAGGATCAGCCTGCGCAGGTCGCCGAGGAACTCCTGGCTGCCGCCGTGTACCCGCGCCATGCGCTCGGTCGTCCGCTGGCGGGTACGCTCGGGACGGTGTCGGCGCTGAAAAGGGACGACCTCGTGGACTTCTGGCGCGCGGGCTACGGGGCGCGTTCGACCGTGCTGGCGGTGGCCGGCCGTACGACCCACGATGAGGTGCTCGCAAGCGTGGCCCCGCTGTTGGCCGGGCTGCCCGCAGGACGGACGCCGCGGTTCGCCCGCTGGCAACCGGCAGCCGAAGTAGCCGGGCACGTCGTGGTGGAGCGCCGCGACACCGAGCAGACGCAGGTGGTCATCGGCTACCCGGGCGCTGGCCGGCATGATCCCCGCCGCTTCCCGGTGCGGCTTTTGAGCACTATCCTGGGCGAGAAGATGGATTCGCGCCTGTTCCAGAGCCTACGCGAGCGCCGTGGGCTGTGTTACTCGGTCCAGAGCGAGACGGCGGCGTACGCGGAGACGGGGCTGTTGACGATCTCCGCCGGCCTGGACGCCAAACAACTCCGGCCCGCCCTCGGCCTCATTCGCAAGGAACTGGACCGCCTGTGCGCGCAGCCCGTCGGCCGGCGCGAACTGCGCGAGGCCCGTGACTACCTCATCGGTCAGCATCGGCTCGGGCTGGAGAGCACGACCAACCAGATGATGTGGCTGGGCGAATCGCTCCTCGGGCACGGCCGGGTCGTCGATCCGCGGGAGGCGGAGGAGGCGTTCGCGCGGTTGACGGCGGCGGACGTGCAGACGGCGGCGCGGGAGTGTTTCGGGACGGGGTTCCGCGCGCTGGTGGCCGTTGGGCCGGTGGAGGCGTCCGAGGAAGAACTTCGCCGGTGGGCTTGCGACGGCTTCAGAGGCCGAGCGACCGGAAAACGATCCGCAGCGGCATAAGATAGTAGTCCAGCCAGCCCCAACTGGGGCTGACTTCGGGCTGGTCCAGGCTGGCGTGCACCAACACGAGGAGCCCATAGAACAGGAGACAAGCGATGGAGCCGCAGGAGACCATCACTACGCCGAGTTCCCAGACGCTGCTGAAGGTGTTTGTCTTGAAGTCACCCGGATGGTCCGGCGGGTAGATCACCTCGACCGTTTGTCCGACCTCGTACAGGCGCTTGTTTTCACTCTGGAAGCCGTCCTTCTGCCAGGTCCTGCCCGCCGGGTCCACGAACCGCAAGGCGGGCAGATACATCGTGGGGGACTTCCCACTGGTCGGAAACACTTTGTAGCCGGTGACGACCGCTTGCCCGCGGCTGCCTTGGCGCACCAACCGGCGCGCCTGCCAAAGTTCGAGGCCGCCGTAGAGGGTGAAGATCACACCGACCAACAACAGTGCCCGGGCGACCCACAGGTGGTAGGGACGGATGGGGGAATAAGCCATGGCGGAAAAGGGGATGTTGAGTCCGCATGCCGGAGCGACGGGTGGCTGGCGGCATTACCGGAACGTCGTCAAGGTGGTTGTTTGCAGACGACGAGCTGAATAACTGGACTCGGCGCCAGGAAACTTTTCGGTTTCGCTTTGGCCGGGGATGGGCAAAGTTGCGCGCTCGCTTTTTCCCCTTTCCCTATGCAAGTCCAAGTCGAAACCCTGCCCAACTGCGTGGCCGCCCTGCACGTCGAACTCCCGCCCGAGCGCGTGGACAAGGAACGGGAAAGCATTGTGCGCGACTACCAGGGCGCGGCCCGCCTGCCCGGCTACCGTCCCGGCAAGGCCCCGCGCGGCATCGTCGAGGCGCGCTACAAAAAAGAGATCAACGAGGAACTCCAACGCAAGCTCATCGGCGCCGCCACGCGCGAGGCCATCGCGGAGCAGAAGCTGCGCGTCCTCCAGGTCAGCGATGTGGAACAGGTCCACCTCGGCCAGGACCGCAGCCTGAGCTTTACGGCGAAGGTCATCACCGCGCCGGAGTTCGAGTTGCCCACCTACCAGGGCTTGACCGTGCGCGTCCCGCCAGCCGAGATCACCGACGAAAACGTGGACGCCGCCCTCGAAAGCCTGCGCCAGCGCCTCGCCGACTTCAGCGACATCACCGACCGCCCGCTGGCGATGGATGATTTCTGCATCCTCGACTTCGCCGGCCGCGTGGACGGCCAACCGGTCAACGAAGCGTTCCCTACCGTGCCGAAGGAACTCGCCGGCAAAGAGGGCTTCTGGATCAAGCTCGGGCCGGAAACGCTCCTGCCCGGGTTCAGCGACGCGCTGGTCGGCGCGGCGGCGGGGGAGACGCGCGACTTCTCGTTGGACGTGCCCGACAATTTCCCTCTGGAAGAACTCAAGGGCAAGAAAATCGACTACGCCGTCAAGGTACGCGAGATCAAGAAGCAGGAACTTCCCGCGCTCGACGACGAGTTCGCGGGCAAGGTCGTGCCCGGCAAGACCCTCGCGGAACTCCGCGACATGGCCCGCGCGCAGTTGACCAGCGAGCGCACCACCCAAATCGAGGAAGGGAAGCGCCAGCAAATCCTCGCCCAACTCAGCGGCACGACGACCTTCGATCTCCCGGCCGACTTCGTGCGCGGTGAGACGCGCCGGATCATGGGCGACATCGTCAAGCAGAACCAGGATCGTGGCGTCGCCGACACGGAAATCCGCGACAACGAGACGACCATCGTCGAAAACGCTGGCGTGGCCGCACGCGAGCGGCTCAAGGGAGCCTTCATCCTCACGCGCATCGCCGAAAAGGAAGGCATCAAGGTCACCCGCGAGGAGATGGAAGGCCGCCTGCAAGCGATGGCCGCGCGCTACGGCATGACGCGCGAAAAGCTCGTCAAGAACCTCCAGGAACGCGAGGCGTTCGGGCAGGTGGAAGAGGAGTTGTTGCTGGGCAAGACCCTTGCGTTCCTCAGTCAAAATGCTACCGTGCAAACCGTCGCCCTCAGCGAGGCCGAGGCCATCGCAGACGAGACGGCGATTCCTACCGAAACTCTTTCCGAATGAACTACTTTCCCTCTTTCAACTGGCCCGCTTCTTCCCCGCTGACGCCCGTGGAGGCGAGCGCGGTCGCGGCCGTCGCGCCGAAGAACGCCTACTACCCGACCCCGTACGTCATCGAGCGCACGGGCCGCGGCGAGCAGTCCTACGACATCTACTCCCGGTTGCTCAAGGACCGGATCATCTTCCTGGGCACGGCGATTGACGATCAGGTCGCCAATGCGGTGATCGCCCAGCTTCTGTTCCTCCAGATGGAGGACCCAAAGAAAGATATTCACATTTACATCAACTCGCCCGGCGGCAGCGTCACGGCGGGTCTGGCGATCTACGACACGATGCAGTTCGTGACGTGCGACGTGACGACGTACTGCCTCGGTATGGCGGCCTCCATGGGGGCAGTGCTCCTGTGTGCGGGCACGCGCGGCAAGCGTTACGCGTTGCCGAACTCCGACATCATGATCCACCAGGTCAGCGGCGGCGCGCAGGGCCAAGCCAGCGACGTGGAGCGGACGGTCGAGTTCATGTTCAAGCTCAAGAAGCGCCTCATCAAGATTCTCGCTGACCACTGCGGTCAGAGCGAGGACAAGGTGAAGCTCGACAGCGACCGTGACTACTACATGAGCGCGGCCGAGGCCAAGAACTATGGCTTGGTCGATCAGGTGGTCGAGTCCCGCAAGGAACTCAAGGTCGACAGCAAGCCAGAACTGGTCGGCACGACCCAGGCGATGCTCGACAACGCCATCGAGGCTGATTTGCCCAGTGGGTTGAACAACCCCGCGCGAGAAGAAACGCGCTAGCGTCACGCCTTGGGGAACGTGGAAAAACTGTCCTGTGGCACGCGGCTGGCTATCCTGAGCCGAATGCCGGTGTGATGTTGCCCGTTCTCCCGCTTCTATAAATGGCTCGCGCGTCCAATCTCACGATGTGCTCCTTCTGTGGCAAAAGCCACGCGGAGGTGCGCAAGCTTATCGCCGGCCCCGGGGTGTACATCTGCGACAGCTGCATCAACGTCTGCAAGAACATCCTCGACAAGGAGTTGAACGACGACGCGCGGCGGCAGTCGACCGTCATCCGCGTACCGAAGCCCAAGGAAATCCGGGCGCAGTTGGACCGCTACGTCATCGGGCAGGACACCGCTAAGAAGGTGCTCTCCGTCGCGGTCCACAACCACTACAAACGCATCACGCAGGTTGCGCCCGCGACCGACACGGCCAACGCACTGGCGATGGACCCGCTCGCGGACGTGGAGATCGAGAAGAGCAACATCCTGCTCATCGGTCCGACCGGCTCGGGCAAGACGCTGTTAGCGCGGACGCTGGCGCGGGTGTTAGATGTGCCGTTCTGCATCGCCGACGCCACGACGCTGACGGAGGCGGGCTACGTCGGTGAGGACGTGGAGAATATCATCCTGCGCCTCCTGCAAAACGCCGACTACGACGTGAAGCGCGCCGAGATCGGCATCGTCTACATCGACGAGATTGATAAGATCGGGCGCAAGACGGACAACGTCAGCATCACCCGCGACGTGTCGGGCGAAGGCGTGCAGCAGGCGCTGCTCAAGATTTTGGAAGGTTCGTCGTGCAACGTGCCGCCGCAGGGCGGACGCAAGCACCCGCATCAGGAGTACATCCAGGTGAACACGGAGAAAATCCTGTTCATCTGCGGTGGGGCTTTCGTGGGGCTGGACAAGATCGTGCAGCGCCGTTTAGGCGGCAAGACGCTCGGGTTCAACCTCGCCGCCATCCAGGCCGGGGCGAACGCGGGCACGGGGATCGGGGGTGAGGGCGGCTCGTCGCTGTTGCCGGAACCGGAGGATTTGCTGGGCTTCGGGATGATCCCGGAGTTCGTCGGACGCCTGCCGGTGGTCACGGCCATCGACCCGCTGACGGAGGACGAACTCATGCTCGTCCTGACCGACCCGAAGAACGCGATGATCAAGCAGTACGGCAAGCTCTTCGCCATGGAAGGCGTCAACCTGACGGTGACGCGAGACGCCCTGCGCGCCCTGGCAGCGCAAGCGGTCAAGAAGGGCACCGGCGCGCGGGCGTTGCGGAGCCTGCTGGAAAAGCTGATGCTGGAGATCATGTACGATCTGCCCAGCCGCGACGACATCGCCGACGTGACGATCAACCGCGCGGTCGTCGAAGGCCGCCGCAGTCCGCTCATCCGCAAGAAGCAGGACCAAGATGCGGCGTAACGGCATCGGCTGTGCCTGAGATCCCGCTCGACGAAATTTTTGCGTCGGCCAATGGTCTGCGTTCCGCCGGGCTGATCGTGGAATATGCCCTCGGGGGCGCGCTGGCCGCCATCCGGTACACCGAGCCGTTCACAACTTACGACGCCGACATTTTTTTCATCCCGGCTGATCGTGGATTGACGGCAGATACGCCGGCCATCTATGCGCCCCTGCAATCTCTCGGCTATTTAGTCGAGCGTGAGCATGTGCTGGTACGAGGGTTTCCCGTCCAGTGGCTGGCTGCAAACCCGCTCGTTGAGGAGGCGGTGCGTGCGGCGGTATCCATCGTATATAAAAACGTGCCCGGCCGAACTTTCCGGATCGAGCATCTGATCGCCATCGCCGCCAGCGTGGGGCGGGCAAAAGACCTCGCACGGATTGAACAGTTCCTCCAGCAGGCCGAGGTTGACCGGACACTGCTCGACGACATCCTTTTGCGTCATCACCTGAGACTCCCGCCGCCATGACCCTGGAAATGCGCAGAACCCTTGCACGCCTCCCTTACGAGGAGAAGCTGCGACGCGTGGCGGAACTCATCGAATTCTCGCGCGCCTTCAAGCAAAGCGAAACGGCTCCCTCGCCACCCGGGCCTGTTCTCATCCGACCAGCCGACGGCCAGGATCTAGCACGCTCGGAGCGCCGGCAGATTTGAACCGACGAACCATGCCTCCTTCCCGGCCGTCGGCTGCCGTCCACCCCAACCTCGTGCTCGGCATCTGCTGCCTGAGCCTCCTCTTGGTCGGCATGGATGTGACCATCGTCAACGTCGCGCTCCGCGCCATCCAGCAAGACCTCGGCGCCAGCCTCTCGCAACTCCAATGGGTCGTGGACGCCTACACGCTGGTCGTCGCCAGCCTGTTGATCCTGGCAGGCTCGACGGCCGACCGGGTCGGCCGGCGGCGCGTCTTCCAGATCGGCTTGGCGACCTTCACGCTCGGCTCCTTGCTGTGCAGCGTGGCCCCGAGCATCGGCGGACTGATCGCGTTCCGCGCCGTGCAGGCGTTGGGCGCCTCGATGCTCAACCCCGTCGCGTTGTCGCTGATTGCTACCACCTTCCCGGAGCCCAAGGCCCGCGCCCGCGCCACTGGCATCTGGGGCGCGGTGGCGGGACTTGCGCTGGCGCTGGGGCCGGTGGTCGGCGGGGCATTGACGGGGGCCGTTGGCTGGCGGTCCGTGTTCTGGATCAACCTGCCCATCGGCGTGGCGGCGATTTTTTTGACGACGCGGTTCGTGCCGGAGTCGAAGGCCGAGCGCGCGCGCCGGCCCGACCTCGTCGGACAGGCGCTGGTGTTCGTCGCCCTGGGGGCTCTGACGTACGCGGTGAT
>CAXTQD010000208.1:0-9584 GCA_964246175.1 uncultured Chthoniobacterales bacterium | reverse complement strand
AACCTCTCACCCGTTCCCTCTCACCCGCTCTGGACCAAAGCCGGGGACTCGATCAGAGCCGAAAGGTGTATCACATCGTCGTATTGGAGCAGCCTCGCCTTCCGTCGACAAAGCCGGACTAGCGAGCGAGGGTTTAATTCTCGCCCGAGGGTAAGATCAGAGCTTGCGGCGGAGACTTTTCCCCGCGATGATAGGGCCGCGCACGACGCCCTTCGTCACCCCCCATGAGCCGGCTTCGACACAGTGATGTGACCGTCTCTCTCGCGCGCTGCAAACCCTGTACGCCGACGCGCGCGCGGAGACCTTGCCCAAACGGGTTTTGGGAACGTTGCGCGGGCTCTTTGCGTGTGATTTCGCCAGCTTCTCGTTGATGGACCTGCGTCGGCGGCGCTGGCACGTCGCCGTGCTCGAACCGGCCGTGCGAGAGTGGCCTGGGATGGATATGTACCGGCGGTACTTGAACGACGACCCGGCGGCCGTCCACATCATGCGCACCCGCACTCGGGCAGCTCTGAAGATTTCAGATTTTTACAGCCTGCGTGAATACCGCTCGTCGCCCCTGTACGCCGAGATGTTCCGGCCGGTCGGGTGCGACCGGCGACTCGGCATCGCCATGCAGAACGCCGGTCCGATCACCTTGGCCGTGACCTTGAACCGCCAGGGCTGCGACTTTCGCGAGGAAGATCGCGTGCTGCTCAACCTCCTGCGCGAGCATTTGTTGCAGGCCAATGCCCTCGTCCAGACGCAACGTTCGGCCGAGGCCCTGCAACTCGAAACGCCTGAACGCGGACGCGAAACGTTCGGCGTTGGCTTGATCGAGTTGGATGCCAACGGCCGGACGCGGTGGCTGACGGCGCGTGCGGAGGTCTTGCTGCGGAGTCATTTCTCCGGCGCGTCGCGCCGCCTTGCCGCCAACCGCCTGCCCGATGCGCTGGAACGTCAGGTGAAGAGTCGCGGCGGTTCCGAGGCCTCCTTCGGGCTAACCCCCTTGGCCGGTGTGTGGTATCATCCGCGCCCCGACGGTCGCAGGCTGAAGGTGCGCCTTGCCGCGCGCGCGGCGGAAGGAAGCTGCCAACTCCTGTTGGAGGAAGAAGCCAATGCCACCGAGGCAGCCGGCAGCCTGTCCCTGGCGCTCGGGCTGACGGCCCGCGAGGGCGAGGTGTTGCACTGGCTCGCGGAAGGTCTGACGAATTGGGAAATCAGTCAGGCGCTTGGCAATCGCGAGGCCACCGTCAGCAAACATTTGGAGCGCATCTTCGCCAAGCTCGGCGTCCCAAACCGCGCCGCCGCCGTGCGCGTCGTGGCGGAAGCTCGCGGGGCTCGCTGAAGAACCCCCGCGCGGACGTTGGTCAAACGCTGCCGCGGTCAGGCCGCCGCGGAAAGCCTCGGACGGCCCCGCTTAGGCTTGCCGGCCGTGGAGGGAGCGAGTAGCGCCTCGCCACTGGGCAGGCTGCGCGCGTGGGTTTGCGCGAGATTGCGCACGAAAACTGAAGGACTACCCAAGTACTTGAGCGTGAGGAGTTCCTCGCGCAAACCCTTGGCGGCGGAAGCGCGCACGTGTTTGTCCTGCACGAGCCAGGCAACGAGCTTCTCGATGAGCTTTTCGCTCGGCGACCGTTGGCCGTTTTCGAGTTTGATCCAACCGGGGGCGGAAACGAACCCCTGCGCGCCAAAAGCTTCTTGGGAAAGACCGCTTTCACGCCGGATCGCCTTGAATTTTTCTCCGAGTGTCATGGCGGGTATACTGGCAGGCGTGTTGAGCCCTGCCAAGGGGGATTTTACCCAAAAAGTTAGCTTCGATCAAGACAGTTTAGTACGGAATTAACCGTATGACCTAATATAGTATTTTATAAGGCTCTTACCCGCGTTCAGGGTTGAGCGAGGTGCTTGTGGAAATAAGCAACGATTCGCTCCTCCAAGCGGGTGCGGACGACAGGATCGGGCACCATGTGCGTGAAGTTGCTCAACGGCAGGAAGTCCGCTGTCTTCCCAGCCCGGAAAAGCGCGTCCATCAACCGCAGGCTGTGGCGCAGGTAAACGTTGTCGTCGGCTGTGCCGTGGACGACCAGCAGCGGACGGGAAAGCCCGGAGGCGTACGTCAGCAGCGAACCCTCCGCGTACGCCTCCGGCCAACGCCCCGCCCCGGGGACGCCGAGGTAGCGTTCGGTGTAACAGGTGTCGTAGTCGTACCAGTCGACCACAGGTGCGCCGGCCACCGCGGCCTTGAACACGTCCGGCCGGCGCAGCACCGCCAAAGCGGACATGTAGCCGCCGAAACTCCAGCCCGTGATCCCGACGCGGTCGAGGTCTAGCTCCGGGTAGTTTTTGCCGAGGGCTCCCAGCGCCGCGACCTGATCGTCCAGCGGCACGCTTCCGAAGTGTCCGGCGATGGCGCGTTCCCAATCGCGCCCGCGCCCCGGTGTGCCTCGTCCGTCGATGGTGACCACGATGAAACCTTGGTCGGCCAGCCATTGGTCAAGCAGATAAGGCCGCTGTGTGTGCAGCACCTGCTGGTGTGATGGCCCACCGTAGACATCGACGATCACCGGCCAGCGGCGGGCCGGCTCCTCGGCGAAGCGGCGCGGGCGTACGATCACCGCGCGGAACTCCGGCGCTCCGTCCATCGGCGTGACCGTCGTGTATTCGACATGCACCGGCATCGTCGGCGACTCGGCGACGGACGGCAGCGTACCGACCGGTTCCATGTCGCCGAAGTGGTGAACCTCCGTCGTCGCCAACTCGTCGGCCGACTGCTTCTGCACGGCGAAGACCCGGTCGCTCTCGCCCGCGTGCGTGCTGACGATCCCGGCGCGTTCCTTGGCGGAGGCAGGATGTGGAAAAACGTCGGCCGCATCGCCGAGGGAGACCTTCCAGACGGTCTCGTCCCAAGCCGCGCCCGCGCGCAGATCGAGCAGGGCACGGAACTCCCCGACGAAATATGCCGCGCCGTCCGCCACCCCGACGAACCGGCGGTAGGGCACGTCAGCAGTCAGCGTGCGGTCGAGGCTGCCGTCCGCACGCCGACGTTCGAGTTGCCAGCGGCCTTCGCGTTCGGTGGTCCACAGGAACCCGCCGCCGTCGGCTTCCGTCAGCCAGCGTGGCATGTCCTGGTCGAGGTTCACCCAGGCGTCGTCGTGTTCGGTGAGGAGGACGCGGGTGTCGCCCCACGTCGGGTCCGCTTTGAGCAAGGCGAGGTTTGTTTGGTCGCGGGACAGCACCGTCAGGGTCAGCGGACCATCTTTTGCCCAGGTCACTTTGCCCAAGTAAGGATAGTTCACGTGGTCCCAGTCGAGCCAGACCGTTTCGCCGGGTGCATCGACGAAGACAACACCCAGGCGCACGCTGACGTTGTTCTTGCCCGGGCGCGGGTAGAAGGTGGGGCTGGGTTCGCTGCCCGGTTTGGACGGGTCGGCGACGTACCAAGTCTCGACCTGGGAAGCGTCGCTTTCCTGGTACACGATGCGGCGGGAGTCCGGCGACCACCAGTAGCCGGAGAACCGCGCCATCTCCTCCTGCGCGACGAACTCCGCCAGCCCGTGCGAAATCGTTTCCGTGCCGCCGGAGGTGACAGCCGTCACTTTCCCAGTGGCAAGATCGAGCACGCACACGTCCTGGTTGCGCACGTACGCGACCCGCGTGCTGTCGGGCGAGAACTTCGGATCGACGATGGCGCCCGGCCCGGTGGCGAGTTCGCGTGCGACGCGGCCGATCCGGTCGAGGACGTAGAGCTTGCCCGACAGGCTCAGGAGCACCAGTCGGCTGTCGGGCGAGATGCTGAACGTCGTGAACCCTCCGACACTGATGCGCTGGCGTTCGCGGCGGGCGTGTTCCTCGGGCGAGAGGCTCTCCGTCGCGCCGCGCAGAGCGTCGTCCGGTGACAGGAGCCGGCGTGTCTCGTCAGTGGCGACGTTGAATTCGTAGAGTTCTTGGCTCGGCTCGCGCGCGGACCGCGCGCGTAGGAACAGCACCGCGCTGCCGTCCGGCGTCGGCGTCGGGTTGACCGGCCGGCCCAGCATGAAGCCGCGCGTCTCGGCGTAGTCGCGCAGGAACGTGTCCCCCGGGTCAGCGGCCGACACGATACCTGCCAGCAGGAGGAGGGAAAGGAGAACAGGAACGGTCCGCATGGGCCTTCGATACGGCGGAACCGGCGTGGGGGCAATCGCCCGTGCCGAAAACAACCCCGTGCGCGGCAGAGCGGGGGACGCTATGTTGGCGGGCATGGCGTCCATGCACCTCCCGTTTCGTTCGATCTACCGGCACGGTTTCGTGCGCGCGGCGGTGTGTGTGCCCCGGGTCCGTGTGGCCGACCCGCCCTTCAACGCCGAGCGTACCCTCGAACTCGCCCGCCGCGCCTCGGACCAGCACGCCGCCGTGGCGCTTTTCCCCGAACTCGGCGTCTCCGCCTATACGAACGAAGACCTCTTCCATCAGGACACACTCCTGGACGCCACGCTGGAGGCGCTCGGAGGATTGGTGGCTGCCAGCGCGGACCTGACACCAGTGCTGCTCGTCGGCGCGCCGCTGCGCTTCGAGGGGAAACTCTTCAATTGCGCGGTCGTGGTCTACCGCGGGAACGTGCTCGGAGTGGTGCCGAAAAGCTTCCTGCCGAACTACCGCGAGTTCTACGAAAAACGGCAGTTCACTGCCGGGCGCAACGCCGTCGGACGTGAGGTGACGCTCCTCGATCAGACGGTGCCATTCGGCAGCGACCTGATCTTCGACGCGACGAACGTCCGCGACTTTTCGTTGCACGTCGAAATTTGCGAGGATGTATGGACGCCGATCCCGCCGAGCACGTTCGCGGCGTTGGCAGGTGCCACGGTGCTGACGAACCTCTCGGCGAGCAACATCACCGTTGGCAAAGCCGACTACCGCCGCGACCTGTGCGCCGCGCAGAGCGGCAAGTGCGTCGCCGCATACCTCTACAGCGCCGCCGGCCCCGGCGAATCGACCACCGACCTCGCCTGGGACGGACACGCCATCATCTACGAGAACAACGAGCGGCTCGCCGAGGCGGAACGTTTCTCGGCGGAGGAGCAAATCATCTTCGCCGACCTTGACCTGGAACGCCTCGCCCAGGAGCGGATGCGGCTGGGTTCGTTCAACGACGCCGTGGCCGACCACCGCGAACGCGTGCGTGCCATCCGGCGGGTGCCGTTCGAGTTCCGGGTGCCGGTGGGCGATGTGGCGCTGGTGCGGGACGTGGAGCGTTTCCCCTTCGTGCCGAACGACCCGGCCAAGCGCAATGACCGCTGCTACGAGGCGTACAACATCCAGGTCCACGCATTGATGAAGCGCATGGAAAGCGCGAAGGTCGAGCGCCTCGTCATCGGCGTCTCCGGCGGACTGGACTCCACGCACGCCCTCATTGTCGCCGCCAAGACGATGGACCGCCTCGGGCTGCCGCGCGAATGTATCCTCGGTTACACGATGCCGGGTTTCGCCACGAGCGATATCACGCTCAAGAATGCCCACGCGCTGATGCGTGCCTTGAAGATCGACGCGCACGAGATTGACATCCGGCCGAGCTGCCGCCAGATGCTCGCCGACCTCGGCCACCCGTACGCGCGTGGGGAAAAGGTGTACGACGTGACCTTCGAGAACGTGCAGGCCGGCGAGCGGACCTCACACCTGTTCCGCTTGGCGAACCATCGTAACGGCATTGTGCTCGGCACGGGCGACCTGAGCGAACTCGCCCTTGGATGGTGTACATACGGCGTGGGCGACCACATGAGCCACTACAACGTCAACGCTTCCGTGCCCAAGACGCTCATCCAGCATCTGCTGCGTTACGTGATCGGCACGGGGCAGTTCGACGCCGAAACGAACGGCGTGCTGCAATCCATCCTCGACACGGAAATTTCCCCCGAGCTGGTCCCGCACGAGTCCGATGACGCCAAGGAGCCCGCGCAGAGCACGGAAGCGAAGGTCGGCCCGTACGACTTGCAGGATTTCAACTTGTACTACATCTCGCGCTTCGGCTTCCGGCCGAGCAAGGTAGCGTTTTTGAGCGAACACGCCTGGGCCGACAAAGGCTGCGGCGACTGGCCGGACAACCTGCCGGTGGCACGTCACCGCGAGTACGACCTGCCAACGATCAAACGTTGGCTGGACGTGTTCCTCTATCGCTTCTTCCAAATCAGCCAGTTCAAACGCTCGTGCCTGCCCAACGGCCCGAAGGTCGGTTCCGGCGGCTCGCTGAGCCCGCGTGGGGATTGGCGCGCCCCGAGCGACTCGGAGGCGACGATCTGGCTCGACGAGTTGCGCCGCCACGTGCCGGATTGATTGTCTCTGGATGGTCCGCAACTAGCTCCCTCGAAGGCTTGGAGCAAGCCATGGAGAGCGAGTGTGACCGACACGAGGAAACGGAAGAAACCCATCCGGCACACGGTCAGTACGTGGCCGGAGTTCACCAACTGGCGCTCAGCGACGATGGCCGCGATCCTCGGCGCTTGTGGGAAGCGATCCGGTGCTTGGAGGCGGCGGTCCGCGGGCTGTCGGGAACCGACCATCACCTGCTGCGCGCCCACGCCTGGCGGAACTTGGCGTACGCGCGGTGGCGGACGGCCGGGGCAGATCGTGGCGCGCAACTCGTAGCGGCAAGAGAGTGCGCCGAACGTGCGCTGGACGTGTTCACGGAAGCCGACCATCCTCACGCTCGGGCGGAAACGCAGAACACGCTCGGCTTGATCCTCAGCGATTGGGAACTGCCCGGCGACCGCGATGCCGGACTGCGCTGCGCGCTCGTCTGCCTTGAGGAAGCGAGCCGCCTGTGGAGTGCCTGCGCAGAGCGTTGGAACTGGGCGATGGTGCAGAACAATCTGGGCCGCGTTTGGAGCGAAACGTCCGGCCCGGATCGGCGGGCGGACCTCGCGCGCGCCGTCGGGTGCTACGAGGGTGCGCTGACGGTTGTGGACCGCAGGGAAGATGGCCCGTACTGGGCGATGATCCAGAACAATCTGGGCAACGCGCTGTTCACGCTGTCGGGTGCCGAGCCTCGTCGGAAGGACGAACATCTGCGTCGCGCCTTGGAGTGTTACCTCCACGCTCTGGAAATCCACACGGAGGCCGACTACCCGCGCGACTGGGCGTTGGCGCAGAGCAACCTCGCCGGCGTCTACCTCGCGCTGGACGGCGGTCGTCGGGAGGATCACCAACACGCGGCGATCGCCTGCTACGAGGCGAGCCTGCGGGTGTACACCGAGGAGGCGCAGCCGTTCCAGTGGGCGCGCGTCCAGGATAACCTCGGCATCGCTTACCGTGACTTCGTGGCGGGTGACCGAGTAGAAAATCTCCGATGGGCCGTCGCCTGCCACGAGGCCGCCCTGCGGTTCTACCGGGAAGACACGCACCCGCACAAGTGGGCTCAGGCGCAGGTCAACCTGGGGATCACGCACCGTGCCGCCGCGCCCCCGACGGACGACCCGGACCGGCCGGGCAGGCTGGCACGAGAAGCCTTCACGGCGGTTCTGCGCTTCTACACGGAGGCGGCACACCCCTTGCCGCGTGCCAACGCGCTCAGCGACTTAGCCCGCGTGTGGCACGCCCGGCGGGTGGGGGACCGGCAGGAGAACCTCCGCACGGCCATCGGCCACTTCGAGGAAGCCTTGCGTCTGCGCGAGGCCGTCGGCGCGCCGGATCACGGCTGGGCATGGACCCAGATCGGACTCGGGCATTGCTACCGCGACCTGCCGGCCAGCGGTGTCGAGCACGCCCGCAGTCTCGTGCGGGCGATTGACCACTATGCCGCTGGGTTGCGGGTCTTTCTGCAAACGGGCAGCGCCCGTGAGTGTGCGATGACGCACAACCTCCTCGGGCGTGCCTACCACTCCCTCGCTGGGGTGAAAGTCGAGGCCGAGGACCTCCCGTCCGACCGTGAGGAGAATCTCCGCCTCGCCGTGGTCTCCTACCGGGCGGCGCTCGACTTCTACCGCGAGCAAGGCCGCGACGCCCTGACGTGGGCAACGATCCAGTGCAATCTGGCGAAGTGCCTCTCGTCACTGAAGACTGGTCTGCGGCGCGAGAACCTCGCGCGGGCGCAGGCTTGCTTCGAGGCGGCATTGCGCGTGCGGACACGCCGCGCGCATCCCCAGGAATGGGCAAACACCTACTGGGAGATGGGCGTGTCCTGCCTCTCGCGGCGAGGCTGGGACCGCAGAGAGGGTGCTGTCCGGGCGGCCGGATTTTTCCAGAAGGCGCTGACGGTTTACAAGCGGACCGCGTATCCTGAAGCCTGGGCGGGCCTACAAACCTTGCTCGGCCGGGCCTACGCGGGATGGTCGGCTTTGGGAGAAAACCGCCGAGGGCTCCTGCAACGGGCGGCGCGTCGGTTCCGGGCGGCGCTGAGTTACTTCACCCCGGCCGAACACCCACTCTCCTGGGCATGGGCGCACCGCCACCTCGCTGACACCTGCCGTGCGCTGGCGGGTCTGACCGCCGAGCGGCGGAGCGAGGCGCGCCTGCAAAGGAAGGCTGCGGCGAGTTACCAGGCAGCACTCACCGTCTATACGCCGGAACGATATCCGGCCATGCACGCGGGCCTCACGCGGGATCTGGCGGCGGCGGAAGCCGCTCGCTGCAAATCCCCGCGCAGCAGCCCCCGCTCAGGCCCAGGTCACGGCGCCCTTGGCGTCGCGCAGGACGATGTTCCGCAAAAACTCGACGCCCTTGCGTAACCCTTCGTTGGGTGACATGAGGCTATCCTCGTGTTCCATGCTGAGCGTGCCGTCGTAGCCGACCATCCGCAGCGTGCTCACGAAGTCGCGCCAGAAATCCTCCCCGTGCCCGTAGCCGACCGTGCGAAAGATCCACGCGCGGTTGGCCTCGTCGCTGTAGGGCTTGGTGTCGAGGTAGCCGTCGTAGTCGGCGTTGATCTTGTAAAGCTCCGTGTCTTTTGCGTGCACGTGGTGGATGGCACCGGCCGCGCCGAGCTTGCGCACGGCTTTGATCGGGTCAATGCCCTGCCAGAAGAAGTGGCTGGGATCGAAGTTTGCTCCGAGCACTTCGCTTGTCGCTTCGCGCAGGCGCAGCATCGTCTCCGGGTTGTAGACGAGGAAGCCTGGGTGCGCTTCCAGGGCAATCTTCTTGATGCCATGGTCGGCGGCGAACTTGACCTGTTCCTTCCAGTAAGGAACGGCGACCTCGTTCCATTGATAGTCGAGGACTTTGAGGAAGTCCGGCGGCCACGGGCAGGTGACCCAGTTGGGATACTTCGCACCTATGGCGTCGCCGGGGCAGCCGGAGAAGGTCGTCACGACTTCCACGCCGAGCTTGGCGGCGAGTTTGACGCTGGCCTGGAAGGCGGCGTGGTGTTGGTCGGCAACCGCTTTGTCAGGATGGATCGGATTGCCATGACAGGACAGCGAGGAAACCGTCAGCCCGCTCTCGGCGATGGCGGCTTGGAACTCCTTGAGCTTGCCTTCATCGGCGAGGAGTTCGTCGGGTTTGCAGTGAGCGTTGCCGGGGTAGGCGCCGGTACCGAGTTCGACGGTGTCGCACCCGAGACCGGCGACGTGGGCAAGGGCGTCTTTGAGCGAGAGAGAACTGAGGATGGCGGAGAAAACACCGACTTTCATGGGGGGGAG
>CAXTQD010000207.1:0-9604 GCA_964246175.1 uncultured Chthoniobacterales bacterium | reverse complement strand
ACGACATCGGCCTGCGCGACTGGCCTTGCAGCGTGCTGATCCCCTGCGGGATGGGCGACGCGCGCAACCTGCTCATGGCGCTGGCGGGCGACGCCTGCATCGTCATCGGCGGACGCGCCGGCACGATCTCGGAGGTATGTCTCGCGTGGCTGCATCGCCGGCCACTGCTGCCGTTGACGGGTTGCGGCGGTTGGTCGGACGGCCTGGAACAACACCCTCCCGACGAACGCCAAAACTCGCCGATCTTACCCTGGAACTCCGCCGCGGCGCTCGAAGCACAGCTGCGGGAGTTGAAGCTGGTCGCTTGAGTCTGCCCAACCCGATCCTCGCCCGTCAGCGAAGTGATTCTGATGTTTCGTTTCCCCTTCTTCCCGTTGTCTTCTGCACCCTGTGTTTGTCCACCGCTCCAACCCACGCCGCCGACGGCCTGCGCGGCGTGGATGGCTATGGCGACGGCACACCGACGGCAAGGACCAGCCCGCGCCCGCAGTCCCGCCGCGTCCGCGCACCGACAAGAGCCAGTATAACCTCTTCAACCCCGCACTGGACGACCTCCTGCGGACGTTCAGTTCCAGCCGGCCGGACCAGACCACCGGGCCGCACTCGGTGGACGCAGGGCACTTCTACCTGGAAACAGGCGTTTCCTACGGGCTCGACCTCGGCGCGACGCGCACGGACACCTGGACGGCGTTCCAGTCCACGCACGTCCGCGCCGGGCTGTTCGTAGGCGTGCGCTACCGTCCGCTGCCCAACTTGCAGTTCGACGCCGGGTGTAACTTCGGCGTGAGCGCGGACGCGACGGACGACCAACCCTTCGCGGGGATCGTGGTGCGGTTCTAGACCACATCTTTGCGGCGCAATCCCCAGACCGCCAGGTAGCCGAAGGCGACCAGCATCAGCCCGATCACGAAAACGTCCAGCACGCCGTTCTGCTTGGGCTGACGCACGAACCCGTCGGCGAGGTGGCACATGGCGTCGAAGGCCCAAAACGACACGATGAACACCCGACCTAAAAAGAGGGCGGGGCCGTCCAGGGCGATGATTGCGCCCGCGAAGATCACCTGCGGGATCAACAGCAACGGCGTGATCGCGTTGGCCTTGTCGGTGTTATCCACGAAGGACGAGACAACCAAGCCCATCATCATGCTGGCGAGGGAGGTCAGATAAACCACGAAGAGCGAGCCGACGAAGCCCACCTTCGCTCCAGTCAGCGGCAGGATGATCGCCACCAGCGCGAAGCATTGGAGCGCACACAACATACTCAGCACCGTGATCTTAGAGAAAAGGTAAGTCAGGATTTCTAGGTTGATGGCGCGCTCGCGTTTGTAGATGGCGAGTTCCTTGACGATCTCCTTGGCCGCGTTCGAGCAGCCGAACCACACGGCCGAAATGATCATCAGGAAAATAACGAGCTGGTTGTCCT
The DNA here is from genome assembly GCA_964246175.1 of uncultured Chthoniobacterales bacterium. Taxonomy (GTDB): domain Bacteria; phylum Verrucomicrobiota; class Verrucomicrobiia; order Chthoniobacterales; family SZAS-18; genus CAHJWO01. The sequence goes on along the minus strand of CAXTQD010000207.1, from coordinate 8,181 downwards.
TCGCGCCGTGGTTGAAGAACACCATGCCGACGAGCAGCGCGATGATCGGAGCCTGCGCCAGGAGGATGAGGAGGTTCTTGCGATCCTGGAGCGTGATGACCGTGTAGCGGCGCCGGAGCACTTGGTACTGGCGGAAGAAGTTGGTGCGCGCTTGGCGCGGGTCGCGGCTGGCGCGGAGTTCGGCCGTCTGGCTCTGGCCGCCGCGCGGGGGCAGCATCGTCGCGTCAAGGGAGACTGGCGGAGCGGGGACGGATGTTCGGCCGGGCACCAGCGTCGCGTCGGGCGAAGATGGCACGGGTGGCGGGAGCGTGGCGGTGGGAACAGGCGGAGGCGCGCCGTTGGCGACCGGCACGCCGCGCCCGGGCATCCGGCCGACGACGTACTTCTGGTAAAGTTCCGACGCCTCGTAGCGCGCGGCCCACTGGTCGGCGGGCTGGCCTTCGAGCACGTCGTACACGTCGCTGATCTTGCTGACGCCGAAGTACCCGGGCATGTCGGCGGGCGGGCCGTAGTACGTCAGCCGTCCGCGCACGAGGACGACGACGGTGTTGCAGATTGAGACGTTCTCGACGTTGTGCGTGATGCACACCACCGTCGTGCCGTCGTCGGCGATCTTGCGAAAGAGCGTCATCATCTTGCCCTCGGTGCCGGCGTCCAGGCCGCTCGTGGCCTCGTCAAGGAAAAGCAGGCTCGGGTCGGAGATAAGTTCGACGCCGAGGCTCACGCGCTTGAGCTGGCCGCCGGAAAGGTTCGCGATGCGCGTGTGGGCGCGTTCGGCGAGGCCGAGCTTTTGGATGACGCTCGTGATGATGGCTTCCACCTCGCCTTTGGAAGTATCGGCTGGCAGACGCATCTGCGCCGAGAACCGCAGTGCCTGCCGCACCGTCAGGCTCGTGTGGACGATGTCCTGCTGCGGCACGTAGCCGATGGCGCGGCGGTAGTATTGGTAGCTCTCGTAGAAGTCGTCCTCGTTGACCAGCACGCGCCCGCCGGTGGCGCGGCGGCGGCCGTTGATGGCGTCCATGAAAGTGCTCTTGCCCGAGCCCGAAGGGCCGAGCAGCGCGACGAACTCCTTGGGCTCGATGACGAGGTTGACGTTTTCCAAGAGGTTGAGCGGCTGCTTCGTGTCGAGGGAGAGCACCGTCTTGGTGAGACCCTGGACGGTGATACGCGTGTTGTTCTTCTCCGACGAAGGCAGGAGCGCGCCGTCGTGCAAGGCGAAGGTCGTCGTGCCCACGCGCAGGCGGTCGCTGTCGCGGAACGGCACGGGGTCGGTGACGCGCTGGCCGTTGAGGAACGTGCCGTTGGTCGAGAACAGGTCGCGCAGCAGGTAACTGCCGTCGCCCTGGCGGGTGATCTCCAGGTGGGTCTGCGAAACGTCGCGCCCGGGTAGCACCACGTCGTTGCGCGGGTCGCGGCCGACGGTGAGGCGGTCTTTCAGCAAGACACGCTCGGGAAGCGCCGGGCTGGCGTCGGCGGAGTCGTCCTCCTCGTTGCTGACCATGCTGGCGAGGTGCGTGCCGGCGTGGCGGAGGCCCTCGGCCGTGTCGTGGCGGAGTTCGCCGAGGAGTTCGGAAAGCTCCGCGCGCGAGGTGGCGTCGGCAGTGAGGATGCTGTGCTGCTTCTGGAGCGTGGCGACGGCTCCTTCGACGGGCAGGAGCGCGTCGAGCAAACCCGGCGGGAGGGTGGCGCGGTCGCTGCTCGCCACGGCGGCCCCGAGCGTGGTGAAGGCGTTGCGCAGATGACCCTCGTACGCGGCGACCTCTCCTTGGCCTTGGGCGACGCCACTTTGTGCGGAGACGAGCACCTGGCGGCGGGCGGCGATGAGGCGGTTCTCCAGGTCGGTGATCTGTGCATAGTGCGCACCGAACCGCTCCGGGGCCGCGTTGGCGCGACGGGCCGCGAAGCCGACGTGGAAAAGAGCCTTGGGCGTCTCCGTGTCGCGCGCGGCGCGCAGGCGGGAATCCAGGCTGGACAACTGCGCGTGCCGCTTGGCCTCGCGCAACGCGGCGCGTCCGGCCTGGGCGATTTTGCCGAAGTACGAGCCGGGTTTGACGCGCACGGCGGCCTCGATGTCCTTCGTCGGCAGCGGCGCGATGGCGGCCAATGTGGGCAGCGAGGTCAGCGGCAGCGCGGCGTTGATCTCGGGCAAAGGCATCGGCGTGGGCGGCACGTAGACCGGCGGCGCGTACCGCACGGGCGGCGGGGCCGTCGGCATGGGTGGCGGAGCGGGCCGCCAGGCAGCCAGGCCGAGATGACCCTGGACGGCGGCGCGGTGGGCAGGACCACCGAATTGAACGGGCCGCTGCCCAGGGTGAGCCGGTCGCTGACGATTTCCCGCGTGGAAGAAGTGCCGTCGCCCGGGCGAATGACCAAATGAGCCATGGTTGCGGCCAGCTTGGCGGCAGCGACTTGCGTCGGTCAAGCCCGAAGGGGGCGTTTTGAACATGCGCCGCGCCCGGGGTGTCGCACGCGAACGATGAAACACTTCCGCGCTCTCGTTTTCCTCGTCGTTGCGGTGCTGCTGGTTCCCAGCGGGATCGTGCGTGCGGAAGATGAGCCGCAAAGGCGCGCGGACGTGGCGGCGGCTTCCCAGACGGTGTTTTACGCCGTGTTGGAAGGCTGCTTCGCCGATGGCCTGACCGACGCCGACGTGGACCAGATTCTCCGCCGCGAAGCCCCGGACCAGGGGCCGGTGCATTTTGTCTACGCGTGCCCGGTCTGCACCGCCGCCGAGGAGGCTTTGACGACCTACCGCGAACGCGCCCTCACCCACGACAAGCGGGGTGGCAAGCGGACCTTCGGCCCGGGGCTGACGCCGGAGACCCACGCGCGGCTTTACAGCGCAGACCTCCACGAACGGCTCGCCGCCATTCACGACCTGGAGGAACGCTGGGTCACGCGCCGGGTCGAATCCTTGCGGCTCAATCCCGAGGAACTCGCCCGCACGCAGGCGCAGTTGCGGCTCGCCCGCGACGAGGGAGTGAGCCTGCTGCAACGATTCCTCCAGGAAGGCTCGACGAAACACTCCGTCCCGGGGTATCACGAAGGCGACGAGTGTGCGCTCTGCAACGTCGCGGCCGGCATGAAGCTCAAACTAGCGTCTTCTCCCGCGAACCCTCAGGTCCCATGAACATCCGCGCGACGCTCTGCCTGTTCCTGCTTTGGGTTGCGTTGGTTCCTCTTGCCTCTGCACAGAGCGACGAGGAGAAAATCCGGCAGGTGCTCGCCGACCAGGCCGCTGCCTGGTGCCGCGGCGACATCGACGGCTTCATGGAAGGTTACGCCAAGACGCCGGATCTGCGTTTCGCCTCGGGCGACACGGTGACGCGCGGTTGGCAGGAGACGCTCGCACGCTACAAGGAGCATTACCCCGAACGTGCCGAGATGGGCGCCTTGACCTTCGCCGACTTGGAAGTCACGACCCTCGCGCCCGACGCCGCGCTGGTGTTCGGCCACTGGCGGCTGCACACGGCCCGCGGCGAGCCGCACGGGCTCTTCACGCTGCTCTTCCGCAAGACGGACGCCGGCTGGCGCATCGTGGCCGACCACACCTCGGCCGCCCCACCGTAGGGGATATGCGCGTGCGGGGTCCGTACGAGGTCAAGCCCCGGCTGCTCCGCGCCCTGGTGCTGCTGCTCGCGCTCCTGCCGCTGATCCCGACGACGTTCGTCTTGCGCTTCCTGGTCGAGGACCTCGCCAGCCAAAGCCTCGAAGCCCGCGAGCGCGCCCGTCCGCTCTACCGCCAATCCCTCGAACGCACCACGGCCAACCTTGCGGCCGACTTCGCCCGGCCGTTGTTAGCCACCTCCTCCGCCGACGACGATCCCCGGGGCACGCTGGACTCCCTCGCGCCGGCTGACGCCCTGCTGCGCATCGACGCCGCCGGCAACCTCTCACTGCCTTCTCCGCCTGCCGGGACCGCCCTCTCCGCCGCCGTGCTGGAGAGCGGCGTGCGCTTCGTCGCCTTGCCGCGCGCGGGCGCGCCGCGCTGGCGCTACTTCAGCGAACTGCCCGAGCCCGTCTTCGCGCTGCGTCCCGCCGCGCCCGCCGACCTCCTCTTGCTGCTCACCCGTCAGCACTTGCGCGAACGCATCGAGAGCTTCTACCGGCGCGAATCCAACTCCCAACTCGCCGTGCGCCTGCTCGACGAGAACGGCGACGGCGTCCCGCTGGTCGGCGGGGTTGGTCCGCCGCAGTCGGTCGCCCCCTCCGGCGAACCTCTCGCCGAGGTTGCGCTGCCCGCGCCGCTGCCGGCTTGGCGCGCGCAGCTTTTCATCCTCGACCCGGCGCTGGTGGAGGGCATCGCGCGCGGGCAGGTGGCGTTCTACTGGTGGTCGGTGGGCGGGATGTTTCTGGTGACGTTCGCCATCGCCGCCGGTGCCGGCCGGATCCTGACGCGCCGCATCGCCTTGCACGAGTTGAGCAACGACGCGCTCGCCGTCGTTTCCCACGAGATGAAGACCCCGCTCGCCTCCACGCGCATGTTCATCGACACCCTCCTGGAACGCCGCTACCGCGACGGCACCGGCCAAGCCGACGAGTACCTGCGCCTCATCGCCGAGGAAAACGGCCGGCTCGAACGCCTCGTGGACAGCTTCCAGACCCTCTCGCGCCTCGAACACCGCCACGGCCGGACAGGCCTCACGCTGAAAATTGTCTGCGCCGGCGAGGTCGCCCGGGCGGCGGCTGACCGCCTGCGCACACGCCTGGAAGCGCCCGGCCGGCGGTTCACGCTGGTAGGCGGCGACGAACCCACTCATCTGCGCGTTGATCATGAGGGCTTGGTCACCGTACTGGTCAACCTCCTCGACAACGCGCTCAAGTACACTGGCGAGGGGCAGCGCATCACGCTGCGCTGCCGAACGGAGAAAGGCGAAGTGATCTACGAAGTCGGTGACGACGGTCCGGGGATCGCACCCGGCGAACAGCGGCGTATCTTCGAGCGGTTCTACCAGTCCGACCGGCGGCTATCGCGTACGTACGAGGGAGTGGGACTGGGCCTGAGCATCGTGCGTGGGATGGTGCGGGCACACGGCGGGAGCGTCTCGGTGAAAAGTGCCCCGGGCAAGGGCAGTGTTTTTGCCGTGCGTCTGCCTGCGGCCGGCGATTAGGCTCGGCGGCGTTCCCCTTCCTCCCCGGATGGAAACCGTGCTCATCATCGAAGACGACGCGGCGCTCGCGCGCGGCTTGAAGGATAATTTCGCCTTCCAGGGCTACCACGTCCTCCAGGCGGCCGACGGCGAACGCGGCCTCGCCCTGGCCGGCGAAGCGCGCCCGGACCTGATCGTCCTCGACCTGATGCTCCCGCGCATGAACGGCTACGAACTCTGCCGCCGCCTGCGCCGCGACCGGGTGGAAACCCCCGTGCTGGTCCTCACCGCCAAGACCGAGGAGTCCGACGTGGTGCTCGGCCTGGAACTGGGGGCGGATGATTACGTCAAAAAACCGTTCAGCGTGCGCGAACTCCTCGCTCGCGCTGAAGCCCTCCTGCGTCGCCGCCGGCAAGGCGAGCCGGCACGGTGGACGTTCGGCGACTACACGCTCGACGTGGGCGCGCGCAGCCTCACGCGCGGAGGGCAGGCGGTGGACGTGTCGCCGAAGGAGTTCGCCTTGCTGCACTTCCTGCTTCAACACGCCGGGCAGGCGCTGAGCCGGGAGGAGATTCTCCATCGCGTCTGGGGGCACGACCGGAGTGTGACGCCGCGCTCCATCGACCGGTTCGTGGCGACGTTGCGGCGCAAGATCGAGCGCCATCCGCGCCGGCCGGAGTTCATCGTGACGGCGCGGGAGTTCGGGTACAAGTTCGAGCCACGCGCACTGGCGGCATCACCGTAGACTACGCCCGGCGCGGCAGCAGTCGTTCGAGGGTCGGGTTGGCGGCGAGGATTTCGCTGGCCTGCACGAACGTCTTCACCAACTCCGCTGGCGACGCGCCCGCCGGGCTGATGACCTCCATCTCGCGTCCCGTCACGCGCACCTCGCCCACGTAGCCTTTCAGCCGCACGCGGCACTCGCTGGCGTCAGGCGGGTACGTCAGGTTCGCCTGGCCGCCGGGCTGGTCTTCGAGTTCGTCGATCACGTCCTCGACGTTGATCGTCTCACCGAAGGCCAGCGACACGCGGTTGAACACCCCCGCAAACACCTCGTTGAGGCTGCCATCGCCGAAGACGGCGATATCGCGGATGGTGTGTAGGTCGTGCGTCAACTGGAAGTCGCCCGGATTTGCTGGGTCGAGGCTGTAAAGCAGGTCCAGCGTGAAGTCAGTCGTCGTCAGCGTGGCATTGGGCGCGTCGACGTTGAGGTTGATTTCCTTACGCTTGTAGCCGCGGGCGGCGCGGAGTTTCTCGAAGAGGCCGCGCGAGAGTTCTTCGAGGTCCGGCGCGCACATCGCCGCGAACTGCCGCTCGAACATCGCGTCCGGCATGGTGGCCGGCACTTTATGGAAGCCCTTGCGGAAGCCGCCGAGGTTTTTGACGTTGCCCGGACGGGTGCCGAGCAGGTGGACGCGATGGACTTCGGCCGTGGACATAAAGGGGTGTTTGCAAAGGAGAAACGAGCCTCGCAACTTACCACGGACCGTGCCGTTTCGCCCGTGGAAAAGAAGGGCTTCGCCGACGAGAATTAACGTCCGGCCGGGACTGCTTCGCGTCCGCCTGCGCCGACGGTTTCGCCTTCCTCCTCCGGCCACGGGTGACCACCGCCATCGTCACCGCCGCCGTGCTCGGGATTAATCCCGCTGCCGCTGCCCGCGGGCGGGTCGGGTAGGAGACCGATGCCGTCGTCGTCGTCGTCGTCGCTGCCGTCATCGGCGTCGTGGATGTGCGGATCGACGAAGTGGTCCAGCGCGACGAAGAGCGCCTTGGCGTGGCGGGCGATGAGGACGTTGATGATCGGCACGGGCAAGCCCACGATGCACATGAACTCCCAGGCCGGCAGTTCGACCGCATCCCCGGTGTACGCCAGGTATACGAAGAGCGCCGTCGCCACGAACACCGCGAACCCGGGGTTGAACCCGAACACCGCCAGCAGGAAGTACCCCGGCTCGCGTTCGTACGGGTACCCGCAGCGGGGACAGCCGTCGAGCGGCGTGAACCAGTCGTGGAACGAGCGCACCCGGTACCACGGGATGAAGATCGGCCGGGTGCCGCACACGGGGCACTTCAGCCGCATGGCACGCCACAGGTAGCGCCACGCCTGCCCGACGGAGCGGCCGGACGCGGCGGCGGTCTGGAAGCTGTCGCCGGCGGCCATCCTTCTCCCCTAGCACGCGCGAACACCGTCCGCCACCGGGATTTCGCAGGAAACGGCGTCCGGGGGCCGGGACGGGAAAAGGGTTGCGTCGTGCTGGCCGCTTTCCCAAGGTGCCGCTTCGTCATGGCCCTGCCTGTTTCCACCGCCGTCGCCTGGGCCCGACGCCGGCTCTGGCTCGTCCTGCCCGACCTCCGGACCGAGCGCCAACAAGCCCGTGACGAGGGCCGCGACCTGACGGCCGTGGGCGGGGAGTTCGACCGGCTGCTCGCCGTTCCGTCAGACGATCAGCAGGAAACGTGGCTGCGGGAGGCCGCGGAACTGCGCGACCGGGTGCAGGCGCTGCCGTTCGCTGCGAGCTGGCTGCGCGGCGGGCTGGACGGCATGGTCGTCGCCCTCGGCCTGCTGTACGGCGGGGATGACTACGAGCGGACGATCACGCGCGCGGTCATGCCCGGCTTCGACACGGACTGCAACGCGGCCACTTGCGGCAGCCTGTGGGGAGCGATGCACGGGGCGGGGGCGTTGCCGCCCAAGTGGACCGTGGACCGCGCCGCTGCGCGACCGCGTCCGCACGGGGCTGGCAGGCTCCCAGGACGTTTCGATCCGCGCCCTGGCCGAGGAGATGACGCAGACCGGGCGCTGAACCCCTTCCCAGAAGTGGCTTGAGTCAGCGTGCGGTGCGCGACACACTGCCTCTCCGGCTCTTTTTTCCATTTCCAACCTGCGCACCCCCATGAGCGAACCCGCCTCCCCGCACATCGAATCCACCCTCGTCGAAAATCGCGTCTTCCCGCCCGCGCCGGAGTTCGCCGCGAAGGCGCGTGTGTCCTCGATGGAGGACTACGAGGGGCTCTACAAGCTCTCGGTCGACAACCCCGACGCCTTCTGGGCCAAGGAAGCCGCCGAACTCGCCTGGCGCGCGCCGTG
>CAXTQD010000206.1:0-9604 GCA_964246175.1 uncultured Chthoniobacterales bacterium | reverse complement strand
CGCCGGGCCGGCACGCCAGCGCGGCGACCTCGCGCCGAAACTCCTCGTCGAATCTCTTGCCGTACCTGCTTTGGGTGTTGGGCCTATCGGTTGTACTCTCTTGTAGCACACCCGCTGGTCCTCAAAACCGACGCAAGATCACACATCGAGCACGGCCAGGGCCGGATCGTTTTGCAAGCGTGCACGCAGCGTGGACGGAGAAATGGTGTTCATGTTTGAATAATTGTATCTGCGTATAACCATATAGCGATTTATTGGCAATGGAAGAACGCGTTCACGACGCTTGCACGCGTCAGATCGAGTAAAAGGGCGCGGTTTCGCGGGCCTGCTTGTTCAGGCGTTCGCAAACGAGTTCGCACAGGGGCAGGATCATCTCGTCGTCGAGGCGGTAGCGCACGTTGACCCCCTCCTTCTCGCAGGCGAGGAACCCGCCGTCATAGAGCGTCTTAAGCTGCTTGGAGACGTTGGCCTGCGAGGTGGCGAGGCTTTCCACCAGCGCGCCGACTGTCATGGGCCCCGTCTTCAACTCCTGGATGATCGCCAGCCGCGTGGGTTCGGCGAGCAGGCGGAACACCGCCGCGATTTTTTCCAGGGCTTGGCGGCTCTGCTTGGCGGCAGGTCGTTTGGTTCGCGGGCGAGGCATGGCACTCCTGGCCGGCCAGCCTAAAGGTTCAGCCCCGCAATTCAACCATCTTTCAGTCGATGGCGGTCGAGCGATTTTTTTCACTCCTGCTCCTTGGGTCAGCGAACCACCCGCAAGCAGGCAGGAGGAAGATCAGGTGTTTTGCCAGGGTAAAGTCCCCGCAGCCATCCCCCTTTGGAGAGCTTCACCGCAACACCGCTTACAAACGCCAAGCCCAGCGGTTGCCCGTGAGCGGCTCGGCGTCGAGTTGCACATCACCCCCGACCCCAAGAAGACCAAGCCCAGCCGCTGTCAGATCCAAAGGGGGGCGGCTTCAAACCCGTCGCCTTCCGCTGGCGCGTCGAACGCACCTTCGCGTGGCTCGGCCAGTGCCGGCTCCTCAGCAAAGAGCACGAAAAAACCATCGCTTCCGCTGGGGCGTGGCTTTGGTGCGCGATGACGCGCCTGGACGAAATCCCTGGCCTGTGCCGCCGCCTGCTCGTGGGAGATCGCAGCACGCAGCATCGCCAGCACCAGGTCCGATTCTCGAGGATCGCCTTCCCATGCATCGAAAAAGGCGCGGGCGACGCGCTCGCCAACGGCGTCCGCTGGCCCCTCAAACGCTTGTGCGAGGCGAGACAAAGCGGCCGCTGCGATGGACATCGCCGAAGCCCGCGTCGTCATCGAGGACTCTCGTTGTCAATACAACGAACGTCGGCCCCACGGCAAACTCAGCTACCAGAGCCCCGCACGCTTTGCCGCCCAACTTCCACCGTTCACCCCGGCTTCCCTCGTGGACGCTGGACAACCCACCATCGATAAACTACAAACTAACCAGCCCACCGACTAACTCTCTACCTGGCTCAAGAAAGCGGGTCCCGTCACAGTCTCATAAGCACTGCCACAGAAAATTACGCTGCAACCGAGGTGGACGAAGCCCGAGCGAATCTCCGGCATGGTACTCGTGCCAAGTGAAATGCATCGAAACGTTGCGGTTAAGCAAAAGAGTCATCTGATCTTCCGGCGGCGGTAACAGCGCAGAAAACTGAGCGGGTACTGCGCGTGCGATTTGCAATCATTGGATCGCTGTCAGCGAATCCATGATCGTCTGAAAGTCTTTGATGTGCGCTGGTCCGTCAGCGGATGGCAATGCATATTCCAGCAGGTAGCCGCGGCCTTGGGGAGACATCAGGCCGAGCAAGGTCACGCTCATCTTCCTTTTCTTCAGTGTGCCCTTGGCGATCACGAAAAAGTAAGGCGAACCGTTCGCTTGGGCGTGACCTTGGGAGACCAGTTCAAGCTCGTTGATTCCTTGCTGTTCCAATTGTTCCTGGGCCATCCCTGGCAGGATGCGAACAAAGTCGTCCTGCGAAAAGACGTTGGGCACCGCCATGCACAACAGCCCGATATCGGCACGCCCAACGACGTTACAAATGAGCATTGAGTGATCCTCGTTGCCGCGGTCCACCGTCCAGTTGGACGGCAAGTCAATACGGAACGCAGGGTGGTCCGGTGGGAACTGCTGGCGTCCGGCGGTCGGTAGGGCCGTTTTCCCGTGCGCGGCAGAACCTTGAGCATAGGTGGTGATCGTCGGCACTCCCAACGCGCACGCCAACGCTAAGAACCGACGGACGAGCCGGCAAAAAGTTGGTCTGTTCATTGCACACGCATCCTCGCTTTTCTGTCCGGGCGCAACGTTTGTTCCATCGCGCCCCGATGATCTCAGCGGTGCAAGCATTGATCCTTACCATAGACCGCATGCTTCCGAAGACGACCGAATGACTCGGGTTGAGATTGATTTCGTTTCACAGCCTTGGTGTACCAAGGCGTTTAGACGTTGCGTTGACTGGCGGTTGTATTTCGCTTACCCCGGCCTGCTTGTGAGCAACCTTATAAGGCGCGAGCCAAGCCGCGTCCGCTCGCGCTTTCTGGTCGCGTCAAAGATAGAGCGAGTATTTGTCCTTTTCACACTCCCGAGCACGGAAAGAGCACTATAAAGCCTGTTGATAGGCAATCTTGTCAAGCTGATTGGCTGTTGAATGAACGAGCATGAGCTTGTCCGAAGGATCTTCTGTTCGGATAACTGATGACGCGTCCGTTCTCGAAAACCACCCTTTTGACAGGTGCTTCCGTGCTGGCGTGCCGCCAAGGGTTTGCGCATCTGTCGGGGCCGGGTAGAAATCGTCCGTGTCGTAATGGTCCCCGTGTCTGCCGTGGACCAAGCCGCGCGAGATACCGTAGTAGCCCCCGCCATATCCGTTGAAGGTCTGTACGTAGGTCCAGCATTCCTGCAATCCCCGCGCGGTTTGGTTAACCGTGGTCTGTGAGGGATGCCCCCAAGCCACGTAAACAGCATCCTTGCTCAATCCGTTGTGGATGTTCCCACGAGCGCCGGATCATGATCGAACTCGCCCTTGTCTAAGCTCGCCGTGAACACATTGTGCTCGATCCCGCCGGAACCACTCTGCCCAATGGTAGCCTGCACAAACTCGAACCGACCAAAACCGTTCTTTGTCCAGCCGCCGAGGTCTTGCTGGAGCACAAAGTCACGGAGCGCGTGGAGGAACAAGCTCAGGCCACCGCTGCGCAGTTGGTTTTCCTCCAGGTGGAACGCCAGGAAAAAGCGCGTGCCGGGCACCACGAACTCAATGGCGTTGAACCCCTGCAACCGCAGCCGGTTGGGAGGCGGTGACAAATCCTCCGTTCTCTCGACGCCGGTGTCGGTCGCTTCCTGGGTTGACTCTGTCACCGACACCCGCCGTGCCTTGGCTTTGCTCACTTTGCCGGTTTTGAGCCCGGCACTCTCCCGCGCTTTTTTGACGGCGGACACCGACTCGATCCAGCGGGTGACTTCCGGGCCGAACTCGCGGACGACCGTTTGCGCATATCCGTCGGTGAAGCGGATGGCATCGTCAATGCGCCGAAAAATAGACGCTGGGTCAGAAGCCACCCACTGTTCATCGGACAGGGTACTTCGCCTTGGAGGCCCTCGGAGATCACTCCGGCGAGAATCACCCAGCCCGTACTGACCTGAAGAGCGGAGCGTACCATCCTGGGTCCGTCGCCGAACAGGCCGAGAAAAGGATGGCGGGCGGCTTGCGCTGCACCGACGAAAGTGAGCCTGCCATTAGGCGAACCTGTCACCGCTCCACAAGTCATGCCGTGGTAGGCATCTAAGGAAATCTGCTATTTTTAGCAAGCAGCACCTCAAACACTTGGCGCGCCGCGCAGCGACGCAGACGCCCGCGCAGATCGTTTGCCGGCACGACGGGCACGTCGGTGAACGCGGACCCGCGCGGAACGTCCGCTTTTTCCGCAGCCCCCTCATCGACTCCCAGGTTACCACGCACGAACATGGGCAGCCGATCCTTAGTGGTGGGAACGACCACGATGCCCCTGTCACCACTGGGCAGCAGTCGGTCGGTGTCGGGATCGACGGTTTCTTTTCTCGGGGCCCGCGATGTGCAGGGGAGAGGACAGCCGGAGAACGCCACGGATCACGTACATTGCGGTTCGTTGTCCTTCCTTTGAAGGAATGCAGCCACTTCAATTTTTCGTGGTGGATACGGACGGCTCTCCCCAGTTGCGCGAGGGTTCCTATTTCAGCGCGCCGAGTTGGAAGTCCAGCGCGCGGCGTCGAACCTGATAATCGAAGCGCGACGTGGCAGAGCCGATTTGAGCCTGGATCTGTTGCAGTTCGGCTTGACTGAGTTCCACGATGGAACTGGTGCCGGCATTGTAGCGCCCCTGCGCCAATTGGAAGGCTTGCTGGGAACTGTTGAGCAACTGCTGGGTGACACCGATGGCCTGATAGGCTGTGCGTGCTTCAAACCAAGCGTTGTACACGTCGCGAGAAGCCAGGGTTTCCTGGTCTTCCAGCCGCTTTTGCACTGCCTGGGCGCGAAGAACCGCCTCGCGGTCGCGGGCGCTCAACAGGCCGCCCGTGAACACCGGCACGTTGATGTCCACGCCGATGGCCCCATAGTTCGGCGGCAGGTCGCCCTCCCGATGGGCCGGGGAGATGCCGTAGCCGCCTTGCCCGGTGATCGTCGGGAGGCGCGCGGCGCGTTCCGCCTTGGCGAAGCGCAGGGCAGCGTCGCGGTCCGCCCGCGCAGACAGGAGGTCCGGGCGATGGGCAAAAGCATCCGTGATGAGCGGTCCGAGATCCGCGGGTGGCTCCGGGCCGACGTCGACGGGCACCAGGGTAAAATCGGTCTTGCCGCCGAGCCCCAGCGCGGCAGAAAGCTCGGCGTAGGATTCTTGCAGCCGCGCCTGGGCCTGGAGTTGGAGGAGCTTGGCCTGAGCGGCGATGACCTCCGCGAAGCTCACGTCCAGACTCGATTTCAGCGCGCTAACCGCCAGCGCCCGCGTGCGGTCGAGCAACAGCGCGTCGGTGGACACGGTCTGATTAGAAACTTCCAGCAACGACTGCGCTCCCTGCACGGCGAAGTAGGCTTGGTCCACGCGGAAGAGCAGTAACTCGCGCTCGAACTGCGTGCGCTCCGTGGCGGAGAGCGCCTGTGCCTGCGCGCTGGTAGTCAAGAAGTAGGTGCGGCCGAAGTCCGTGATCAACTGGCTGAGCAGCAGGCCGTCCGACTGGCGGCTGAGGATCGTCGGATTGGTGATGCCTGCGACCGCGGCCAAGCGGTTGTTGTCGTGCTCGGCGGCCACCCCGACAGCATTGGCCTGCACCTGCGGGAAGAAAGCCGAGCGAGCTTCGTACACACGCTGGTTCTCCGCTTGGGCGAGCAGGTCGCTGGCGGCCAGGCGCGGCTGGTTGGCCAAGGCGTATTCTTCCGCCGCGCGCAGCGTCAACCGGCGGTTGAGGTCAGGCAGAGCATCCGGTCGGGATGGCGGGGCGGCCGGATGCACCGTGCCGGGGGTGGAACGCGCCTCGGCGTGCCGACGGGCCGGCGGATCACCGGCGCGCAGACTGCCGGCCGCGGCCACCACGAGGACAAATCCGGAAAGGATACGGCGAAACATGTAAATAGTCGTCAGGCGTTCCGAGGGGGTGAACCTTTCTTAATGGGCTTCGGCCAGTGCGGGCTCAGGCTGCGGGCGCGGTGGGACCAGCGGCGCGGGGGCGTGTTTTTCACGCCGCCCGTGGACGAGCAGGAACGCCGCTGGCACGATGAGCACCGTCAACGCAACCGACACCGCCAAGCCGCCAATGATCGCGCGCGCCAACGGGGCATAGGACTCGCTGCCCTCGCCCAGCTTGAGCGCCATGGGGATCAGCCCGATCAGGGTAGCGAGCGAAGTCATCAGCACGGGCCGCAGTCGCACCCGCACCGCATGGCTGACCGCCTCGCGCACGCTCATGCCGTCCTCGATCAGGCGATGGGTGAACTCCACGATGAGAATGCTGTTGCTCGTCACGATGCCCACCATCATCACGATGCCCATCAGCGACATGATGTTGAGCGTTGTGCCCGACAGCACCAGGATGAGCAGTACCCCCGTGATCCCCGGCGGCACCGCCAAGAGAATCAGGAACGGGTCCACGAACGAGCGGAACTGCGCCACTAGGATCAAGTACACGAGCAGCACAGCAAGGATCAGCCCTAGGCCGAACGAGTGGAACGACGCGCGCATCGCCTGCACCGTGCCGCGCATCGTCACGCGCACGCCCTCCGGAGGATGGGCGTGCGCGATGATACGGTCCATCTGGTCGGCAACGCCCCCGATGGCCTCGGACCGCGGCGCGACGAACACGTCGATCACCCGGCGCAGTTGGTAGTGGTCTACCTCCGTCGGCGTGCTGACGCGGTTGACCTTCGCCACCGCGTCGAGGAGCGCCGTGTTTTCGCCGCTCGCTGCGCGTAGAGGAATATCCTTGAGGTCGGTCAGCGTCTTGATCGTGTCCTCCGGGTACTGCACGGTCAGGAGGTAGTCGTTACCCGTCTTGGGGTCGATCCAGAAGCTCGGTGCGATGACGGCGTTGCTCGTCAGCGCGGTGATGATGTTGCTGACGACTTCCTTTTCGTCCAGTCCCAGTTGGCCGACGCGCAGACGGTTCACGTCGAGCTTGAGCGCCGGCGCGTCCACGTCCTGCGGCACGAGCACGTCGCTCACGTCGGGCAGCGCGGCGGCGCGGCGGGCGATCTTGTTGGCGGTGGCGTAGGCGTCCTCCAGATTGGAGCCGCTGACCTGCACGTCGATGGGCGCAGGCAGACCCAGGTTGAGCACGGCGTCCACCAAGCCGCCCGATTGAAAGTAGGTCGTCAGCTCGGGCAGTTCCTTGCGCAGTTCCGCGCGCACGCGGTCCATGTACTCGTAGGAGCCGGTCTTGTGGCCTTCCTTGAGGCTGGTCTGCACGAAAGCGGTGTGCGATGCGCTGTTGCTCGTGTAGATGGCGGAGAAGTCCGGCGTGATGCCAATGTTTGAAACGATCAGGCCAAGTTCGTCCTTGGGCACCACCTTGCGGATGATGGCCTCCACCTTGGCAACCTCGTTCTCGGACATCTCGATGCGTGTGCCGGTAGGAGCCTTCACCGTCACGACAAACTGCCCCGGGTCGGTGCGCGGGAAGTACGCCAGTCCAATGAAGGGCATGATGAGCAGGCTCACCGCGAAAAGTCCGAGGATGCCGAGCACCGTCATCCAGGGATGGGCCAGGGTTATAGCCTGGACACCGTCGAACCAGTCGAGGAAGCCGTTGAAGCTCCGGTTGAACCACGCGTTGAACCGCTGCCCCCAGCCGCGCGGCTTGTCCGGCGCGTGGCCGTGGCCTTGGCTCTCCCTGCGGCTGGGCAGGTCGTCGTACACCGGCTTGCCCTCCTTGCCGGCGGCGTCGTACTGCTCTCCGTGGTCGCCGTGGCTCTTGATGAGCTTGGCACAGAACAGCGGCACCACCGTCATCGCCACCACGTAGGAGGCGAACAGCGAGAACACCACCGAGAGCGCCAGCGCCGTGAACAAAAATTGGCTGACGCCGTAAAGGAACGTCACCGGGAAGAACACGACCACCGTACCGAACGTGGCCGCCAACACCGGGAGCGCGACCTCGCTGCCACCCTTCTCGGCGGCGACCTCCGGCGACTCGCCCATTTCCAGGTGGCGGAAGATGTTTTCCAAGACGACCACCGAGTTGTCGATCAGGCGCGAGAAGGCGAGCGCGAGGCCGCCGAGGATCATCGAGTTAATTGAGTTGTCCCCGAAGGACAGGCACAGGAAGGTCGCCAGCGCCGAGAGCGGGATGGACAGGAACACTGCCACGGTCGCGCGCACGTTGCCGAGGAACACCATGATCATCAGCCCGGTCAGGCACAAGCCGATGGCCCCTTCGTGCAGCAGGTTCTCGATGGCGGTTTTGACGAACACCGACTGGTCGAAGACCACGTTGGTGACGAGCGACTTGGGGATGTCGAGCAGGTCGCCGACTGCCTTCTTGATGCCGTCCACAACCGCGATGGTGTTGGCTCCCCCTCCCTGCTTGAGCACGGGCAGGTAGACGGACTTCTGACCGTCGATGCGAACCTCGTTGGTCTGGATCTGCGCGCCGTCTTTGGCCTCGCCCACGTCGGCCACGGTGACCGGCGAGCCGCCCACGGTCTTGAGCGGCAGCGCGTTGATCTGGTTGATCGTGGGCAGCTGGCTGTTCGTGGACAGATTATAGTCGAAGGGACCGATCTTCACGTCGCCGGCCGGTAGGATCAGGTTGCTCTCGTTGACCGAGCGCACCACGTCCATGACGCTGAGTTGGTGGGCCTCCAGCTTGAGCGGATCGACGTAGACCATGATCTGTCGGTAGCGCCCGCCGAAGGGCTGCGGCACCGAAGCGCCGGGCACGTTGGCGACCTGGTTGCGCACGTTGAACTGGCCCACGTCGCGCAATTGCGTTTCGTTGAGTCCTTCTCCTTTGAGCGTGATCAAGCAGACGGGCAGGCTGGAAGCGTCGAACTTGAGCACCACGGGCGGCAGCGTGCCGGGCGGCAGGCGGCGCAGGTTGGCCATGGCGAGGTTCGAGATGCTCGTCACGGATGAATCCGGGTTGGTGCCCGGTTGGAAGTAAACCTTGATGAGGCTCACGCCCTGGAGTGAGCGGCTCTCGATGTGGTCCACGCTGCTGGCCAGCGTGAAGAACCGCTCGAAGCGGCTAGTGATGTCGTTCTCGATCTGCTCGGGCGGCATTCCCGAGTAGAACGTGGCGACGACCACGACGGGGATCTTGATGTTCGGGAACAGGTCGACCGGCAGCTTCACCAACGCGCTGACGCCGATGACGCAGACCATCAGGCAGACGACGATGATGAAGTAAGGATATTTGATGGCGAAGCGCGACATGGAACGGGATCAGAAAAGTGGGTGGAAAGAGAAGGGCAGACCTCCGGTATCTAACGATAAGACCTGACTACCCGCCGTTGGCGGCGTACGTGGTTTGAGAGGCTTCAAGGAGCTTGGGTTTGACGGTCGCGCCGTTGTGGATCTGGCTGCGGTTGCCGATGAAGACCAGTTCACCCGCCCTCACGCCGTCAGTGATCTCCGCGCGGTCCGGCGTTTCCATACCGACCTTCACGGCGCGTTCCTCCAGCTTATTGTCGTGCGTGATGACGAGCAGGCTCGGGTGCTCGCCGACGCTCAACGCCTGCACCGGCACGCTCAGCGCGTCGCTATGCTCCTCCAGGGTCAACTCGGCCCAGCCGAACATGCCAGGCGTGATCGCCAGATCGTCGTTGGGCACGTCTACCTCCGTCTCCATCGTGCGCGTCTGCGGGTTGAGCTGGCGGCGGAAGCGGTTGACGTTGCCTTGCACGGTGCGGCCCAGGCCGTTGATGGTGATCTGCACGGGCGCGCCGTTCTGGATGTGGGACACGGCGGACTCGGGTACGGGGAACATCGCGCGCAGGACATTCTCCTGCGCGAAACGCACGACGGCCGACGCCGGCGCGCTCGAACTGGTACCCGCCTGGATCAGCGCGCCGGTGTGGGCGTAGCGCTTGGTCACCACCCCGTCGTAGGGAGCCGTGATCTGTGAAT
>CAXTQD010000205.1:0-9616 GCA_964246175.1 uncultured Chthoniobacterales bacterium | reverse complement strand
CGCACAAATCGCCCGCCACAATCGTCGCGTGCCGCGAAAGCTCGCCCAGCGCCCACGCCACGTCCTCCGCGGCGAACCGGCCGTTTTCCCAGTTGGTCACGGCGTCCTCGGCACGCAGACCATCGAGGTCCACCGTCACGTAGAGCGCCCGACCAGCCAGGCCGGCGGCAAATTGCTCGAAACGTTCTCGCCAGTTGTCGCGGAGAATCGCGTGTGGGCGTGCCTGGTCGCGGCGCGAGCGGTCATCAGCCCAGGCGCGTACCAACAGCCGGCCCGCACGCACGTCGCGGTGGTTGCCGGTGAGGCGGTGCCAGCCCCAGGTCTCGAAGTTGCCGCAGCCCCACACGGCGGCGTGTTCGACCTGCGGCAAGTCGAGGGCGCGGTTGATCCAGCTCCCGCAGCACCACTTCGGTGGGCGGATGTCCCAGTCTGGGTGGTTGTCGAAAGACACGAGCGTCAGCGGCTGCCCGCCGGCCGCACGCCGCAGCCAGAGTGCGCTCAGGTGGTGAAAATCGCCCGAGCCGTAGACCAGAAAGCGCGCGCCGTCGAGGCCGACAGACGCTTCTTCAAAGAAGCCTTCTATCTCGTCGTCCCGCGCGCAGAAGCGCAGGTGCGGTCCCCACGCGCGCAGATCGAGCGTCGGTAGCCCGAGCACCGCGTCGTCCCACGCACCGTCAAGATCCACATGGAGGCAACGGTGTTCCTGCACGCGGCGAGAGCATGCCGGGCCGGCGGCGGGGCGTCAATAATGCGTTGCGGGTGTTTAGCCCTCCCTCTAAGTTGCGCCGCCGCGGCCCGTATGAGTTCTGAACCCGATCAACCGCCCTCACCGAACCCGACGCCCGAAAAGTCTCCCGCGGACCCGGCCGGCGACAACGCGGAGACGTTCCGGCAGAAGCGGCGCTTCAAGCGCGGCAGCGTTGGCGAGTCCGAGGACGAAGAGAAGCCGGACCAAGCCATCGAGGTGCTCAGTTCGCTCCTGCAAAACCTCGTTGCTCAAAAGGAACAACGCCCGGCTGCCCTGGAACCCGCCGCCACTCCTCCGAAAGCGGCCAAATACCACCGACTCTCCAAAACCGGCAGCGGCAATCCCACCGTCCCGACCGAGACGGCCCCTGCGCCTGCGGAGACTATTCCAGCCACCTCGGACGCTCCTCCTGCCCCAGCGGCGACCACGCCGCCGCCCGCGGTCGTGTTCCGGCCGGCGCCGATCCTCGATCCCGCGTTGGAAGACCGGCGGCTGCGTGTGTGGAAAACTTTGGCCTTGCTCAGCCTCCTGGCTCTCGTCGGTTTAGCAGGCTACATGTTCTGGTCTGCTCGTCCGGCGGGCAGCGGGAACGCCCCGGAAGCCAAACCTGCCACGCCAACCGCCTGGACAGACACCTCGCTCCACCAACTCGACCTTGCGCTCGCCGCCGATCAGGCCGGCGACCTCAAGGAGGCACAACGTCTCGCTTCCGCCATCACCGCGCCGAACGCCGCGCCCCCTCCTGGCCTGGCGATCTACCTTGCCAGCTTGGGCACGCGACTGGAACGCCGCTACGACGCGGAGGCCGATCTCCTGCGTCTGGCGAAGAACGCCTCGCCCGAAGGAGTCGCGGCGATCAACGAGGGCTTGGGATTCAACTTTATGCGGTCGCGCGACTTCGAGAAAGCAGCGGAGACTTACAAGACAGCCATTCACCATGATCCCTTTTCGGCGTCGCTCCTTTACGAGGAGGGTGAGATCGCGCGGCACCTAGGGCACTTCGCCGACGCCGAGGCAAGCTTCCGCCGTGCGTTGGACCGCGTGCCTACCGGGCGGCCTGAGTTCGCGAGCTTGCGCGAGTGCATCGGCCTCAAGCTGCGTCTGTGCGCCGTTGAACAGGGGCAGGAAGGTACGCTCCAGGCCGAGACCGACGAGCAACTCAAGTCTTCCTCGCCCTCTGGCTATTGGCTCCTGACGGCCGCGGCCATCGCACTTCAGCACCAGGACTGGACGGCGGCAGCCGGACTGCTCGGCCGGGCGCGGGGAGCCCTGGGTGCGGAACAGTTCAACGCGCTGCTCAACGACTACCTGTTCCGCGCGCAGGCCGACCACAAGGAAATCGCGGAGTTTTTCCCGGATGCGGCGCAACGCGCCAAGCTTCCAGCGACCATGGCGCATACGGTCGAGCCGTGACCGGGTACTTCGCTCATCAACGGTCGCCGAGACGGCACGCCAACGCGGCGAGCTTGGGCGCGTGCGTGCCCGGCCAGTAGACTCGGCGGCAGCCAGCGCAGCGGCGGAAGTCGTCGTGGTAGCGGAGCGTCAGCGGTTCGTCGGCCAGTTCTTCGGTCACCTCCGACTTGGCGACGGGGACGAGCGCACCGTTGCAGTGCAGGCAGCGCGTGAAGAACGTGGCCGGCGCGGGGTGCAAGCCGAAGCGCCGCAGGACCTCGCCGGTTTGTTCCTCGGACTGGTCCGAGCGCGGACAGTACCCGTGGCGGACAATCCCGTGCATGAGCAGCGGTCGGTCGCGGGTGAGCAGGGTGCGATCCTCCGCCGTCATGATCTCCAACAAGCGCGGGTCGTCCGCGTCGCGTTCGTAGGCGGTGTCGTAGCCGAGCAGACGCAGATTGCGCACGAGTTTGCCGAGGTGGCCATCGGCGACGAATTTCGGCGGCGCCATGCCTTGCAACCGGGCGGCACCAGGGAAAATTTCTACTGGTGCGGGTACGCTGTACACATCCAATTCAACCGGACTCGCCACCTGCCAGGAGAAATCCACCGACCCCACCCCAGCGGCGATGATCAGGTCCACCTCTGGGTGCGGTACGCCGCAAGATTCGATCACGTCCTTGACGGCCGTTTTCTCCGCGAGGTTTCGTCGCACGCGCCCGGCATCCCGGTGCTCGCGGCGCAAGAAGTACGACAGCCCGCCGTGGAAGGTCAGTGCGACCTCAAACATCGCCCTTGCCGCCGGCGCTCTGCGAGGCAAAGACCGCCGACGGGTCCGTCGCCGAAAATTTCCCGGCCTGAATCCAACCAAATCGACTGATAAACGCCCCCACCACGAACGACCCTGCCGCGAACGGCGTCAGCCCGCACGCCCGCAGCACGAGCGCCAGTGGGCCAGTGAGGATTTCGGCAGTTTTGAGCATGATCCCGGAGCGCCCTTCGTGGACGGCCCGGTCAGCCGCGCCGTGTTTCTTGAAGAGCCACAGCCACAGGGCCGTCTCGACGCCGATGGCCAGCCAGGAAATGGCGGCCAGCGGCCGGATGCGGTAGCCGAGCAGTTCGAGGATGGCCGCCGCTGTACCGAGACCCGCGATGCCGAAATGCAGCGGCAGGATGGCCCGGTGCGTGTGCCACGCGGGCACCGCCGTCGCGCCGATGAGCACGCCCGTGTACGTCGCCAGCAACATACCCGACAAGCCCGAGACGATCACCAGTGCGTAGACAGCGAGGTGCAGCAGCGTCGTCCAAGTACCTCCCGGAAGGATGTGCCGCGCGTAAAGTTCCATCGCCAGCGCACCGGGGATGATCGCCATGCCGAAGGGTGTCAGGATGTAAACTCCCATCGACATGGCCGACTGCGGCTTGAAGACCCGCAGCATGTTCAGGAACAACAACGGCCGGCCCAGGTCCATGACGAGCAACACCGGAGTGAGCACCCCTCCGACCGCGCCGATCCACATGGCGGGCCGGGTGATCTCCATGCGCCCGAGGAAAAGTGTCGCCATGGCGATCACGGCCGCCATCCCCGCCGCGCCGCCGATGAAGAAGTAGAGCGGAATTTCCCACGTCCACACCGGCGGCTTGATGGCGGGCATCCCGTAGTAGCCCGCCTTGCCCGCGTTATCCTCACTCGCGCCAATGCGGGTGTTGGGTTTATTGACGGGGATCGGACCGCCGGCTACGTCCACGCCGCGGCCTTCGACGCGGCCGTTAGCTCGGGCTTCACGGCGGAGAAGTTCGAGGCGTTGCTCGAAGGCAGGGTCACGGACGGCGGGCATAAAGGATAGGCTTCTCGGCTGTCAGGCGTCGATGCCGCAGGCGGGATCGTCTGATGGGAAGAGAGCTTCCAACCCATCGTCAGGAGAGTCGTTGCGCGAGTGCCCCGGCGCGGCCACGTGCCCGGTGAGTCTCGTCCAACTGTCGAAGTTGTCCGTGAACAGGTAGGTCCCCTCGTAGCGGCGGCCGCCCTGCATGAACTCCATGATCAGAACGTGCGTGCCGACCGGGTCCACGTCCACGAACGCTCTCCCCTTCGTCGTCTTTCCTGCGACCGTGCGCGTCACCTTGAACTCCTTGCCCTGCGCCACCAGCATGACGGTGCCGGAGCACGCCTTATCTAATTTGGGCAACCGGCCGATCAGTTTGTAGGTCCCGGCGAGACGGTGCGCGTCGGCGGTATAGTCGTCCGCGCTGAGCGGACCCGTCTTTTCCTCGTGGGCAGCGGCGACCCGGCCCAACCAGATCATCATCGCCGCTGCGCAGATCGCCGTACGCGCCCTCATAGGAACCAGAACGCCGCCAGCGACGCTGCCACCGCCACTGCCGCCGTGGCGAACGCGCTCGTCCAAGCCGCGCGCAGGTAGATCGTCGGCACCTGCGGCTTGGGCGGCAGGCCGTACGCCTCAGGCTCTCCCAGGAGCATGAAAAACGCGTGAATACCGCCGACGCTGGTATCCTGCGGGTCGTAGTTCTGCGCGTCGGGATAGCCGTTGGCGCGCAAGTGGGCGACGCGTTTCTCCGCGTGGATGTGGAGTTCGTCTAACGGACCGAAGAGGATGCTCTCAGTCGGGCACGACTTAGCGCAAGCGGGCACGAGGCCGCGTTCTCGCAATGCTTGCACACGTCCGAGAGGAAAATCCAGCGGAACGGGTCTTCGTGCGTCGTCAGGTCCGAGAGCATGTCGCCCGACATCGGGCCGGCGAGTTGCTGGCCGCGGGCACGGTTTTGCTCGACGAAGAGCACGTGCCGCCACGTCGAGGCCCCGAGTGCATCGGTGTTGTCGTACGAATTTCCCGACCATTGGAAACCATCGTCGGGAACGTCGTTCCACTCCTTACAGGCAACTTCACACGCCTTGCAGCCGATGCACAAAGTCGGGTCAGTGTAGAAGCCGACCGTGCGCTTGTCCTGCACGTAGGAGTGCTTGCGCTGGTTCGTGGAAAGGATGCCTTCACCAATCATCGGTTATTGCGGTTGGCCTTGTTGGCCGTGTTCAGAGCCGAGCTTGCCCTGGTACTGGTAGCCCGGCGGCATTTGCTCGGGATGTTCCACGATGGGGTCGTCAGGCGGCGAGATTTTTTCGAGGAGTTCGTGCCCAGCTACCCCCGGCGGCATCCGCCCGGGGATGATCGTGCAGGTGAGCGCCTTGGATTCCATGATCGTGACGTTCGGCTCGCCGCTAATGGCGAGCAGATCGTTGACGATGCCGCCACGCGCGTTTTCCGGTCCGGCGTAGCCCCAGTGGTAGGGCAGCGCGACTTGATGCACGCGCCGGTTGCCATCCACCATGAGCGGTCGCATCCGGCGGCTGACCAATGCCCGCGCTTCTAGGGCGCCACGCAACGTCGCCACGATCACATGGTCACCATTCAACACGCCGAGTTCCGCGGCCAACTCGACCGACATCTCGATGAACAATCCCGGCATCAGTTCATTGAGGTGTGGCAGGAACCGGCTCATTGCGCCCGTCGTATGGTGCTCAGTCAGCCGATAAGTCGTCAGCACAAACGGGAAACGCGGATCGTCCGGCGGCGAGAACTTGTTGTCAGGCCGACTGAACCAGTTCAATCCAGGGTTGGTTTGGCGCCGGTAGAGCGCGTTCTTGACTGGCGACTCCATCGGCTCGTAGTGCGTTGGCATCGGGCCGTCGGCGAGTCCCTTGGCGACGAAGAGCCACGCGCGTCCATCCGAGTGCAGCATGAACGGCCGGTCACCCGCGATGGCCTCTAATCCTTTGGCACCCGCGGGCGGGATGTAATCCGGCGCTTTTTGCTTCGGAAAATCGGGCACGTCGAGGCCGGTCCACTGTTTCTTCTCGGCGTCCCACCAGATTAGTTTCTTTTGCTCGCTCCACGGTTTGCCTTCCGGGTCGGCACTGGCGCGATTGTAGATGATGCGCCGGTCGCTCGGCCACGCGAAGCCCCAGCCATGTCCGTACGGTCCGTGAGGTTCGCGGCGATGGCACTTGTTGATCTCGTCAGAGCCGTAGCAGCCCGTGTAAATCCAGCAGCCGGACGCGGTGGAGCCGTCGTCCTTGAGTTGCAGGTAATCGTCAAGCTGCTTGCCGTGGTGCGGGCGGCCTTCGTTGTCGCGGGCCTTGACCACGCCGGGTGCTTCCTCGATCTCGGGCGCGGTCTTCCAGCCGTTGATTTCGGCCAGCACCGCTTCGGCCTCCGCCTCGCCTTCCTCGTTCTCGGGGTACCACCAATCGAGCGCACGAAGCGGCTCGTCCATCGGGTCGCTCGAAGCGTTGGCCCGGGCGATGAGTCGCTTGGCGAGCTGGTGGATGAACCATGCCTCGCTCTTGGCGTCGCCCGGCGGCTTGACAGCCTTTTCACGCCATTGGAGCAGGCGCTGGGTGTTGGTGAACGCTCCCTCTTTTTCAACGTGCGAAGCCGCCGGCATGAGGAACACTTCCGTGGCGATATCCTCAGTTTTCATCTCGCCGCGCTCAATCTCGGGCGCGGCGTACCAGAAGCTCGCACTCTCGATCTCGACGAGGTCGCGCACGACGAGCCACTTCACCCGCGAGAGCGCCTGCCGCTGGAGCCGGGCATTCTGTGAACCCACGGCTGGGTTCTGGCCCATGATGAAGTACCCATCGACCTCGTGGTTGCACATCCGCATGACAAACGGGAAGTGCGAATGGTCACCTGTGAGCTTCGGCAGCCAACCGAAGCCATAATCGTTTTCCTTGGTCGCGCGCTTGCCGTAATACGCCTTGAGCAGGCTGACCATGTATTTGGGCGTGTCGTGCCACAGGCCGGTCTCCTGGGTGTACTTCTTGAGAAAACTGGTGAAGTCCTTGCTCGTCGGCTCGCACGTCGGCATGGACAGGTAACCCGGCAGTGTATCGTACAACGTCGGAATGTCCGTCGAACCTTGGATCGACGCGTGCCCGCGCAACGCCAAGATGCCGCCACCCGGCCGACCGATGTTGCCGAGCAGCAGTTGCAGCACCGCCACCGCGCGGATGATCTGCACGCCCTTGGATTGATGCGTGTAGCCGACGGCGTAGCAATGGGCGGTGGTGCGTTCGCGACCGGAGTTCTTCGTTAGCGCATCAGCGAGCTTTTGGAACAACTCCGGGGGGATGCCGCAGCTCTCTTGCACCATCTCCGGCGTGTAGCGTGCGTAGTGTCGGCGTAATGTCTGGAAGACGCAGCGCGGATGCTGCAAAGTGTCGTCGCGCACGATCTTCGCCGGATCTGGTCCGCCCTCGAACTGCCAGGTCGACTCGTCGTAATGCTGACCGTCTTCCTGCCAGCCCGAGAACAGCCCTGCACCCTCGTCGGTGTCCTTGAAGTCGGGTTTGATAATATACGCCGCGTTCGTATAATGAAGGACGTACTCACGGAAGTATTGGTTCGTCTCCAGCACGTGCCGGATCAACGCGCCGAAGAGCACGATGTCCGAACCCGCGCGCGTCGGAATCCACAAGTCCGCCATGGCGCTCGTGCGCGAGAAGCGTGGATCGACGTGAATGATCGTCGCGCCCTTCTCTTTGGCCTTCATCACCCAGCGGAAACCCACCGGATGCGCCTCGGCCATTGACGAGCCAGAGATCAGGATGCAGTCGGCGTTCGCCAAGTCCTGCAAGGCCGTCGTCGCCCCGCCTCTACCAAAGGAGGTACCCAAACTGGGCACCGTGGCGGAGTGTCATATTCGGGCCTGGTTGGACACGCACACCATGCCCAAGCCGCCGGTAAACAACTTCTTGATGAGGTAGTTTTCCTCGTTGTCGAGGGTCGCTCCGCCGAGATGCGCGATGTTCTGGGTGTGGTTGACCGGGATGCCGTCCTTCTCAACGCGCCAGTCCTTTTTGCGCGCTTCCCAGACACGGTCGGCGATCATGTCCATCGCCGTAGTCTCGTCAAGTTCGCTCCACTCCTTGGCGTAGGGCGCGCGGTACTTGATCTTCGTCACCCGCTCTGGCTGGGTGACGAGTTGGTACGACGCCGAGCCTTTCGGGCAGAGGTTTCCCTGGCTGATAGGGCTGTCCGGATCGCCCTCAATGGCGATGACCTTGCCGTCCTTGTGGTAGACCAACTGACCGCAGCCTACCGCGCAGTACGGGCAGATGGACTTGGAAGTTTTCACGTCCTCCGCCGACACCCGAGCACGCATGTTGCGCGTGTGGTCGGTCATGGATTCCAGGCCGGTGCCGTCGAGACCGTGGCGAATCTGCTGGAGCAGCGGCCACTTGGCGAGCAGGGAGAGAGCCTTGGTGAGCATGGAGGAACCCGGTGGAGTTGCTAGGATACTACGCAAAACGGAATGCCGCTGGATAGCACAAAAACATCCCGGCTGGCCAAGTCTCAAGATACCGCACGCCGGGCGCGTTGGAAAGTCGGCAGCGTGCGCCAACCCAGTCGTGTCGCCAGTACCTCCACCAAGAACACCGCCACCAACGTTCCCAGCAGCCACGTGCGCACACCACTAAACTCCGGCTGGCGCGGCGCTTGCCAGACTTTACTCAGGTCCGTCACTGCCCCACCCCCGCTCGCCTGCGCGACGGCCTGCAACTCGGCGATTCGCGCCCGGTCGAACTTCCACTCCGGGTCCACGCCCGAAGCCACCGGACCGAAGGGCAGCGCGTATTTGTCCACCTGCACCGCCCCGCGCATCCACTGGCCCGGCCGGAGCGGCACGCTCGTGTGGAAGCGGCCCGGCTCCAGCCGTTCCCAGACGAGCGGGCGCGCCGGGCCGTTCGCGCCCTCCGCGACGACTACCTGCGGGGCACTCTTGGCGAGCGGTTCCTCCCAGGTCGGGCCGTAGAGGAGGTCCAGCTCCAACACGGAGCCGTTCACCCGCGGACGCAGCGCCAGCCCGGCAGGCGTCTCGTTGCCCATCAGCCAACGCGCGAGCGTCTGGAGGAAATCGCCGTACGCCGGCCAGCCGCGGACGCGGCCCGAGTCGTCGCCGCCGAGCGGGAATGAAACCGCCGCCGTCCGGCCCAGGCCGCGCTGCCAATACGCCACCAGCGGCGCAGCGTACTCGTCGCCTGAGAACGCCGCCGCCGTCGCGTCGGGCTTGAGGT
This sequence comes from uncultured Chthoniobacterales bacterium, assembly GCA_964246175.1. Lineage (GTDB taxonomy): Bacteria > Verrucomicrobiota > Verrucomicrobiia > Chthoniobacterales > SZAS-18 > CAHJWO01. Next base: position 377 of record CAXTQD010000205.1, on the reverse strand, counting down.
AGCTCAGGTTGTAGCCATCTACCTCCGGGAGCCACGACAACGGACGGGCAGCGAGTTCGAGCCAGCCGGCGGTCGGCTTGACGGCCACGGGGTCTTTCAGGAACGCCGAACGGGCCAACGTGGCCGTCTCCTGCGCGAAGAGCGCTGGTAGCGCCGTGGCGTCCTGGTTGAAGAACACCCGCCCCCCGCCGCGCTCGGCGATGTCCTTCAACAACGCCGCGTCCTTGTCCTGCTCCGTGCCGAGGCCGATCACGCTGACCGTCGCCCCACCCGCGACCATCTCGCCGACGAGCGCTTGGTAATCCAGCGGCTCCACCGAGTCGGCCGCGTCCGAGAACAGGATCAGGTGGCGCTGGCCGGCCTTCGATTTCTTGAGT
>CAXTQD010000204.1:0-9717 GCA_964246175.1 uncultured Chthoniobacterales bacterium | reverse complement strand
GCACCACGCTCTACGTCGCCAACGTGGGCACCGGCATCTACACCGGCACGGTCAACGCCTACAATGCCGCCACGGGCTTGCCGGTCGTCGGCTTTTCGGCTCCCTCGGGTTTGGGCTTCCCCTCCGGGCTGGCCGTTTACGGCAACATCCTGTTCGTCTCCGACCCCAACCACTACCGCGTCGGCGCGTACAACGCGACGACCGGGGCGGTGCTCAACGCGAACTTCATCGCCGGCAGCGCCACGTTCTTTCCCCGGGGCTTGGCGATCTTGGGCAACCAGTTGCTCGTGGCGAACGCAAACGCATCCAGCGGCTCGATAGGCGCGTACGGTCTGCCCGCTACGGTTGCGGCAGGGGTCGGGCCGACCTCCACCAACGCCAACTTCATCACCGGTCTGGGTGCTCCGCAGTTCCTTGTCGTCGTCCCCGAGCCATCCACCTGGGCCGCCGTCGCCGCCGGGGTAGGGCTGCTAAGTGTCGTGACCCACCGCCGCGCTGATCGCGCATAGCCAAGGACCGCCTGTACCCGCAGGGCGATCTTTTGCAAACCCATTCCGGCGTGGGAACCGCTGGAAAAAACACCCTCGGAGCATTGTCGCCGCTGCTGGCCACTGACGTGGCCCGCCCGGAGGAGCAGATCAGTGCCTCGGCTTCTCGGCCAGCGCGTAGAGCGACAGGCCGAAGGGCAGCCGCCCCGCCGCCACCCAGCCCCGTTCGGTGGTCATCAGGGTCCGCAACAAGGTCGGCACCCAGCCGCGGCCCGCGCCGATTTGCAGGTCGCTCGCGTCCTCGCGTGGGGGGCGGACCCCTTCGGCGAGCCGTTTGGCCAACGCCACCGGGAAGAGCCAGGTATTTGCATAGCTGGCCACCCGCACGCGCAGGCCGGCGGCTTCCAACTTCGCACGCAACTCCCCGCGCCGGTAGCGCCGGGTGATGTTCCACTCGCGGTCGTGCCGGCTGCGCAGGAAGTCGTACGCCGCCACCCGCACCAACAGCCGTCCGCAGGGGCGCAGCACGCGGGCGGCCTCGGCGAGCGCGCGGGTATCGTCGACCGTCCCGGCCGTGAGCACATCGAAGCTCGTCACGAGGTCGAAGGATTCGGCGTCGAAGGGCAGGGCGTTGACCGACCCGCGCACCAGCCGCGCCAGCCCCCGCACTCGGCAATGCCCGAGCGCCACGGGGGAGTGGTCCAGACCGGTGACGCGTGCACCGATGCCGGAGCGTTGCAGGAAGACGAGGTTGCGCCCCGTGCCGCAGCCGGCGTCGAGGGCATCGCGCACGTCGGGCGGCCCGCCGCGCCGTAGGAGCGCCGCCGTCGTGGCCTCCATCGCGTCGAACCACCAGTGCGCGTCCTCCACGGCGCGCATGATGCCGTACGCCTGCGCGGTGACCGTGTCTTTCAACGCCCCTCGTCGCCCGCCACGACCGTCGCCGGTTCGGAGAATTGAACCGTCGCCTCCCCTTTGGACTTAGGCGCGCGCCAGACCAGTTCGCGCCACAGCCCGAGCAGTTGCCAGCCCGTGCGCCAGAGCCGGCGGAAATTGAAGAACTGCGATTGTCCGAACGCCCGGTGGTAATGATGCACGGGCACCTCCACGAAGCGCGCCCCGGCGTCCTGGAACTTGCGCACGATCTCCAGGCAGATCGTGCCGCTGTCCGAGCGCAGGGTGACGCGGTCAAAGAGCGCACGGCGGATCAGGCGGAAATCGCAGTCCACGTCGCGCAGGCACAGACCGAAAAGCCTTTTCACGAAATGATGGTACGCCCGGCCGATCACGAGGCGATACCAGGGGTCGTGCCGGCTGATCTTGTAGCCGTTGACGACATCGACCTGCGCCCCGTGCGCGAGGCAGGCGGCGAGGAGGACGCGGAGTTCGCGCGGGTCGTACTGCGCGTCGCCATCCGTGTAGAAGACCCACTCCTTTTGTGCGGCGGCGAAGCCTCGGCGCAGGGCCGCGCCGTAGCCGAGGTTGCGCGGATGGTGGATCACGCGCAGGCGAGGGGCGTGGACCCGGGCGAGTTCATCGAGGAGCGGGCCGGTGTAGTCGGCGCTGCCGTCGTTGACCACGATGACCTCGTAGTCTTCCGCGCACTCGCGCAGGGTCATCAGGGTGGAGACGACCATCGAGGCGATGGTGCCGCCGTCGTTGTATGCGGGGAAGAAGGCGGAAATCCCGGGGAGTTTGCGAACCGGTGACAAGTGGGCAGGGGCGGGTTGGGTTTGTAAAGGTGCAGCGGAAGCATTACATCACCGAAAAGACAAAAGGCGACAAATAATTCATGCTGCCGCGATGCCGCCCAAAACCATCGGCAGATCGTCCGCGTTCACCGGGACTTCCTCGCGCGTGGCAAGAGTTTTGAGCTTGACGATCGGCCACTCGCGCCCAACCACCGCCACGCGGCGTGCCCCAAGGGCTTCCGCCGCCTGGAACTGCTTGCCGACCTTCGCCGGCGTCAGGGCAAAGTCCGTCCGCTGCCCGGCCGCGCGGAGTGCCCCCACCAATCCGAGCGCCTGCGGGCGAAATTCCTCGTCGGCTACCACGACGTACACGTCCGGGGCCGCCGCGTCGCGCACGGCCGCGTCGAGGCGGGCGGCAGTGTGGGGGAGTTCGCGTAACAGGTCGAGCAGCGTCACGTCGCCCACCGCGAACCCGAAGGCCGGGTGCCGCACCGCGCCGTCGCTGACCAGGCCGACGAGTTCGTCGTAGCGTCCGCCGCCGGCCAGCGCGCGAGACTTCCGGCCGCGGTCGAACACCTCGAAGACCACTCCCGTGTAGTACAGCAGCCCGCGCACGATCCGCGGGTCGAACGTCACGTAATCCAGCAGCCCGCGCGCACGCAGGTCGGCCTCCACGGTGCCGAGCGCGCCGCCGAGTTCGCTGGCGGGGCGGGCGAGAAAGGCGTCAATCTCCTCGCGCGTGACCCCGAAGGCGGCGAGCTTTTCCGCGGTGACTTCCGGGCGTTCGCGCTCAAGCTTGTCGATGATCTGGAGGAACTCGTCGGCGCGCTCCCGGGCGACGCCGCGTACCCGCAGGAAGTCCAGCCACACATTGCGGTCGTTGACGCGGAGGTAGAAGTCATCCGCCGTCAGGCCGAAGGCGCGCATCAGGTCCACGGCGAGGGCGATCATCTCGGCGTCGACCGCTGGGGACGCCTCGCCGATGAGGTCGCAGTTGAGTTGCACGAACTCGCGGAGTCGGCCCTTCTGCGGCTTCTCGTAACGGAAGAAACTGGCAATGGAGAACCACTTCAGCGGCTTCTTGAACTCGCGGTCCCGCGCGGCGACCATCCGCGCGACGGTGAGGGTCATCTCCGGGCGGAGGGCGACCTCACGTTTGCCCTTGTCGATAAAGTCGAAAAGTTGGCCGACCAGTTCGCCGCCGCTCTTCTTTTTGTAGAGATCGACACTTTCCAACACGGGGCCATCCACCTCGGCGAACCCGTAGCGGCGGGCCGTCTCGCGCCAGCGCTCGAAGACGTACTGGCGCGCAGCATAGTCGGCCGGGTAGAAATCGCGGAAGCCGGGCAGGGTCTGGATCATAAAACGGGTCTCCAAGATGCGGCGGGCCGGCGCGGACGCAAGTGGCCGACAAGCAACCGCGCCTCGCATCCGGCGCGATTTCTTCTGGATATGAGTGCGACCCCTTTCGGGAAAAAGTCCGGCTCCTCCGTGCAGACGCCGGCCGCAGACTTCGAGATTTTGCCGCCGGAAGGCAAGGGTGGCACCCGTCCGGAGGCAGCCACCGGCCCGGCCGGTACGCGCGAGGAACTCCTCTCGCGGCTGATTGCTCACCTGATGGACAACCTCGTCAAGATTCCCGGCACGAAGGCGCGTGTCGGCATTAACCCGTTCCTGGACATTCTGCCGCTCTTTGGCGACGGCGCGGCGATGCTGATCTCGGCGGGCACGATCCTCGAAGGCGCGCGTCGCGGTGTGCCCAAGCCTGTGCTCGTGCGCATGGCCATGAACATCCTCCTCAACGGCCTCGTCGGCACGGTGCCGGTCGTGGGGGAGGCGTTCGCATTTTGGTTCCGGCCGTCATCACGCAACTACCAACTTCTCACCCAGCACACGCCCGCCCCCGGCACGCCGCGGCGCAAGGCCACTACGGGCGAATGGGCGGTGGTGTACGGCATGGTGGCGTTGCTCCTGATCGTACTCGGGGCGTTTATCGCGATTGGGTTTTACCTGGTCGCGCTGATCTTCCACGGCATCGGCCACCTGTTCGGCTGGTCATGACGCCGGAGCGGTTCGCCGAGGTTTATCCGCGGTTGTACCACATGACGGAAGCGGCTATTTGGCCGAGCATCCAGCGGCACGGACTCCTGAGCACTAGCGCGCTGCTTGATCTCTACGGTGTCGCGGGCCTAGAGCGCGAACGCATTGAGCGCCAGCGCCGGCCGGCAGCGGTGCCGATCACACATGCGGAGTTCGGCGAGGTTTTTATCAACGACCAACGCCCCATGACCGACGAGACGCTCGGTCCGGCGTTGATCGACATGACACCCTCCGAGTGGTACGCACACCTCAATGCGCGCGTGTTCTTCTGGGTCGGCGAAGCGCGACTCGAACGCCTGCTCAACACCTACCGCGAGCGCGACAAGATCGTCCTCGTGCTCGACACGGCGAAAGTCATGGCGCGCTACGCTGCGCAGACCATGCTCTCGCCGATCAACTCCGGCTTCTCGTTGCGCTACGCGCAGAAGCGGGGCAGGGAAACCTTTCTGCCACTGGCGGATTACCCGTTCGAGGCGTGGGCCAAAAAGCGTGGCCGCACCGACGCCGTAGCGGAATGCACTGTGCTCGGTGGGATAACCGAGGTCGAGAACGCGCTTGTCGAACTTCGCGAGGCCCCACCACGCCAGCGCCGCCCGCGCGCAACGGGTTGACGGCGGGGGCACCCAGCGTTTTCTTACGCTTTTCGCTCCACCCCTCATCCTTATTCCCCATGGGTCGCCAGTGGCTTCAGGCAAAACGCGAGGTTGCCAACCTCAAAAAAGGTCAGGTCGTCGGCCGGTTGGTCAAAGAAATCATGGTCGCCGCCAAGCTCGGCGGCCCCGACCCGGCCGGGAACGCGCGGCTCTTCACCGCCGTCGAAAAGGCGCGCCGCGAGAACGTGACCCGCGATGTGATCGAACGCGCCATCAAGAAGGGCAGCGGCACGGGCGACGAGAAACTCGTGCTAGAACACGTCGTCTTCGAGGGCTACGCGCCCAACAAGGTGCCCGTGATCGTCGAAGTGATGACCGACAACAAAAACCGCACCGCGCCCGACATGCGCTTGCTCTTTAAGCAAGGCCAACTCGGCACGAGCGGCAGCAACAAGTTCCTTTTCGACCATGTCGGCATCATCGAGGCGTACAATCCCGATGCCGGGGCCGACCTGGAAGGAGCGGCCATCGAAGCCGGTGCGAACGACTTCGAACCCCTGACCCACGAGCAGAACGACGACGTGCCCGCGGATGCCGCCGGCGTGCGCCTGCTGGCGGACGGTGGGGCGGTGCACTCCGCTTCCCAATGGTTGACGGCCAACGGTTGGACCGTAGTGACCAGCGAGATCGGCTACGTGGCGAAGAACTATCCCGACCTCACCGACACCCAGAAGGCCGAGACCGGCGCGTTCTTGCAAAAGCTCGAAGACTACGATGACGTGGCCCGCGTCTGGGCGGCGGTGAAGTGATGTCCTCATCCAGGATGCGCACGCTTCTTTTCCTCGGGTGCCTGCTGCTGCAAACTGCTGCTCCCATCCGCGCTCAGGAGCCGTCGCCTTCGCCCGTGCGGCCGGTGTCGATCCTATTCGATGGCAACAGCTTCACCTACGGCGGCTCGGAGCCCGTCTGCAGCTACAATGCTCAGGCTGTGACCGATGAGAACGCGGACGCCGAGCCGGTTGGCGGCATCCCGGGAATCTTCAAGAAGTTCGCCGACGAGGCTCACCGGGCTTACGATGTCCACGTCGAAGTGGTGGGTGGCAAGGATCTGGCGTATCACTACCAGCATTCGCCGCCGTTGATCGCACAGGCGAAGTGGGATGTCGTGGTCCTGCAAGGCTACAGCACCGAAGCCTTACCGGAAAAGCGCGGTGGCAAGCCTGAGGATTTCATCAAGCACATACGCCTTTTCTGTCAGGCGATCCACAAGGCCAACCCGCGGACGAAGGTCTACCTCTACGAAACCTGGCCGCGTGTCGACCTGATCTACCCGGACAACGCGCCCTACCACGACACCGGCGACACCAACCAAATGGCGGACGACCTGCACAGTGGCTTCCGCGTGGCGCAGGAGCAGGTGGGAACAGAGGCGCAGGTCATCGGGGTCGGTGACCGCTGGCAAGGCGCGATCCTTGATGGGCTGGCGCAGGCCAATCCCTACCAGCCGTTGGAACCGGGCAAACTCGACCTGTGGGGGCAGGACTACTACCATCCGAGCGTCTACGGCTCCTACCTGGCCGCGCTGATCTTCTTCGCGGAGATTGACTCTGCCGACGTGGTCGCGCTCGGCCCTAGTGAGCAAGCCGCCCATGACTTGGGCATCGCGCCCGCGGATGCCGACAAACTCCAAAGGAGGGCTTCGGTCGCGCGGACCGGCGACCAGTGAGCCTGCTCGTCCAGAAGTACGGCGGCACCAGCGTCGGCAACCCCGAGCGCATCCGCCACGTCGCGCGGCGCGTCATCGACACCCAGCGCGTCGGCCACCGCGTCGTCGTCGTCGTCTCGGCGATGTCAGGAGTCACCGACGGTCTCATCAAGCTCGCGCAGGAAGTCTCTCCCGCGCCGACCGAACGCGAACTCGACGTGCTCTTGGCCACCGGTGAGCAGACTACCATCGCGCTCCTCGCCATGGCCATCAACGCCCAGGGCGTGCCCGCCCTCTCGCTGACCGGCGCGCAGGCAGGCATCGTCACCGACGGCGTCCACACCAAGGCCAAGATCGCCAACATCACCCCCAAGCAAATCCTCGCCGCGCTCGACGAGGGCCACATCGTCATTGTCGCCGGCTTCCAGGGGCAGACGATGGCGGGCCAGGTGACGACCCTCGGCCGCGGCGGCTCGGACCTGACCGCCATCGCACTCGCTTCCGCGGTCGGCGCGGACCTGTGCCAGATTTTCACCGACGTGGACGGCGTCTACACGTGCGATCCCCGGCTCGTGCCCGACGCGCGACGGCTGGAAGATTTGTCCTACGAGGAAATGTTAGAAATGGCGAGCAGCGGCAGCAAGGTCATGCAGTCGCGCTCAGTGGAGTTTGCCAAGAAGTTCGGCGTGAAGTTTGAGGTCCGCAACAGTTTCAACGACAACCCCGGCACGATGATTATGCAAGAAACCGCTAGCATGGAAAACGTCGTCATCCGCGGCGTGAGCGTGGAGAAGAACCAGGCCAAGGTGACCGTCGAAGGAGTGCCCGACCGTCCCGGCACGGCGGCGGCAGTGTTCAACGCGCTGGCCGGTGCGCGGGTGGTCATCGACATGATCGTGCAGAACGTCTCCGCGCGCGGCGCGACCGATATTAGTTTCACGCTCAACCAGGCCGACCTGCCCACGGCCGAGGCGGTGCTGCGGCCGGTCATCGAGTCCATCGGCGCGGTGAAGACAACCTCGCGCGGTGGCGTGGCGAAGCTCAGCGTGGTGGGCATCGGGATGCGTTCGCACTCCGGCGTGGCGGCGAAGATGTTCGACTGCCTCGCGCGCGGTGGCATCAACATCCAGATGATCACCACTTCGGAGATCAAGATCGCCGTCATCATCGAGGAGGCCAACGTCGCCGAAGCCGCGCGGCTGGCGCACGCGGCGTTCGGGCTGGAGCACGGTCCGTACACGGTCTGAGTGGCAGGACCGATTGAACTTCCCTCCCGTGGACGCTCCGGGGTAAGTTCGGGTGCGATGCAGCTTTACGTTCTCCGCGCCGGGCAACAGGCCGGACCGTACACTCCCGAGCAGGTACGGTACGAACTGACCGCCGGTTCCCTTCGGTCGAGCGACCTCGCGTGGTACGAGGGCGCGCCTAACTGGTTGCCGTTGTATGCGGTGCCAGGAGTGGGCGCATCCGCACCGTTTCCCATGGCTCCCTACCCGCCAGCCGTGCCGCAGACCTCCGGTCTGGCGGTGGCGAGCATGGTGCTCGGCTTGCTGGGCCTGTTGTTCGTCGGCCTGACCGCCTTGCCGGCGGTGATCTGCGCCCATGTGTCACTCTCGCAGATCAAGCAGTCCGCGGGACGCTTGAGCGGGCGGGGGATGGCTATCACCGGGTTGGTCACAGGCTATGGGACCTTGGCGCTGTTCTGTGTTGTGCTCTTTGGCATCGCAGTGCCTGTTTTCAACCGCGTCCAAGAGCGTGGCGCCGCCATCAGGAGCATGGCACAGGCGAAGTAAATCGGTCTCGGCTGCAAACTGTACGCCGGAGACAACGATGGGCACTTCCCCAAGACGCTCGATGAACTCGTGCCGGCCTACCTGTCAGACCAGCACCTGTTCGTCTGTCCGCTGGACAAGGCCCGGGTCCCGATGGGCTACGAGTATTTCGGTGGTATGGACAGCGACGAGCCGCGCAAAGTGTTGCTGCAAAGCAAAGCCACGACGCACGATGGCAAGCACGTCGTGGTCTACGTGGACAACACCGCCGAACTGATCGAGGACTGACGCGGACTTACCGGAGTGCATGACTGCTGATCCCATCGCACAGCAAAAAGCAGCTTGCCGCGCCGCCATGCAGGAGCGGTTGCGCGGGCTTAGCCACGAGGAGCGTGCGGCGCGCAGCCGAACGATCATCCGGCACATCGTTGGCTCGCCGGAATGGCGAGCGGCGACGCAGGTATTGTTGTTCGCGCCTCTGCCGGCCGAGCCAGACCTCGATTTGCTCTGGCAAGGGGGCGCACTGATCGGCAGGCAGGCGATCTATCCGCGCGTGGATGGAACAATGGTCCGGCTGTACCGTGTACAGACGTTAGATGAACTCTCACGCTCTCGCTGGGGCTTGCGTGAACCGTCGCCGCTCGCTGAGCACGAATCGATGTTAGACGACGTGAGTCTGGCGCTGGTGCCGGGTTTGGCGTTCGACGCTGCGGGCGGAAGGCTGGGACGGGGTGGTGGTTACTACGACCGACTGCTCGCGCGGCGAGATCCGACGAAGACGCGCTTGGTCGGAGTGGGATTTGCTTTTCAGCGCGTCGCGGAGCCGCTGCCCTTGGCTGCGCACGACGTGAAGATGGATGAGGTCTGCAACGATTGATTTACGGAGACACTGCTAACCGTCCGGGCGACTCCCCGCGCGCGAGGATCGCGCCGTTTTCCTTGTACGTCTTCAACCGGAAGTGTGTCGCCGTGCCGACCACGCCTTCGAGCGAACTGAGCTTCTCGCTCACGAAACTCGCCACCTCGCGCAAACTTTTACCGTCCACAATCACCAGCAGATCGTATCCGCCGCTCATCAGGTAGCAGCCCTGCACTTGGCTGAATTGCGCGATACGGTTCGCCAAGCGGTCGAAGCCGCCCTCGCGCTCGGGCGTCATCTTGACTTCGATCACCGCGGTCACGAACTGGTCGCCAATCTTCTCGGTGTCGATCACCGTCGAGTACCCGAGGATCACACCGCTTTCTTCGTAGCCGGTGATTTTGCGGTTCACTTCCTCCACGGGGAGATTCAACTGCGCGGCGAGGTCCTCGCGCGAGGCACGCGCGTCGTGCCGGATGAGATGCAGCAGCGGGTCCATGCAGAGTGAG
>CAXTQD010000203.1:0-9771 GCA_964246175.1 uncultured Chthoniobacterales bacterium | reverse complement strand
GCACGGTGCCTTGGGGAGGCCTGGGGCTCGCTGCCGCGCTGGTGGTGTTCGCCGTGGGGATCGTGCGGCTCTTCGAGCTGCGCTTCGACGTGGGCGACGTTTACCCGCCATATTCTACCCTGCGCAGCGACCCGCTCGGCGCGAAAATCTTCCTCGCCAGCCTCGAAGCTCTGCCCGGCCTGCGCGCCGAACGCAGCCTCCAAGCCCTGCCCGACCTGGGCACCGAACCACTCCGGCCCGCCGACTACGACAACGGCGAACGCGGCTTCACCGTGTTCTACCTCGGCGCGGATGCGCAGAACTGGCCGTACCTCTTCGACCCCGAATCCATCGCGCGGCTGGAAACGATCATGAATCGCGGCGGCCGGGTGGTGCTCACCTTCCAGCCAACGCGCACGGTGCCGACGGTCGAGGGCCTGTCCAGTGCGCGCTCCGCCCACGGCAAGACGGAGGAGGTCAACCTCCACCAAGGCCCCACCGCGCGCCTGCTCGCCAAGCGCGCCGCCATGCCCGACCTCATCCGCCGCTGGGGGCTCGACTTCCGCCGCCCGCGCGCCCACCTGGAGACCAAGGACGACGACACACTCGCCGCGAAGCCCGCCGCCACGCCTGCCGCCGAACCCAACGAGTACGCCGCGCCCGACCCCGCTGTCGCTGGCCAGAGCGGCCCGGACGCGGCGTTCGCTGCCGACCAGGAAGCGGTGCCGTGGCACTCGGCGCTGGATTTCCGCCTGAACACCGTCGCCGCCGTGCTGGCGCGTTGGCACCGGCTCTACGACCGGCGCGGCCAACCCGTGATCGTGTCGCGCCCCTTCGGCACGGCCGGCGGCGAACTTGTCCTCGTGGGCGACACGTATTTCCTGAGCAACGAAGGTCTGCGTGACGATCCCAGCCCGGCGCTCCTAGCCGCGTTGGTGGGCGGCGGGCGGCGAGTGTTCTTCGACGAAAGCCACCTCGGCCTCAACGAAGCGCCGGGTCTGGCGACGCTCGCACGGCGCTACCGGCTGCAAGCGGCGCTGGCGGGCGTCGGGCTGTTGGTGGTGCTCTTTGTGTGGCGCAACGTCGTGAGCCTCGTGCCTTCCCACAACGACGCGGCGGACGGCGCGGAGACCGTCGTCGGCCACTCGGCGGAGGGCGGCTACCTGAACCTCCTGCGCCGCAGCGTGCGCCCGCGCGACCTGCCGGCGACCTGCCTCGCGCAGTGGGAGGGAGGCGCAGCCCCTCGCGCGCCCGGTGCACTCGAACGCGTCCGCGCCGTGCTCGCCGAACAGGGGGCACAGCCGGCGCGACAGCGTTTGTCGGCGGCAGCCGTTTACCGGGCGATGTGTGCGGCAGCGAAGCAGAAGGATGGACGCAGTACGATCTAAATCGCTGACTGATATGAGAACCATTTCCCTCCAAGTGGGACGCCTGGAATTTGTCGGCTCCGGCAAGTTCTTGGCTGGTGTCCGCAACTGCCGCGACGACCTGCGCAAGGGAGATCAGCTTCACATTCGCAAAAACGGCGAGGTCGCACCGCCCGACGCGTTTCGTGTCGATGAGAGCATGTTCTTCAATCGCGCCGTTGATTTTGTCTCCCCCGGCTGCACCGCGTGCTTGTTCTTTCCGAACAGCTTGGCCAGCCTACTGCGCTTGGGGGATGAACTTCATGGTCAGTTCGAGGATCTTCGGAGGACTGACTGAAACTGCATCCGCCACCGCGACCTTCTACCTTTTGCTTTTTCTGATGGAGAATCTCGACCAACTCAAGAGCCTGCTCGCCGCCGCACGCGCCGAGGTGGGCAAAGTCATCATCGGCCAGCAGAAGGTCGTCGATAAGGCGCTCATCGCCGTCTTTACCGGCCAGCACGCACTCGTCGAAGGAGTGCCCGGTGTCGCCAAGACCCTCCTCGTCCGCACGCTCGCCCACGTCCTCGGTACGGACTTCAACCGCATCCAGTTTACCCCCGACCTGATGCCCGCCGACATCACGGGCACGAACGTCTTCGACCTCCAGCACAACGCGTTCAATCTCGTCAAGGGGCCAATCTTCACGACCTTCCTGCTCGCCGACGAGATCAACCGCGCGCCCGCCAAGACCCAGAGCGCGCTGCTCCAGGCCATGCAGGAACGCGCCGTCACCATCGACCGCGACACGCACGCGCTCTCGCCCAACTTCACCGTCTTCGCCACGCAGAACCCCATCGAGAGCGAGGGCACCTACCCGCTGCCCGAGGCGCAGCGCGACCGGTTCCTGTTCAAGATCGTGATGCCCTACCCGGGGCGGGACGACGAGTTCGCGCTCGCGCGCAAGACGCTTTCCGCCCAGGAAGCGCCCGAGGCCGTGCTCGCGCGCGGGGAGGTGCGGCAGGTCGTGACGGCGGAGGCGCTCACCGCACTCCGAGGCGAACTCAACGCCGTCGTGGTGCGCGACGAACTGATCGCCTACGCCGTGGACCTCGTGCGCGGCACCCGTGCGCAGGAGAGCGTGCTGGTCGGGGCAGGTCCGCGCGCCACACAGGCACTGCTCCTCGCCAGCCGGGCGGCGGCGGCGCTGGAAGGACGCGACTTCGTGACGCCCGACGACGTGCGCGCGCTCGCGCTCCCCGTGCTGGAACACCGCCTGGTGCTGCGGCCCGAGTTCGAGATCGAGGGTCTGACGCTGGCGGAGGTCATCGGCCAGACGCTCGAAAAGATCGCCGTGCCGCGCTGACGAGGTCCTGCCTACTCCGACGGCGCATCGTCGTTCGTTGTCCCCGAGGCGGCGTTGGTCGGCCGGTCGAAGTCGAACGGCGTGAGCGAGTCGCTGAAACGCACGTTGACCGGCAGCCAGCGGTCCTTACCCTTGTAGAAGAAGAACTGCCAAACGAGCGGATACTTCTCCAGCCGGAAGAGGTACACGCAACGCACCAACGATGGCCCGAATTCCTTCTCTTCCAACAAGTCGAACCCCACCGGCCGGCCGTAGACACGCAGGCCGGTTTCAAGCTGGCTCTTGAGACGGGGGAGGGCAGTGGGTTGGCTGTTGGGGATGAGCGAGCCATCCATCAGGGCATCGAACGCCTTGCTGGTGTCGCCCTCGATGATCGTGCGGAAGAACGTCTCCGCCCGCACCCGTGCCGCCGGGTCCGCCGCCCGTGCCGCCGGCAGACACGCCACCATGCACACCAACGCCAGGAAAGCTCGCATTTCTAACTGATACGATCCTCCGGCAGACGATGGCGAGCGCAAAGCAGCCGAACGTTCTGGGCCGTGAGGGACAAGCGTCCCTGCGAACGGGACGAAGCGGGGTCGAAACGGAGCCCGTCGGTGGCACCGCACACCGCGCATTTCCCACCGTCGCGCTGCCAGACTTCGAGTTTCACGTGCGACGGGATGAGACGCCGCTGGATCGGGTGTGCTGGCGCGGAAACGACGAGTTTTTCCTCGCCTGCCACCGCTGCGAGCTTGAACTTGAACACTTGGCGCTCGCCGTCGGCCTCCTGCCATGCGTCGACGAGGTGGAACACGCCGTTGTAGGACCAGACCGCCGGCGCGATCTTCTCGTAAACGCGCACCCTCTCAGCGTCCCGCTGGCCGGACTTGAACCGCTGGGCGGCACGGTAGAAAAGGCCGTTTTGGGTGAGCGCGCCGCTGGAAGTCACCGAGGGTTGGTCCATCCGCTTGGGCTCCAGGTTGATCACCGTCCTGGATTGGTCGTGGCCTTCGTAGATCAGGGTGGTTCCGTCTTTCTCGAACCGGTCGCGGTAGGGCGCATCCGGCCGGACGGACATGAGGATCACTGAGTGCGTGCCATCCAGGTTGAAGTTCATGCCGCGCCGCAAACGGGTGTTCTCCCGCTGGCACATTTCCAGGTAGGTGATGACCTCGCCAGGCACAGCGGCACTCCAGGGTTAGGGATGTCCCCGGCCGTCGGTGGCTGCGAACCGGGCTTGCGCCAACTGGATGGCTTGATCGACCAGGGACCGGGAGTAACCCAAAGCCTCGGCCTGGTCGAACCAGCGTTCGGCCGTCGGTTGGTCGCCCTTGGCGGCGGCGAGCTTACCGAGGTTGAAGCAGGGCAGGGGGTTCAACGGGTCTACCACCAGCGAGGCGTGCAGGTGTTCCTGTGCCTGGTCCCACTCGCCGAGCATGACTTCTGCCGCGCCCAGGTTGTTGAGCGCGAGTGCCTCGGGGTCCCGGGAGTACGTGCTCGAACCCAGCCAGATCAGACGTTTGAGCCAAGGGCGTGCCTGCACGTCGGCCAGGAAGCGTTGCGAACACTGCTTCGATTCCGCGAAGCGGCGGGCTCTGAGCAAGCGCAAACCGCGCAGCAGGTCCCGCCAGAAGAAACCCAACACGCGGCCGGGCAGCAGCAGCGCGAGGGCAACAATCATCAGGCTGACCGCACCCGCCTGGAAGCGCAACGCGAGCCAGAGCGCGAGCACCACGCCCATCCCGACCGTACCGAAGTAGACGGCCTTGTACTTGGTGGTACGCGACATAATGACGATCCCTACGAAGCCTGCCTCATCGGCCGGAGCGCAAGGGGGCAGACGCCGGGACCTTCGATCAGTATGTGTCGGTATAGATGAGGGACACGGTCACGTTGTCCGGTGACGCGGCGGTGAGATGGATATGGAGGACCTCCGGCGAAGGATGCTCGAAACGCACCTCCGTAAAGGGCGCGGTGTCCAGCGACATGCGGCCGGCGGCGAACTCCTGCAACTCGGCGAGGTCGTGAGGATAACGCTGCCGCTGATTCTGGAACGCCAACACGGCGGCGTCGATGCTCCGCTCGGCCCGCACGGTGTGCTCGGTGAAAAGCGTACAACCCGAGGTGGCGAGCAACAAGGCCAGTAGTAAAGAAAGCCGCATACAGGGAAAGTGAGGCTGCCTGACGAACTCAAGCGTCACCGACGCAGGCTGGCGAGGTCAAGCGAGGAGTTGGTAAACGGGAAGGTTGCCAGCCTCTGTTCGCTGGAGCGCGTGGTTAGGCGTGGTGGATGAGGATGTTGAGGTCGAACTGTGTCTCTGGTGGATGCGCGATGGGGTCTGAGTAGGCGATGCCGTGCACCGAGAGCTGCGTCCTGCCACGATGAGCGGAGAACTGAATCGTGCTGAGATCGCCGGCAGCCGGCTGCGGCTCGCTGAAACCGTGAACGCGACACCAGCGGGTAGCCGCCGCCAAGACCAAAGCACGGAACTGGTCGGGCGGAAACACGCTTGTGAGCGGCACCGGACGGAAGGCAAACTCGTCGCCGACGTTGTACTGGTCGCCAGACGAAGAGACTGGGATGGCTCTGACAGGAGCAAACTTGCTCAGGTCAGCGGCGACCTCGTCAGCGAGTGACTGCACATCGTCCTGCAAGCCATGATATTGGCTTGTGGTAAGCGGTGTAGCGCACGCGCCGAGCACGACAGCAGCAAAGACGAGGAAGAAGCTTCTGATAACGCGCATGGTCAAAGAACGCCTAACGCCTTCAAGCTCAGCGACAGGCAGCGGCGAGGCAAGACGAAAAGGTCCGAGGCAGCCCCGCCGCCGGTGCCTGTTCGCTGGAGCGCGTGGTTAGGCGCGCTACGTGGGAGAGGTGAGCAGATAAACCCCACCGGCGAGAAGGCCGATGATGATAATGAAGCGCAACGGGCCGGATACCTCCTGCTCCTCGGAGTCTGCGCTGAACCAACGAGTGATGTTCCAGCGGCTGTAGGTGGACATGCGTCCTCCACAGACCATCACCACGCCCAAAATGAGCAGCAGGGCACCCACCTGATGGTGGTTCGGGTGCTTGGAAGGCTGAAAGAGATCGTCGGGCAGATGCAAGTCGAGGTGCATGGAAGAGGAGTTGCCCGACTGTAGAAGCAGCCTGCGCGCCTAACGAACTCAAGCTCAGCGACAGAGGCTGGCGAGGACAGACTCAACCACGGAAAAGAGCCGACCGCCAGCCTCTGTTCGCTGGAGCGCGTGGTTAGGCTACCGGAAGTAGTGTGGGGTGATGATCGGACCAAAGAGCGAGAAGAACACGCCCAACCGCTGCATGGTGCGCTCGGTCAGGGCGAACAACTCCCGCCCCTCGCCCTGGAAGAAGTACAGGGAATGGCACTCGAAGCAGATGAGCACATCGGTGGATGGCCCATCGTCGGCGGCAAACGACAGCCCGTGCCTCGGCATGAAGCAGCGTGCTGGCTCGCCTCCGTAGCTCTCGACAGCGGCAATGATCTCGCGGCAATCGGCTACCTGGGAGGGCGGAACTGCTACCGTCCGCAGGATGGGAGAATCACGGAAGCGTGGCTCGTCGCTCGGCGGTGGTGTGGGCCGACAATCCTTGGGAAACCACTGCCCGCTGAGGAAGTACGCTGTCACCGGCCCGGCAGGAACTTGCAGGGGAGAGGATGGCGTGAACATGGGGAAGAGCGAGGTAGCCTAACGAACTCAAGCTCAGCGACGGCCCCACGCAGGGCAAGACAAAAAGGGCAGACACCCAAGGGCCGTTCGCTGGAGCGCGTGGTTAGGCGTCATCTGGTTGAGACCCGCCGGTACCGCTTTTTCTTAATTTTGGTCACCTTGCCCTTCCGGTCTTTGGCAAAGGCGACCGTAAACTCATACGCGTAGTCGATGGATGTATCATCGACAAGATTGACTTCGCCTGTGATGGTGATGACCAAGCTCGTGCCGATCCAGCGTGACGGAGTGTCGTGCTGTCCGACCCACTTGGTGACGCGGGGCTCGATCGTCGCGGCGAAGGGCAAGGTGAGTCGCGGCAACGTCAACTCAACGAAGGCGTCACCGCGACGCTGGAACGCGCGGCACATGCTAAAGCGTCCTTGGCTCTGGTAGCAGGCGAAGCGCGTGCTGTCGTTCGACCACAAAACGGATGGGGGCCGACCTGCCTCGAAGATGTCGGGGACAATCAGTTGGCGGGAAGGCAGAGCGATCAGTTGAATGGCGGTGTCAGTGGAGATCACCGTGAACTGCCGACTGGGCGACATCTCGGAAGCCGCGGCACATGCCACCACCGTAAACCATATAATGCACCAAACCGTCGGTCTCATGTGGCGAGTTCTATGACGCCTAACTTTGTATTGGACGAAGGTTCGTAAAACTAGACGAACATCTTTTCGTCTAGTTCTTATTTTCTGATATCTCCTCAGATTCCTTCAATCTTCGTAAGCTTCCATCGGCACGCACGAGCAGACTAGGTTGCGGTCACCGTAGACATTGTCGATGCGGCCCACTGCTGGCCAGAACTTGTGCTCGCGCAACCACCGCGCCGGGTACGCCGCCAGCGAACGTCCATACGCATGGCTCCACTCGTCGGCCGTCACGGCCTGCGCGGTGTGCGGGGCATTCTTGAGCACATTGTCCTTGCGGTCGGCCTCACCGTTGGCAATCGCCTGAATTTCGCCGTGGATGGCGATCATCGCGTCGCAGAAACGGTCCAGTTCCGCCTTCGCCTCGCTCTCGGTCGGCTCGACCATCATCGTGCCCGTCACCGGCCACGACACCGTCGGCGCGTGGAAACCATAATCCATCAGCCGCTTGGCAATGTCTTCGACCTTCACGTCCGCCGACTTCTCGAAGGGGCGCACGTCCAGGATACATTCGTGGGCCACCAATCCATCGTTGCCCCGGTAGAGCACCGGGAAGTGCGGCTCCAGTTGCTTGGCGATGTAGTTGGCGTTGAGGATGGCGAGCTTCGTCGCCAGCGGCAGGCCCTCGCGGCCCATCATGGCAATGTAAAGCCACGAAATGACGAGGATACTCGCACTACCCAACGGCGCCGCCGACACCGGCCCGCTACCGGACAACTCGTAGGCGTCGCGCTGCGGGTGGCCGGGCAAAAACGGCGTGAGGTGCTCGGCCGCGCAGATCGGACCCACGCCCGGGCCACCGCCGCCGTGCGGGATGCAGAAGGTCTTGTGCAAATTCAGATGCACCACGTCCGCGCCGATGTCGCCGGGGCGGCAGAGACCGACCTGGGCGTTCATGTTCGCGCCGTCCATGTAGACCTGCCCGCCGTGGTCATGCACGACCCGGCAGATGTCCATGATCGTGTCCTCAAAAACACCGTGCGTCGAAGGATAGGTGATCATCAACGCCGCGAGTCGGTCTTTGTTCGCCTCCGCACGCAGGCGCAGATCGGCTACGTCAATGTTGCCTTGATTGTCGCACTTCACCGGCACGACCTGGTAGCCGGCCATCACGGCGCTGGCCGGGTTCGTGCCATGCGCGCTGGTGGGAATCAGGCACACGTTGCGGTGGCCCTGCCCGCGGCCTTCCTGGTAGCCGCGGATGGCGAGCAGGCCGGCATATTCGCCCTGCGACCCGGCGTTGGGTTGAAGGCTGACCGCCGGCAGCCCCGTGATCTCGCCGAGCCACTTTTCCAATGTGTGCGCGAGCACGCGGTAGCCTTCCGCCTGCGCGGCGGGCGCGAAGGGGTGCATCTTGCCGAACTCCGCCCACGTCACCGGGAACATCTCGCTCGTGGCGTTGAGCTTCATCGTGCAAGACCCCAGCGGGATCATGCTTGTGGTCAGCGAGAGGTCTTTCGCTTCGAGCCGGCGCAGGTAGCGCAGCATCTCGGTCTCGGTGTGGTAGCGACTGAAAACCGGGTGCGTGAGGAACTCCCCCGTGCGCGCCAACGCGGCCGGGATCGTGTCAGCCTCGGCGGTTTGCGGCTCGAAGCCTTCCTGGGTGCCGGCGAAGACCCTCCACAGATCTTGCAGGTCCGTGGCGTCCACCGTTTCGTCGAGTGTGACACCAACGGTGCCCGCGTCGATGCGGCGCAGGTTGATGCCCTTCGCCTCGGCCGCGGCGTGGACGGCCGCCGCGTCGGCCTTGACGATCAGCGTATCAAAGTACGCCTCCGGCCCGACCTCCAGTCCGAGTTTCTTCAACCCGGCGGCCAGCGTGCCGGTCAGCCGGTGAACGCGCCGCGCGATGCTCTTCAATCCCTCCGGACCGTGGTATACCGCGTACATGCTGGCGATGACGGCGAGTAAAACCTGCGCCGTGCAGATGTTGCTCGTGGCCTTGTCGCGGCGGATGTGTTGTTCGCGCGTCTGGAGGCTCAGACGGTAGGCAGGCTTGCCGGCCGAGTCCTTGGAAACGCCCACCAACCGGCCGGGCATCGCGCGCTTGTACTCGTCCTTTACGGCGAAGTACGCCGCGTGCGGCCCGCCGTAGCCCAGCGGCACGCCGAAACGCTGCGTGCTGCCCACGGCCACGTCCGCGCCCCACTCGCCCGGCGGCTTGAGCAGGCACAGCGCCAGCGGGTCGGCCGCGGCGACGACCATGGCACCCGCCCCGTGGACCCTTTGCGCAAAGTCCATGTAATCAAAAATCGTCCCCTCCGTCGCCGGGTACTGCACCAACGTACCGAAGAACTTCTCCCCGATCTCCGCCGTCGCGTGGTCGCCGACGACCACCTCGATCCCCAGCGGCAGCGCGCGCGTCTGCACGACGGCAATCGTCTGCGGATGGCAACGCTCCGACACGAAGAACGCCTGCCGCTTGCCGGCCACGCCCTTGGCGGCGTAGCAGGTGTTCATGGCCTCGGCGGCAGCGGTGCCTTCGTCGAGGAGCGACGCGTTGGCGATGTCCATGCCCGAGAGGTCGCACACCATCGTCTGGAAGTTGATGAGCGCCTCCAGCCGCCCCTGGGCGATTTCGGCCTGGTAGGGAGTGTAGGCAGTGTACCAGCCGGGGTTTTCGAGGATGTTGCGCTGGATGACGCCGGGCGTCAGCGTGTCGTGGTAGCCCTGGCCGATGTAGGAGCGGAACACCTTGTTGCGCGCGGCGATGAAGCGCAG
>CAXTQD010000202.1:8191-9786 GCA_964246175.1 uncultured Chthoniobacterales bacterium | reverse complement strand
CTTCAATTCGCAGGGTTTTGCAACGCGCGCCGCCGCACGTGGACGCAAAAACACCCACGCCGTTCTTCTCTCGAACGACGCGGGTGTGGTTCTGTGAATCGGCTGGAAGGCCGACCAGGAGTGTTATTGCTTGGCCCGGGCGACGTTTGCCTGCTGCGTCGCCGCAGGGGTTGCCACGCTGCTGAGCAACAGTTGGACCGCCGCCTGCGCGTCGACGAGGCCGTAACCTTCTTTATAGTTCCACTTCTTGGAGAACGTGTTGACGAAGCGGCCAGCGGCGGTGGTGCCCGCGCTGTTGGTCGAACCCACCAGCGCGCCCGGGCTGCTGGGCGTCTGGCCGCCGAGCACCTCCGAGAGTTGCGCGAAGATGTTGACCGTGTCGATGCGGCGGCCGATGCCAAACTTCAGCGTCGCGCCTGGGTTGA
Source organism: uncultured Chthoniobacterales bacterium (assembly GCA_964246175.1). Taxonomy (GTDB): domain Bacteria; phylum Verrucomicrobiota; class Verrucomicrobiia; order Chthoniobacterales; family SZAS-18; genus CAHJWO01. The sequence goes on along the minus strand of CAXTQD010000202.1, from coordinate 9,361 downwards.
AGTTGTTGAAGTTGATTGTCAACAACGAGTTGGCGGTACCCTGGGAGCCGGTGCCGACCGTGTAGCTGGCCACGCTCGGGGCGGTGGTGCCTGTCGGGGCGGCGTTGTTGGTCACCGGACTGTAGGTGGCGGCGTAGCCGGAGGCGTCGTCGTTGCCAGCCGAGGACGTGTACACGCGCCGGCGGCGACCACATGGTCAATTGCTTGGCCGACGGGACCGTCCGAGAACATCGGCTCGTCGAAGTAACCCACGTCGTCGCAGATCACGTTGCAGCCCGCCTGCTGGAGGGCGACGATGCCAGCGGCGAAATCCACCTCCGAGATGTCGGCGGTGTAGAAGGCCAGCTTGGCCTGCGGCACCATGTCGTGGATGAGCTGGAGCATGCCGCGGCCCTCGTCCTCGACGCCCGCGGAATTGGTATAGTCCTTGAGGACGTTGACGGCCGTGGTGTTGCCGTAGGGGTGGGTGACGCTGCCGGGCAGGTCGTAGCTGGCCACGTCGTCGGCGGCCTTCACGTTGGCGTAAAGCGGGGCGCTGGTGGTGCCCGTGCCCGTGGTCTTGAGCATGTTGAAGCTGTCGGAGAGCGCGCCGACCGTGATGCCCGCGCCGAGCACGCCCTGCTGGGTGGTGGTGGCGGTGATGCCGCGCAGGGCCTCGGCCTTCAGCACGAAGGCACCCTGACTGTCCACCTTACCCACGTTGTGCGTGGGCTTGAGGGCGAGGTTGACGTGGTGCACACCCTTCATGACGCCGGCCGCGGAGGCTTGGTCGAGCGGCAGCCAGACGGCTAGCGCGCCGTTGCCGTACCAGTCGAGCCGGGACTCGATTTTGCAGCCGAGACCTTCGAGTTTGGTGATGACCGCGTCGATGGTGTCCTTGCCGTCGAGGTAGATGTCCACGATGACGCGGTTGAGGGCGTCCGCGCGTGCGCCGGGATAGTTGGCCAGCACGGCCGCGGTGGTTGAGCCCGTCGCGCTGGCGACGGCGGGCGAGCCAGCCGCCTGGTAGTCTTTGACCAACTGCTGGAGGCCATTGGTGAGGTTGTCCGGCACGACGGCAGCCGCCCTGGCCGGAGCGGCGGCGATCACCCGCTGCGCGTGCGCGGCCGGGGTGCCAGCCAGCGCCAGGAAGCCGGCCGCCAGGAGGGAAGTGTGGGAGCCGCGGAGCAG
>CAXTQD010000202.1:0-8181 GCA_964246175.1 uncultured Chthoniobacterales bacterium | reverse complement strand
GAGCAGGAGAAGGAGCGGTTGAACATGACAGGAAGAGAGAAAATGGGTCGATGAAAGGACACGGACGTTCGGAGCAGCGGAAGAAGGGCGGCTCAGGACACCAAGCGCGCACGACGGCGCGGGGGCAGGACCCAGCCGAGGCTGGCGAGGCCGGCAAGCACGAAAAGCGCGCTGCCCGGCTCGGGCACGACGACGAACTGCGCGCCGGCCAGGCTGATCTGGTAGCGGCCCGCCTCGTTGGAGCTGCCGGTGTAGCCGGAGACCGGGCTGGCGCCGGCTCCGGTCGGGCCGACGGTGGCCGTCGGATCGGTCGTGCCGTCGGTGTAGTTGGGGAAGATCAACCCGGCGCCGCTCGTCGCGTAACGGCCCGAGCCGCTGATGAGCAGATAGTACAGCCCCGCTTGAGCAGATAGTACAGCCCCGCTTGACCGTTGAAGCTGCCGGCCGGAATGGCGGACTGCTGGGCCGCCGGTGGCCGCGTCGTCGTTGCCGACGATCCCCAAGCCCGTCGCGCTAAAGAGAAAAATCTGCGAGTCGAAATTGTTGTACCCCGGGACGAACGCCGTGTCCGACGCCGAGAAGGCGGAAGGATTGTTGATGTAAATTTCGAACATGTCGCTGTCCGACGTGCCGTTCGTCAGCGTCAAGGTGCCATCGACGCGGGTCAACGCCGTGTTGGCGGGACCGGCGGCGACCTGCGCAGTGGCGGGCAGGTCGCCGGCGTCCGCGCCGGTTTCCGTGTAGACGACGGCGGACGTGGTGCTGGCGAACGCCAGGCAGGCGGCGGCGACCGCTGGAGAGACGAACTTCAATTTCATGCGTGCTTTGCTTGCGGCTTCAGAAATGAACAGCCTGGTGGACAGACCCGGGTAATCCGGGCTGCCGACGCCCTGCTGGTGGAAGCACTTCTTCCCCCACTTGGATCAGTCCACGCGGCGATCAGCGGTACCAACCGACAGAACAACGTGGCCGGGGATGTAGCGGGCGTGCCGCCGCGTGCCAAGCAATTTATCTCAAGGAAGATGGAAAGCTTCTCGCTGTAAAACTCGGCTCTACGAATGAATAGTCTTTAGCGCGAGGTGAGGGGGCGCGGATGGTGACCAGGGATTGCGGGTGAAGTCCGCCGCGACGATGGCGGCGACGTGCGCGGCGCACAGCGCGAGAACCGTGTCCACGTCGAGGTCTAGGTGGCGCGGGCCGTAGGGAGTCAGGTTCGCGGTGGCCAGCGCGAAGAGCCGCACGGCGGGGCGCAGCCGCCGGCCGTCCTTGGCGTGGCTGGGGCGGGCGTGCTGTTTTTGCAGGTGGACGAAGGCCCCAGCGACCTGAATGAGTCCCTTGTAGAAGGCGTGCTCCGGATCGGCGCGGCCCCCGCCCAGCCAGAGGTGTTCGAGGACATCATGTGCCTCGTAGTAGCGCGCGTCGTTGAAACACTCGAAGAACCCCTGGTAGCACGGGTGCGCCGCGAGGGCGGGATCGTGAGGGAGACTGGCGACAAAGGCTTCGATGCGCGCGTGCTTGCTCATGGTGCGACGGTAGTTTAACACAACTCGCCGCTCGACACCGGCCGCGTGCCGCCCGAGATTGAGCCCTTCGCCGCAATGTTCCTTGCCGATGCCGCTATCCTCCTGAGCCTGATGGTCGTTTTCGGCGTGGCGTCGGCGTTTTTCTCGGCGGCCGAGACGGCGCTTTTTTCGCTTCAGCCCCGCCAACTCGAAAGCCTGCGCGCCGCGAGTCCGGACTTCGGCCGGCGCCTGGAAACGCTTTTCGCCAACCCGCGTCGGCTCCTGAGCATGATCCTGTTCGCCGACACGCTCGCCAACCTGCCCTTGTGCCTGCTCGGGCTGTACTTCCTGCACGCGTACTCGACGTGGCATGGCGAGGGTCGGCCCGTGCCGGTGTGGCCGACGGCCCTGGCGCTCTTTATCCTGGTGGTGGTCGTGTGCGACCTTCTTCCCAAGCTGCTGGCCCAACGCCGCCCGGAGGCCGTCGCGCGGCCAGCGGTGCGCGTGCTGGCCGCGCTGCGCCCGGTGCTCTATCCTGCGTGCGGCGCGCTCCAGGCGACGGGCGAATGGCTCGCCGACCGGTTGACTCCCCAGCAGGTACGCCAGCCGCTCAAGCTGACGGAGGAGGAGTTCGGCGCGCTGGTGGAGGTCGGAGCGGAGGAGGGGGCGATCCACGCGACCGAGAGCGAGATGATCCAGGAGATCATCAAGCTCGGCGACAAGACGGCGAAAGACTGCATGACCCCGCGCGTGGAGGTCTTCGCCATCCCGGATGATCTGCCCAACTCCGAGGCCATCACGCGGCTGCGCGCCGAGCGCCGTCACCGTGTGCCCATCTACGGCGACACGCCCGACGAGGTGCTGGGCGTGCTCGACGCGCGGCGCTTCCTCGAAATGGTCTCACGCGCGAAGCGTCCCGAGGACGTGCCGCACTTCGCCGAGGCGGTGGACCCGCCGTCCTTCGTGTCGGAGTCCATGCGCGCGCCCGACCTGTTGCGCGCCTTCCTGACGCGCCGGCAGGGCATGGCCGTCATCGTGGACGAATACGGCGGCACGGAGGGTGTCGTGACTTTGGCAGACATCATCGAGGAAATCGTCGGCGACGCGCTGCCCAGCGGCGAGGAAGACCTCTATATCGAGGCGCTCGATGACGACCGCCTGCTCGTCGGCGGCCACGCGCGGCTCGACGACATCAGCGAACACCGCGGCTTCGAGATGGGGGCCGAGGGGCTCGACACGATCAACGGACTCATCTTCAACCGGCTTGGCTATCTACCGAAGGTGGGCAGCGTGCTCAAACTGCCGCCCGACCTGCGGTTGACCATCCGGCGCGTGACGCGCAAGACCGTCGGCGAGGTGCTCATCGAGCGGGGGAGCGCTAACCCACCGCCCGCGCCGTCGGAGAACGGCTGGTCCAAGGAAGAGGGCGCGAACGGATGAGCGTTTCTTCCGCGTTGCTGTTTGTCGTCTGCCTGCTGGTTTCTTTTTTGTACTCGGGCATCGAGGCGGGATTGTCCTCGCTCAGCCGCGCGCGGCTGCGTTCGCGCATGCACCAGGGCGACCCGGCGGCGATCCGGCTCGGGCGGCTGCTGGCGCACCCAGGCCGGCTACTGGCGACGGTGCTGCTCGTGACGAACTTCGCCGACGTGGCGGCGCTCGTGCTCCTGACCCACGCGCTCTACCTCCGCTGGGGGGGCTGGGGCTGCGTCGTGGCGGGAGCGATCATGCTGCCGGTGTATTTGCTTGGGCTTCAGGTGGTGCCCAAGTCGCTTTTCCGGCGGTTTCCGTACCGGGCGTTGGCGGCCTTAGTGGGATTGTTGGAAATCACGTCCAAGTTCCTCCGCCCGCTGCTCGTGCTCGGGAGCAAGCTGGTGCCCGAGGCAGACCACGAGGGACGCCACCGGCCGGGGCTCTTCGCCGTGCGCGATGACCTCAGGACCCTTGCCGCGGAGGGCGAGCGCGCCGGGGCCTTGACCTCCGCCGAACGCGGCATGATCAACAACGTGATCGATTTCAGTTCGCTGGCGGCGGGTGATTTTCTCGTCGGACCGGCTCCGGCGACGTTGCGGGTGAGCGATGATCTGCGCGTGGCCGACTTGCTGGCGTTCGCACGGGAGAACAAAGCCGACTTCGTGCCGGTGCTCGACGCGGCGGGGAGGGCGGCGGCGCTGGTGGACGGGTTCGCGCTGTTGCTCGACCGCGACCCGACGCGCCCGGCGGCGTCGTACCTACGGCGGCGCCCATTGGTGGTCGCGCCGGGCGAGTCGGCCCTGCGGGTACTGCGGCGGCTGCGGGCGTCGCGGCTTAGGGCGGCGGTGGTATGCGACGGCGAGACAAACTTCCTGGGCATCGTGCGTGCGGCCGACCTCGTGGGACGGCTAGTGCGGCAGACACCTGCCCAAAACTTATCGACCGGCTAAGTGCGATCTCAACGCCTCCAAGCTTAGCGACGCTAGAGGTGTTCGTTGGAGCGCATAGTTAAGCTTTGGGTGACTTGAAGCGTATGCTTCGTAGCCAACCGATTAGGTACAACAGCGAGGTAAAGCCAAAGGCTCCTGTAAACGCATGAAGATGGTTCGAGGCGCTTAGTAGTGACGCACCACCAGACAGGAACACACCAAACAACCACACGTTTGCTGGCGTTGGCTGCCGGCGCAGTACGGGAAAGATCGGCTGCCCACATAACCAACGCCATCCTAAAATGGCGCAAGCACCCAGAAGTCCGTAGAACAGACCCTTTGTCAAACTTTGGCCAAGGAGAGGAAAGTCGGGTGGCATGGATTGGAGCCTGACGTTGCATCAGACCGCCGGCCTATTCACTCCTTCTTGTTCCACACCGCCATCACGTCCGGTGAACCCTGGCTGCGCACGCCGTTGTCGGTGAGGATATCGTCGGTGGCAGCAACCATTTCCTTGCGCGGGAAAACGGGCGTCTCACCCCCTCGCGTGTCAAAATCGAACACCACGAACTCGTCCTTGCAGTCGCGTAGGACCTCGACCAGATGCGCGAGGTTTTTGATCTGGATGCCGTTGACGGATTTCACCACGTTGGGGAACGGACTCGAATACCCCTTCGCCAGCTTGTGCGGGAAAAACGGCGAGGTCACCGCCACGAGCCGTTCGCCGGGAAAGTTCTGCTTCTCGCCCATGCGCGTGATCAGCGGACTACCGTAGTAGCTCAACAGCCCGGAATAGTTCCCTCCGCGCGAACTGATCAACCCGGAAAGAAACTGCGCACCCACGTCAGAAAACACCAGGGGGCCGTACACGAAATACGACGGATAAGAGCCGTCCGCCTCGGGGATGAGCGCGTGCCGTTGCGGCGAAACGGGAAGTTCGATCTGTTTTTCCTCGCCGGCGCGCACGACCGTGAGCGGCAGCTTGCCGTCGTGCGCCGTCGTCTGCACGAGGTAGGGGAAAGCCACGCGCGGACCGCCCGGCGTGTGCACCATGCCTTGATCATCGACGGGTTGTCCGCCGATGTGCGTGAGCACGTCCCAGGGTTTGAGCGGGTAGTCGGGCGCATCGTCGTCGGGTTGGCGGATGACGATGCCTTGTACATCGCGCGGCAGCTTCAGGTAGGCGCGCAACGCTGGATTCTCCAGCGTCTGGTAGCGGTCGAACATGGCCGGCTTGCCGTCGTAGTGGCCGTCCGCGATGTCTGCGAGGAAAAGCTCGATCTCATCGACCGGGATGATGTAGCCGATGTTTTCCGCGCCACCAAGATGGCTGAAGGCAAGGCCGATCATGCGGTCGCCGACGACGGCAGGGCCGCCGGAGTTGCCCGGGTTGATGGCGCTGTCCACCTGGATGCGCAGGCCCGAAACGGGCGCGTTGTACGGCACGAACTCGATGCGCGACACGATGCCCTTGGTGATCGACAGGCTCGTGCCGCCTTCCGGGTAGCCGTAGACGAGCACGGCGTCCTTGATCTCGGGCAGCTTGGCCGCGCGAGGCAGGGGCGGGTGGGCGTCGAAGAAGGATTCGTCGTCGAGCTTGAGTACGGCGAGGGCGATGCCCGGCGCGATGGCTTCTACGGTCGCGCTGAGTTTGTCGCCGGCCTGGTTGGCCTGGACCTGGATCTGGCTGGCGTAGAGGACGACATGGGCGTTGGTGAGGATGCGGTGGCCGTCGATGACCGCGCCGCTGCCGGTGTAGTCCTTCGGCGCCTGCTTGGTCCAGGGCTTGTACGGGTCGGGGTAACGCACGGTGGAAAATACCTTGACGACGGAGTTTTCCACGGCGGCGGTGGCGGCGTTCGGCTTGACCTCGGCGGCGACCGGGCTGGCGGCCGGCGTCGGCGTGACAACGACCGGCGGCGGGGTCGGTTCCTGGGCGTTCAGACCGAACGGAGCGAGCAGCAGGCCGGCGCAGAACGCCGTAGTGACGCGGCGGCAGAAGGGAAAGGGCATGGGCCTCCAACTTGGGCGGCAAAACACAAAATGGAAACGCAAAAATTGTGCTTCGCGGTGTCGGACTGCCGCCGTACGTTGGGCGTCGCGCCATGTCCGCCAGCAACCACAACTGGGTTTGCTTCCGCTGCCGCTTCGTTGCGAGACAGCCCAACACTGTCCGCGTCGTTCCAAAGTGCGCTGACTGCGGCACTGATTTTTACTGCCTGGGCTACAAGGTAGAAGTGCCTAGGAAGATCGATGTGCGCGCTTGGCGCAGGCTGCATCTGGACTGCCGCCGACGCTTGCTAGCATGGACCGACCGACAGGCAATCCGCCGCGTGCGGCTGGCTCACGTCGCCGAGCGCGAGGTGGTCCGTCTGCGCGCCCTGAGTCTGGCGAGAGGCAAGCGGAAAACCATCCGCCGGCTCAAGGAAAAAGCCCGGCATGACCGATCGATTTCGAACCGGGCCTGGTGAGACCATCGGTCGATCCGGCTTCGTTCCTTTGCCCGCGCCCACATGACTCCCGCGACCCTGTCGCCTCCTGGCACTTCGACTGCCAACCGCTGGTGGATCGCTCCGACGCTGGGAGCAACCGTGACACTGGCGGTGGCTGTGGCGGTGCGGGTCGTGGGGTTGTTCCTGTTGCCCAACATCGACGGCGATGCCTACTGCTATCTCGACAAGGCTGCCCAGCTCCGCGCGGCGATCCTCGCCGGCACGCTGCACCCGGCGGACCTGTTTTACTTCTGGCTGCCGTTGTACCCGCTGACGGTCGCCGTGGGCTCTCTCGCGCTCCCAGGCGGTCACCTGATGCTGGTCGGCAAGCTCATCTCAGCCTTGTCGGGCGTGGCGGCATCTTGGCTCGTGTACCGGCTGCTGGCGGCGATGATCCGGCGGCCGGCGTGGGCGGCAGCCGGCGCGCTCCTCGTGGCGCTCGATCCCTGGCAGACGCTCTATTCGTCCAACACCATGACCGAACTGCCCTTTGAGGCGCTGGTGCTCGGGGCGCTGGACCGGACCGTCGCGCGGCGGTGGACGGCGGCGTCGCTGCTGTTGGTGGCGGCGGGGTTCGTGCGCATCGAGGCGTGGGGATTGGCGGCGCTGGTGCCGGTGGCGGCGTTCGTCGTTGAACGCCGGCTACGGCTCGTGCCGGTGTTGCTCGCGGGGGTCGCACCGGCGGCGTGGCTGGCGATCTCGCACGCGGCAACGGGCGACGCGCTGGCGTATTTCCATGCGCGCCACGTCTATGTCGCCGAATACCTCGCCTACCGCCCCGAGCAACTCCACCTGACGGCTCACTGGGCAGCGGTCGATTTTTCCAACTTGGGTGAGGCGATGTGCGGGCCGTCCGTGGTGGGTGCGGCGCTGGCCGTAGGTTTCCTCGCTTGGAACCTCCTCCGTCGCAGGCTGCCCGCCGGGGCCTTTGCGGCCGGGGCGGTCGCGGCGGTGTACGGATTCTTGCTCGCGTTCCTGCTGGCGGCGTATGGGACGCGTTCGCAGCCCGTCCTGTGGGTGCGCTACGGGTTGATCTACCAGCCGCTCGGTGTCTGCCTGACACTCTGGTGGCTCGTGGAGGCTGTCCGCGGGAACGCGCGCGAATTCGCCGCGAGCCTCTTGGCGGTCTGGCTCGCTGGGCATGCCACCACCGAAGCATGGATCGTCCGCGGCACCGGCCAGAACCTCCTCTTCCAACGCCAAGCCGGCGCGATCCTCGCCGCCGCCGGGCCGCGCCGCGTGTACTGCGACAGCGCCGCTGTGTGCGTGGAGGCCGGGCTCGGGCGCGACCGGGTGCGCGACAGCTTCGACGTGCGCCACGACCCGGCCGGCTTCCTGGAAGACCTCCGCCGTCAAGGGGTCGATTACCTTGTCTTCATCACCTACGAGGTCTCGGTTCCCGTCAAACTCTTCCCCGAACTCGCCGACTTCCGCCCCGTGCACGGCCTGGAACCCTTCCAGAAAATCACCTCACCCGATTGGCGACCATCCGTGCTGATCTACCAGGTTCAGAGTGCGCCAAATCCTGTTGACAATCATTAGCAAATCTAATAGTGTAGCTGACGCTGCCCCGCCGGGTTCCTCCTCCGCCCTGCACGTCTCCCGGCGGGTCTCCCTGTCCGCGCCAGATGAAAATCCTCGCCCTCGCCAACACCTCCATCGGTAAAAAGTGGATTGTCGCCATCACGGGTCTCGCCTTCATCGGCTTCGTGATCGTCCACCTGCTCGGCAATCTGCAAATCTTCTGGCCCCACCACGGCGGCCAGGAGCACCTCAACGGCTACGCCG
>CAXTQD010000201.1:0-9795 GCA_964246175.1 uncultured Chthoniobacterales bacterium | reverse complement strand
CGAAAAATAGAGCAGCGTCGTCCAGAACAGCGCCGCCGGGTCCCGCCGCCACAGCGCCGCCATGCTGTAGACCAGCAGCACGCCGAGCACGCCTACGATCACGAAAAACCGTGTCGCCGCCCGCCGCGAGGCTGGCACGGGCGCGGGTCGCGGAAGGGGGATGGCAGCTTGGGCGGGGACGTTCATCGGAAATCCTGCGCACCTTACACGCCATTCGCGTGCGCGCGGGCAAAATTCGTGTTTGCGCCGCCCCCGGCGACGCCGCACCGTGCCTTCACCATGGACGCAATCCCTCTTCCCGCGGAAAACACGGTTGGCTTTGTCGGCGTCGGCCGCATGGGGGCCAACATGGCCCGGCGACTGGCCGAACGCGGCTTCAAGGTGACGGCGCTCTACGACACGCACGCCCCTGCCGCCGAGGCGCTCGCCGCCGAACTCGGCGCACAGGCGTTCCGTGCGCTCGACGAGGTCAGCGCGGCGGCGCGGACGATCATCACCGTGGTGTCGGACGACGCGGCGATGCGGCAGATTTTCGACGCGGGCAGCGCGCACTCGCTTCTGGCCCCTGCGGCGGCGGAAGGACGGCTTTTCATTAACTGCGCCACGGTCAGCCCGGCGGTTCACCACGCAGTGGAGTCTGTGGCCGAACTCGTCGGCGCACAAAGCCTGGAAGCGTGCATGGCCTCCAGCATCACGCAAGCGCGTGAGGGCACGCTCTACTTGATGTGCGGCGGCAAGAAAGAAGCTTTCAAGCGCGCTCAACCCATCCTCGAACCCCTCGCCAAGACGGTGCGCTACGTCGGCGCGGCGGGTGAGGCGGCAAAGGTTAAGGCGCTCGTGAACATGGTCATGAACATCAACACCGCCGGCTTGGCCGAAGGGCTCGGCCTCGGGGCAGCGCTCGGACTGGACCTGACGATGTTGCGGGAGATTTTCGCCCAAACCGGCGCGAACAGCCGCGTTTTGGAAACAGACGGCGAGGACATGCAGAACCGCTCGCACGATTGTTACTTCTCGGCCGCGCACGCCGCCAAGGACAGCGGCATCGCCCTGACGCTTGGCACCGAGCATGGCCTGGGGTTGCCGCTCGCCGCCGCGACCAAGGCACAATATGAGAAGATGATCGCCAGGGGCTTCGGCGAACTTGACAAGAGCGGGGTGGCGGAGTTGACGTTCCCGGGGCGGGGATGAAGGGCCGGAGGTTGGTGCGTTGGCTGGCGTTGGCATCCGCCGGAGCGGTGGGATTGTTCGTGCTGGCGGCAGCGGTGCTGGTGGCGTACGGCTGGTGCGACCATCTGGAAGGAGGCTCGCAGGTGGGCCTCGTGCTGGGTAACACGGTCGAAGCCGACGGCCGAACGTCGCCGCGGCTGCGCGCGAGGCTCGACGCGGCGCTACGGTTGCGGCGTCTGGGCTACTTCGACTGGGTGATCGTCAGCGGCGGCATCGACCCGGCCGGCCACGACGAAGCGGTCGTGATGCGCGACTACCTCCTAGAACACGGATTGCCGGCCGCAGCGGTCCTCGTGGATAACAGCGGGGCGGACACTTACGAGAGTGTCCGCCAGACCGCGCGGACCATGCGCGAGCACGGATGGAAACGGGTGTATGTCGTGAGCCAATACTTCCACATTCCGCGGGCACGGCTGGCGCTGGCGCGCTGCGGCGTGAAACACGTGGCGAGCGGGTCGGCGCGCTTCATGGAATGGCGTGATCTGTACTCGATCCCGCGCGAGGTGATCGGCTACATCTGGTACGCTGTCCGACGCTACGACGACTCGACGAACAACACCCCCGCGCGGCGGCGGGCGTGATGGTCTCCTGGAAGATTTATCTTGGCCGGACCTTCGTCCGCATCGAGCAGCATTCGCACCCGTTCGACTTCGCTGTAGCCGACGCTGGGAACCCCACGCGCGGATAGCCATGCACGCAGGACTCGGCGTTGTCTGGCGAGCGGTTGGGCAGCGAGCGTTTTGACCAGGAGGCGCTCCGGCGGCGGACCATCGGTGGCGAGCAAACTGGCAAGCCAGGCTTCCTCGGCTTGGAGAATGTCCGCCGCGCGCCAGAGCGCCGGACGCACCTCGCGGCCCATGGCACGTTCGAGGGCAGGAATAATTTCCGCACGTAGGCGGTTGCGGGTGGCGTGGTCAGGGTCAGCGTTGGTGGCGTCCTCGCGCCACGGGAGGCTATGCGCCGCCACGTAGGCGTCGATCTCCGCGCGCCATACCCCGAGCAGCGGTCGGAGGGTCCGCAGTCGACGACGGCCGACGAGGTGCTCGTCCTCCGCCGCCATCGCCGCTAACCCCGCCGGACCTGCCCCACGCAGGAGGTTGAACAGGAACGTCTCCACTTGATCGTCGGCGTGGTGCGCCAGGAACACCCCCCGGCACCGCCGCCGCCCGGCCGCCGCGGCGAAGAACGCGTACCGCGCCGCCCGCGCGGCGGCCTCCATCGAACCTCGCGCTGGCACTTGGGCGACGCCATGTTCCAACGGAAGCTTCCACTCCGCCGCGAGCCGGGCCACGAACCGTGCATCCTCCGCCGACGCTTCCCCGCGCAACCCGTGGTCCAGGTGCCCGACCACCAGCCGCCGGTAGCCCGCCGCCCGCAGCCCGTGCAGCAGCGCCACCGAATCCCGTCCGCCTGACACCCCGACCAGATAGCGTTCGTTCGGAGGATGGGAACGCAGCCCCTTGGCGAGCCTTTCCTCGAACGCGGACATGGCGCTCAGAACGACGTGGGAAGGTTCTCGAAGAATGTCAGCCGGTTGCCGAACGGGTCCGTGACCGAGAACTCGCGCGTTCCCCAAGGCGATTCCTCCGGCCGGTTCGGGTAGGCGTAGCGGTACGGCTTGCCGCGCAGTTCGTCGCAAAACTCGTCCAGGTTCGGCGTGTCGATCCGCAACGCCGCGCCGGGGCAGGCGTCGCCGTGGTGCCCGGACAAGTGCAGGACGCAACTACCGCGCGACAACTGCATGTAGAGAGGATAATGCTCCCCGAAGCGGTGCTCCCACTCCAGTTGGAAGCCGAGGTAATCACTGTAAAACTCCCGCGCCTTCGCCTCGTCGAAGATGCGCAGGATGGGGGTCGCCGACTTCATCTGGGGGAAGAGTTCAGCCGATGCGAGGGGCTTTGAGGTAATCATGGAGCGGCTCCGGCACACGCAGGCTGCCGTCGGATTCCTGGCAACTCTCCAACAATGCGACGAAGAGCCGCGGCAGCGCCGTGCCCGAGCCGTTGAGCGTGTGGCAGAATCTGTTTTTGCCCGTCGCCGGGTCTTTGTAACGCAAATTCATCCGGCGGGCTTGGTAATCCTCGAAGTTCGAGCAGCTCGACACTTCCAGGTATGCCTTCTGCGCCGGAGCCCAGACCTCGATGTCGTACGTCTTGGCTGAGCCGAAGCCCAGGTCGCCCGTGCAAAGCTCGATCGTTCTATAATGGAGGCCGAGCAGTTGCAGCACCCGCTCCGCGTCGGCGGTGAGTTTCTCGTGTTCGGCGTAGCTGGCCTCCGGCGTGGTGATCTTGACGAGTTCCACCTTGTCGAATTGGTGGACGCGGATGATCCCGCGCGTCTCTCGTCCGGCCGAACCCGCCTCGCGCCGGAAGCACGGCGTGTAGGCGCACAGCCTCTTCGGCAGCGCTTCGGCGGGCAGGATTTCTTCGCGGTGGAGGTTGGTGACGGGCACCTCCGCCGTCGGGGCGAGGAACATCTGGCCGTCTTCCAGGCCGTACATGTCATCCTCGAACTTGGGGAGCTGCGTGGTGCCGACCATGCACTCGCGCTTGACCAGGAACGGCGGGCTGACCTCCGTGTACCCATGCGAGCCTTGCAGGTCCAGGAGGAAGCTGATGAGCGCCCGCTCCAGCCGTGCGCCCATCCCGGTGAACACCACGAAGCCGCTGCCGCTGATCTTGGCGGCGCGCTCGGGGTCGAAGAGGCCCAGGCGCGTGCCGACCTTGAGGTGGTCCTCGGGTTGGCGGCCGTCGGGGAACGTCGGTTTGTCACCCCAGGTGCGGACGACGGGATTATCGGCGGCGTCACGGCCCACGGGGCAGTCGGGATGGGGGAGATTGGGGATTCGCAGGAGCAAGTCGCGCTGCTGGGCGTCGGCGTCGGTGGCTTCCTTGGTCAACTCGGCGATCCGGTCGCCGACCGCGCGGACCTGCGCCTCGGCGTCGGCAGTGGCTTCCCCCTTGCCGCGCTTGGCACCGATCTCCTTGCTCAGGCGGTTGCGCTCGGCCAGGAGCGCCTGCGAATCCGTCTCGGCGCGCCGTCGGCGGGCGTCCACGGCCAACACTGCCTCGACCGCGTCCGCGTCGGAGCCGCCGCGGGTGGCGAGGCGGGCTTTGACGAGGTCGGGCTGTTTGCGGAAGAGGTTGATGTCGAGCATGGCGATGAGGAAACGGGACCGCGAGTGTAGGCCCGGTTGTCGCCCTGCTCAAGCCGTCGTCACAAAGAGCCGACCGCCCTCTACCTCCACCCGGTAGGCGTCCAGCGTGCAGGCCGGTTGCAGGACGTGCCGGCCGGTGGCGAGGTCGAACTCCCAACCGTGCCACGGGCAGCGCAACGTCCCGTGAGCGACGCGGCCGGTGTGGAGCGGGGCGCTGGCGTGCGGGCAGACGTTGCGGTAGGCGCGATATTCGTCACCCACGCGGAAGAGGAGCAAATCCAGGCCGGCAGCCTGCACGCGCTTGGCTCGTTGCGCGGTGACTTCACTGGTAAGGGCAACTTCCTGCCGGGGCATTTCTCGAATATGAGAATTAATAAACAACAATCAAAAATAATAACCCACTATTTTCATTAATGAGAAAACACGGGACCAGTCGGAGGGTATCACGAAGTTGATCCTTTCTGCAATCTGCACAAAACCTAAAATCACAAGTTCCTCACTGAGAGTATTTTAGGAATGAAATAGTTCTAAGCACCTGCCAATGTTACATTAGAATAACTACTCGCTGGTTGGGCGTGGCACCAGGCTTGCATTAGGAAGGTTGATCATCCTCTGATCATCCTTCCTCGCCTGGCGCCATGAACCTTTCTCACCGTACCATCCTCCGCACGCTGGCACCCGCCGCTGCCCTGCTCGCGTTGTCCGCGACCAGCGGATTTGGCGTTCCGAACGTCGCCTACCCGCAGCCCGATCCCTCGGGTGATGAGCAGTACATGCTCGAACTCATCAACATCGCCCGCGCCAATCCCACCGCGGAGGGCGTGCGCCTGGCTGGCATCACGGACCCGAACATCCTCCAGTACTACAAGTATTATTCGTTGAACACCGTCGTGATGGCGGCGCAGTTCGCCACCTACCAGGCCAAGCAGCCGCTCGCGTTCAGTGCCCTGCTGGCGACCTCCGCCCACCAGCAGTCCGTCGATCAGGCCACCAACGGCTTCCAGGGCCACAACAGCACGGATGGCACTACCTTCGACGCCCGCATTACCAACACCGGCTACAAGTGGAGCATGGTCGGCGAGAACGTCTACGCCTACGCCAAAGACGCGTACTTCTGCCACGTCGGGTTCAACGCCGATTGGGGTGTGCCCTCACTCGACCACCGTGCCAACATCATGAATACGAACAGCTCCTACCCGGACTTTCGGGAGGTCGGCATCTCGTGCGTGCCCACAGCCAACTCCAAGGTCGGCCCGATGATTGTCACGCAGGACTTCGGCACCCCGCAGAGCGGCGGCACCGCGTACCTGCTCGGCGTGGTCTACAGCGACAACGACGGCAACGGCGCGTACAGTTCGGGCGAGGGCCTCGGCGGCGTGTCGATTACCCCCGACAGCGGCACCTACTGCGCGACGACCTCGAACAGCGGCGGCTTCGTCATCCCGCTGCCCACCAGCGGCAGCGGCACCATGACGATCACGGCCTCGGGCGGCCCGCTCGGCGGCCCGCGCGCCAAAACGATTTCGTGGACGGCCGGCACCAACGTGAAGGTGGACTTCACGACGAACGATCCCGTCGCCTCGTCCACGCCGGTCACCACCAACAGCGGCGCGGCCTTCTTCAACGGCACGGTCTCGCTGGGCAGCGGGGTGTCGTACCTCGGCTTCCCCAACGGGAACTTCTTCGGCTACTTCTCTTACATGAGCGACCCGCGCTACATCTACCACTTCGACATGGGCTACGAGTACGTGATTGATGCCAACGACGGGCAGAGTGGCGTGTACCTGTACGACTTCAAGAGCGGTACGTTCTTCTACACCAGCCCGACCTTCGGTTTCCCGTACCTGTACGACTTCAGCCGCCGCAGCGTGGTGTACTACTATCCCGACAGCACCAACCCGGGGCACTACAACACGAACGGAGTGCGCTACTTCTACGACTACACCGCCAAGGAGGTCTTCACGAAGTAAGACAAGTCTTCTAAACAGGCGGCTGCCGGGCTGCCGTTTCTCCAAGGCGGGGTCGCTTCATTAGAAGCGACCCTGTTTTGTTTGATGAACGTTCCGGCCAGAGAAATCCAGGGACTGCCTTGGACCCTCATCCCTGCTGATTGTTACGAGCGCCGCGCGGGACGCGGCGGGACTTTAGCCGCGGCCGGCGCTTGCTTGCCGGGCTTCGTCGAGCCGGGTGCGGACGTTGAGGTCGCCAGGGGCGAGGGTAAGCGCGTGCTGGAAGGCGTCGGTGGCCTCGCGGTTCTGGCCAGCGCGGTGGTAACATTGGCCGAGCATGTCCCAGCCGGCGGCGTAGCGTGGCTGCATGCGCACGGCGCGGCGGCAGAGTTCCACGCCGCGGGCGGGCTGGCCGGTGGCCTGGTAGCAGTAGGCCAGCTTCGTCTGCGCGATCACGTCGTTGGGCGCTTGTTTGACCACGCGTTCCAGCGGCGGGATGGCGTCGTTGAGCCGGCCGCTTTCGATGAAGCAGATGCCGACGGCCCCCTGGATTTGCAGCGAGTTGGGCGCAAGCTCGGCCGCTCGGTGGAAGTCGTTGCCGGCTTGGTCGAACTTGTGCTGGACTAGTTCGTAACGTCCGAGGGCGTACCACGCGGCCACCGAGCGCGGGTTGACCTGCGTGGCGTGGCGGGCGGCGTCCGTGGCCTGTGGGAGGTGGTGTAGGCGGTATTCGCACTCGGACAACGCCAGCCAACCGGTGGTATAGGTCGGATCGACGGCGACCGCCTTGTGCGCGTCGGTGAGCGCCTCCTGATAGTGCGCCTGAGCGTAGGGCACGGCGCCGACGGCCAGCCAGGCTAGGCCGCTCCTGGGCTGGAGCGTCGTCACGAGGCGGAATGCCTTGTCTGCTTCGGTGTACTGTTTGGTTAACAGCGCCAGGGCTCCGTGCAGGAGATGAACGGACGCATGTGAGTCGGGGTAACGCGCGGCCAAGACGCGCGAATCCTTGAGCGCCTCGGGCACCTTGCGCGCCTTGAGGTCCCGGACGATACGCTGGTATTCCGGGGTGGATTCCGCGCGGTCCTCGACGGCGGATTCCAGCGGGGACTTCTCGAACTTCGACGGATCGGGCAGCCGGTCGATGAGGCGGTCGGTGGACGATGCGGTGCTAGATGTCGGCGTGCTCGTGGCGGCGTGGGCGTCGGTCAGGGAGAAGCCGCACAGGCCGAGGCACGCCGTCCAGCGGACGAGGGGCAGCCAGCGGGAAGCAGGGGGAAGGTCGCTCACGGTGTCGGGTTGTATCCGAACGCCGCCAATGTAGCAAGCCGCGGGTTGCCAACGGGGCGCGGGCTTGTTATGCGTGGTGCGCCATGACCTGCTCGTCCGCTCCCGCTCGTCCCTCGCGCTGCTGGTGGTACTTTGCGCTGTGCCTGGCCGTGTGGTTCTTCGCCGCGGCAGCCCCCCGCGCGTCGGCGCTCTGCTGCGTGTGGAAGGTGACCGACGACGCCGGGCACACGCTGTACCTGGCCGGGTCGATCCACGCCCTGCGCGCGAGCGACTACCCGCTGCCCGCTCCGTACGAACAAGCCTATCGGGCGAGCACGTCGCTGGCTTTTGAAACCGACCTCACCGCCAGGGGCAATGACTTCAGCCACGCGCTGGGGGCGGCGGCGATCTACCCGCACGACGGCAAGCTGAAGGACCACGTCGATCCGCGCACGTACGCTTACCTCCTGCGCGTCATCAGCAACGTCCACGGCTCCACCGAGCCCGAGAAGCACATCGAGCATCTGCGCCCCTGGGCGATTTCCTTCGAACTCGAATCCCCCGGCGGTTTGCAGGGGATCAGTTCGCGCTCGGGGGTCGAGTGGCACTTCATCGAAAAGGCTAAGCACGACCACAAGGGGACGGATGGATTGGTGCCCTTCCGCGACCACATCGCCGTCTTCGGCAAGATGAACGACGCGGACAGCGAGGCGACGCTGCTGCTGGCCTTCATCCATCTGAACACGGACGGCAAGCTGTTCGCGCAGACGCTGGCGTGCTGGAAGCGCGGCGACACCGCCGGCCTGGAGAAGATCGTGGAGGATGAGTACCGCGACGCGCCCGGGGTGCGGCGGCGGATGCTCTCCGAACGCAACGCGACGTGGATGCCGAAGCTGGAGGACTACCTGCGCTCGGGCAAGACGTGGATGGTTCTTGCCGGCACCGCGCACATGGCGGGCGACGAAGGGGTGCCGGCGCTGCTGCGGGCGCGGGGCTACCACGTCGAGCAGCTCTGAGGTGTGCCTACTCAAAAGAACAACCCCAGCACCATGAAATAGATCCCGGCCACGCCGGAAATCAGGCTGATCCACCAGAACCACCGCCGGTTGGTCAGGACGGCGACGGCCGCGATGGCGATACACACCTGGAACATCGTTACCGACTTCGCCAAGCCTTCGTGGTGCTCGATGTGTTCGTCGCGCTTCTTCTGAAACTCTCTGGCTTCAGGGTCGAGGTGCTTCTTGGCGTCCTCGTATTTGGCGACCTTGTCGTTGTCGGCCGGGTTGATGTCTTTGCCGAAGGCTTTGACTATTTCGATCTTGCCGCTGAGCACGGCGGATTTGATGCTGTTGGTCTGGTACTCAGACCATTTGTCGCTGGCTTCAAGCTGAGCGATGAGGGCTTCGTTGATGTGGTGGCCTGCCATCAGCGACGCCACGGCTGCCAGCGCGGCGAAGATCGCCGACGAGAGCGCCACGCCGAGAATCCAGCGGGCCCGCGGGGTGCTCTCGTGGCCCCCGTGGTGGCCGCCGGCGTGCTCGTTGATGTGTTCCTGCGCGGCTTCGAGCGGGACTTCGGGGGCTTCCATAAAGTGGGAAAGTAGGCAAAGCGCCCCGGCGGCGGCAAGGGTTTTGCGTTATGTTGTTGGGCCGCGCCTTGGCCCTTTATGGAGAACTCCCCCGCCGTCAGCCTCTTGATCCCTGCTTACAACGAGGAACGCTACCTCGCTCCCGTACTCGCGCGGGTGCACGACTCCTTCGCCGCGGCCGGGCGGACGGACTACGAGGTTGTCGTGTGCGACAACAACTCCTCCGACCGCACCGCCGAGGTCGCCCGGGCGGGCGGCGCGCGCGTCGTCCACGAACCCCACAATCAGATCAGCCGCGCGCGCAACACCGCCGCCCGCGCCGCCCGCGGCCGGTGGCTCATTTTCGTGGACGCCGACACGCTCGTCACCCCCGCGCTGCTCGCCGCTACCCTGTGCCGCTTCGAGGGTGGGGAGGTCTGCGCGGGCGGGGCAGCGATGGAGTTCGACGCGCGCGACCTCAACGCCACTGCCCGCGCGCTGCTCTGGACGTGGAACCGCGTGTCCGCCGCCGCCAAGCTCGCCGCCGGTTCTTACGTCTACTGCTATCGGCAGGCGTGGGAGGACTGCGGCGGCTTCGAGGAGGGCGTCTACGCGGGCGAGGAAAT
>CAXTQD010000200.1:7504-9799 GCA_964246175.1 uncultured Chthoniobacterales bacterium | reverse complement strand
ATGAAGACCTACGCCCACTACGGACATACGGAGTTCATCCTGTGCCTGGGCTACAAGGGCGACATGTTCAAGGACTACTTCCGTAACTACCTGTGGAACACCTGTGACGTGACGCTTTCGCTCGGGCGCAACCCCGGCGTGGAGTACCACGATGTCCACAGCGAGGAAGACTGGAGCGTCACGCTGGCGGACACCGGCGAGGAGGCCATGACGGCCTGCCGCGTCAAGCGCATCCAGCGTTACATCCCGCGCGGCGAGATGTTCCTCCTAACCTACGGCGACGGCGTGGCGAGCATCGACATCAACGCCTCCGTCCACGCGCACCGGCAGTCCGGCAAGGCGCTGACAGTGACGGCCGTGCATCCCGGCGGACGGTTCGGCGCGCTCGACCTGTCCGAGGACGGCTCGGTGGATGCCTTCCGCGAGAAGCCGTCTTTGGAAAGTGCCTACGTCAACGGAGGTTACATGGTGTGCGACTACCGGCTCTTCGACTACCTGACCCCGGACCCGGGCGTCATGCTGGAACGCGAGCCGATGGCCGAACTCGTGGCCGACCGCCAGCTCAACAGCTACCAGCACGAGGGGTTCTGGCAGCCCATGGATACCTACCAGGAGATGCAGTACCTCAACGAACTCTGGCGCAGCGGCAAGGCTCCCTGGAAGGTCTGGCGCGACGGAATGTGAAGACAGGGGGAACAAAGAAAAACACGGCGCGCCGGCCGCGTGGCACCACCCGTGCTTAATCAGACCGGCAGCCCGAGTTTGCTTTTCTCCCATGCTTGTCCCCTGTGATTCCGAAGCTTTCGGCGGCCACTACGAAGGCCGTCGCGTCCTCGTGACCGGCCACACCGGGTTCAAAGGCGCGTGGTTGTGCGAATGGTTGCTGCGCCTGGGAGCGCGGGTGACGGGCTTCTCCCTGCCCGCGCCGACGCGGCCCGCGCTGTTCGACCAACTGCGCCTCGGCCAACGCATTGCCCGCCACCACGAGGGCGATATCCGTGACTCCCTGGCGTTGCGCGGTGCGTTCGAGGCCGCCCGGCCCGACTTCGTTTTCCACCTGGCGGCGCAGCCGCTCGTGCGACTCTCGTACGAGCAGCCGCAGGAGACGTTCGCCGTCAACGTCATGGGCACGGTCAACGTGATGGAATGCCTGCGGCGGCTGCCCAAGCCTTGCACGGCGGTCCTGGTCGCCAGCGACAAGTGCTACGAGAACTCCGATCATGACATCCGTCGCTTCCAGGAGGACGATCCGCTGGGGGGCAGCGATCCTTACAGCGCCAGCAAAGGTGCGATGGAGGTGGCCGTGCAGTCCTATCGACGCTCGTTCTTCTCCGGACCGGACGCCCTCGTCCGTATTGCCAGCGCGCGCGCGGGCAACTGCATCGGCGGTGGCGACTGGGCGCGGGACCGCATCGTGCCAGACTGCATCCGCGCATTGCGGGCGGGAGAGGTCGTGCCGGTCCGCAACCCGCTGGCCACCCGCCCCTGGCAGCACGCGCTGGAGCCGCTCGGCGGTTATCTCTGGCTGGGCGCGCGACTCCACGCCGCCCACGCCTGCCCTGGTCCGCTGGCGGGCGCGTTCAACTTCGGCCCTGACCCCGCTGCCCACCGCACCGTGGGCGAACTCGTTGGGGAGGCGCTCCGGCACTGGCCGGGCGGGACGTGGGGCGCCGCCGCCCCCCCCCGCGCCCTGCCCGCGAGCCGTTTCCTCGCCCTCAACGTGGACAAGGCGGCCGACGTGCTCGGCTGGCGTCCTGTGTGGGACTTCCGCGCGACGGTCGCCGAGACGGTCGGCTGGTATCGGCGTGACTCCGCGCAGCCAGACGGCCACGGCTGTCTGGCGTACACCCAGGCCCAGATCGCCCGCTACACCGCGCAGGCCCGCGCGCTCGGTGCCCCGTGGGCGGGTGAGCCGATCCTGGCGGCAGCCTGACCTATGCAAACGCACCCTCTGGCCCGGGACCTGGAGCCGTTTTTGGACGAGCCGGCGCTCTGGGAACCGTTGCGCGGCGCGACGATCTTTCTGACCGGCGGCACAGGGTACTACGGCTGCTGGTTCCTGGAGAGCTTTGTTCACCTCGACTCCGCCCTAGACCTGCGGGCACGCGTCGTCGTGCTGACCCGCGACCCGGCGGCGTTCACTGCCAAGTGGCCCAGGCTGGCGGCCCAGCCGGCGGTCCGGCTGGTGCGTGGCGACGTGAACACGCTCGACGCGGGCGACGTGCGCCGGCAGCTCGGGGCGGAAGCGCCGGACCGGTGCGAGTTCGTCATCCACGCCGCGGCGGAGACCGACAC